>DATLUZ010000058.1:0-66286 GCA_035577785.1 Burkholderiales bacterium | reverse complement strand
AGCGCGTTGTTGACCGACGCTCTTCCTTCAGCGCTGCGCGCTTCGTCCGGCGCGGCAAAACGCGGACGTTAGGCATCATGGCGTTCATCCTCGCTAAGCAGCGCGATGAAGACGCAGTTTCGGCGTTCCGTAAGTACAGCGAATACCTGCGCGATAACGAGAAGCGTTTTCGTTAGGCCGCACGCCCGGAAATGTCGAGATCGATGGACGCCGCAACTGCATACGAAGCAAACGCACGTGCATTTATTCGTGGACGCGATAGATCGCCGATCGGCGCCCGCGTTGTCGAGCAGTGGGCTCAGACTCTCAGCGAGGGTGCCACAGTCATCGAGATGGCGTGTGGTGGCGGCTACCCGATCACGGCAGTACTAGACGGGGCGGGGCTACAACTTTGGGCAGTCGACGCGTCGCCAACTCTTGTTGCAGAGTTCCGGACCCGATTCCCTAAAATTCCCGTCCAGTGCGAGCGGGTGCAAGAGAGCAGCTTCTTTGGCCGCAAGTTTGAAGGCGCGATTGCCATTGGTCTGCTGTTCCTGCTAGCAGAATCGGACCAAGCAGCGTTGATTGCTAGGGTTTCAGAATTCCTGGTACCCGGAGGTCGATTTCTGTTCACGGCCCCATTGGAAGTTGGCACTTGGGCTGACATGAATACTGGACTCGAGTGCAGATCTCTCGGCCGACAGAGATACGAGGAGCTTCTGACGCAATCCGATTTCCGGATTGTTGCCACGCACGTGGATGAGGGAGCCAACCATTACTACGAAGCAGAAAAGCTTGCGTAAACGCGGGGCCCGAATGCGGCCTAACAGCGCGTTGGTGACCGACGCCAAATCTTCCCCCGATTTAGTTGACACCCCGGCCTAACAGGTCGGAGGTGGGTTGTGCAAAAGGCTGGCGCGCAGAATCGTGCAGCCGGAAAAATAGATAAATCGCGCCTGCCGATGGAGCGCTGAGCGCGGCGTTGCAACAGACGACCCCTGCCTTTTTCTTCGCCGCAGCTGTGTCCTATGTCGCATGTCCACGCAGCATTCCCGGGCTAACGTATCGCCAGCAAGAAGAACAAGGGGGATTCGATGTCGATGCGTTCCATCGTTGCTTCCACCCGTCATGGGTTGCTCGCCATGGGCCTTTGCGCGGGAAGTGCCGCTCATGCTGCCGACTTCACGCCGTTGGGCTCGCTGCCCAATCCCGACAACTTCGGCAGCGCGGCGCACGCGGTCGCGGCCGATGGCCGGACGATCGCCGGCCACTCGATCGTCTTCCGATCCAACGTGAACCAGCCCGATGCGGTGCTGTGGCGCAACGACGTCGGCCCGACGAGTCTCGGCATTCCGTCCGCTTTCGGCAGCGTCCCCACGGCCTTGTCGGCCGACGGAAAAGCGGCCATCGGCTACTCGCAGGGCAATGGCGTTCCGGGCACGTTCGCGTTCTACTGGTCCGAGCTCACGGGCCCGGTCGCTCCAGCTCCGCTGCCCGGCTACGGCAATACCTCCGCCAGTGCGATCTCCGCGGACGGCGTCACGATGGTGGGCTCGGTCTACAACGTCGGACCGCCCTGGACGCTCGACACCAATCGCCAGGCGATGCGCTGGTCGCGCAACGAGAATTTTCTTGTCGGGCTCGGGTTTCTCCCCGGCGGAAGCAACACCAATAGCAGCGCGAACGCGGTGTCCGCGGACGGCTCGGTGATCGTCGGCGTGAGCACGAGCGCGAATTCGGAGCAGGAAGCATTCCGCTGGACGAGCTCAATGGGCATGGTCGGGCTCGGCTTTCTTCCGGGCGGCACTTCGAGCGCGGCGAGCCTTGTCTCGGGCGACGGCCAAGTGATCGTCGGCTCGGTGGGCTTCGCGTGGGACCCGTCGCGCAACGCAGCGTTTCGCTGGACCGAGGCGGGCGGCATGACCGATCTCGGCGTCCTGCCCGGCGCGGCCGTTACGATGGCGCAAGCGATGTCGCCCGACGGCCTGTTCGTCGTCGGCCAGAGCGGACCCGAAGCGTTTCGCTGGAGCGACACGGGCGGCATCACGGGGCTCGGACATCTGCCCGGCGATCAGGGGTCGTCCGCGATTGCGGTGTCGGACGATGGCGCGGTCATCCTCGGACGGAGCCTGTACGCCGACGGCCACACCGAGTACTTCGTGTGGACGCTGGCCGACGGACTGCGCGCGCTAAGCGACCTGCTCGCAGCGAGCGGCGTCGACATCAGCGGCTGGCAAAATCTGCAGGCCGAGGCGCTGTCGGGTAACGGCAATACCATCGTCGGGCAGGGTATCAATCCGGCCGGCTTCAACGAAGGCTGGGCGATCCGGCTGCAGGGCAACCGTGCGCCGATCGCGAGCATCGGCTATTCGCCGCAATTTCCGCCCAAGCGCACGCCGATCTCGTTCTGGGGCACCGGCTCCACCGACCCCGACGGCGACGAGATCGTCAACTATCGCTGGGACTTCGGCGACGGCACCACCGCCGTCGGCCCCGTGGTGAGCCATACCTACCCGGACGCCAGGAACTACACCGTGACGCTTGTCGTAAGCGACGGCAAGGTCGATTCCGCGCCGGCGAGCCTCGTGGTGGCGGTATTCGATCGGGCGCCGGTCGCGAACGCCGGCGGGCCGTACAGCGGTGCGAAGAACGCACCGATCCGCTTCGACGGCACCCGTTCGACCGATGGCGACGGCGATCCGCTCACCTATGCCTGGGACTTCGGGGACGGGACGCGGGGAACCGGCCCCACCCCGACGCACGCATACGCCCGCAGCGGGGTGTACACGGTCGCGCTCGTGGTGAACGACGGCAGCGTCGACTCGACACCGCCGGCGCGCGTGCAAGTCACGGTAACCAATACCGCTCCCGTGGCGGTGCTGAGCGGTCCCGCGACGGGCTTCAAGCTCACGCCGCTGACCTGGAACGGCTCGGCCTCATCCGACGCCAACGGCGACGCGCTGAGCTACCGATGGAGCTTCGGCGATGGCTCGAGCGCGATCACCAGCACGCCGGGCACCACGCACAGCTTCGCGGCGGTAGGTTCCTACCATGTCACGCTGACCGTCAACGATGGCGAAGCAGACTCGCCCTCCGTCAGCGCCGACATCGTGATCCAGAGCCAGCCCCCGGTCGCCAACGCCGGCCCGGATCAGACCGTGGTTCAGCGCGCCAGCGTAGGCCTCAACGGCGGCGCGTCGAGCGATCCCGACGGCACCATCGCCGGCGTGCGCTGGGTGCAGGTCGCGGGCCCCGCGGTGACGCTCTCCGGCAGCACGACACTCTCGCCGAGCTTCGCCGCACCGAAGGTGCAGGCGAACACCACGCTTACCTTCGAGCTGACGGTGACCGACAACGACGGCGTCTCTTCATCCGACCGAGTGGATGTCAACGTCGTGCGCAAATAATTTCTAGGACAAGATCGCCAGAGCATCACGATCAAAGGTGGGAGTCAGTGAAGCGAGACCATAGGCAATTTCCCGACGACGAGAACGGTGACGTTCTGTGGCGCATGAGGGAGCATGGGGACAATCTTTCAGTGGCGCGTGAAATCGAT
This sequence comes from Burkholderiales bacterium, assembly GCA_035577785.1. Lineage (GTDB taxonomy): Bacteria > Pseudomonadota > Gammaproteobacteria > Burkholderiales > SG8-39 > SCGC-AG-212-J23. Next base: position 62,751 of record DATLUZ010000058.1, on the reverse strand, counting down.
TTCTCGATAATCTTCCCAACCGAAGAGGCAGCCATCAACTTCGCCGTGCACCTGCTAAAGAATAATCAGAAGGTGTCTTTTTCGGAGTACCCGGAGCACGACGAAATGCCTTGGCAGGTCCAAGCCCATCCAGTTATGGAGCCTACGCACGAAGCCATCAGCGGTTATGAGGCTCAACTGGCCGAGGACGCAGCCAGGTTCGGGGGTCGCAACGATGGCTGGGGATCAATGCAGCAAGAATGAGCAGGCGTGTGACTGTCGACACTCCGAAGTACAGGACTTTTTGGCCTCGCTTTTGGGCGGGCTTTATCGATGCGTTTGTTCTGCTGCCGCTTGGCTGGGTCGACAGTGCGGTTTGGGACAACATTAGTGCTACAGCATTCTTGGTGCCCTGGTTTGTCCTCTATTCCCTCTCTGATGTGGCCTACACGATCGTGCTGCACGGGCTTTATGGCCAAACCATTGGCAAGCGTCTCATGGGAGTGAAGGTTCTGGATAAATCGGAGGCACGCCTGTCGATGGGCCAGGCAGTGTTGCGCGACAGCGTATTGCTTGCCTTCGTGGCCTGGGGCCTTTTTCTCGACCTGCCGACCGTTATTGCAGGCAACAGTCCTTATGCAGAGGGCGCACCCATAGGCATCGCTCGCTTGATTGCGCTCTATGCGATGTTTGCCTGGTTCGTACTCGAGTTGCTCACGATGTTGACGAACAACAAGCGAAGGGCACTCCACGACTTTATTGCCGGGTCTGTAGTTGTCCGGCTGGCGCGTACCGGCGATGCGCCCAATGAGAAAGCCCTACGCGCCTAACGGCCGATTCTCGCAACGTGAGAACTATTAAAACGATCTGCGTCGCGCTAGTCGCACTGACAATGTACGGGTGCGAGGACCCTCGAGATAGTGCCCATGGCCGTGAAGTGAGAAGCGAAGCCGGCAAGGCGGTGAATCTTTCAAACAACCCTGAATTGAAAGCGATTCGAGCATCCCTTATCGACGGGATGACGTCGTATATGAGGAACAGCCGGACCCAATACGGGCCAGGTGACATACAAAGGTGTGCACAGATCCTTGATGAGCATCTAGCGGCTTTGCAAAATGCAAAGAGCCGCGAAGAAGCGCTGTCCGTAGTAAAAACTACGGTTTTCGAGCTGAATCAGTTGAATGAGCGAAGCGTGGATCTGATCGAAACCGATCAGCGCGAACAGATCGCGTCTTTTATTATCAAAGCCGGCGCCCTACTGGGATTCAACGGTGAACATGAGGATGTCACTGAAAAGTGGCGCGAGTGGTAAACGGCTACAAGAAAAAGGCAGCCGATCACCTGAACCCGGCCTAACCAAGGAAAAGTAGCGTGGCGCTGTACATGGTTCTCGAGCGCTTTCGAAACGGCGATGCCGCGCCCGTATATCGCAGGTTCAGAGAACGCGGGCGCCTCGCGCCCGAAGGGCTGAGCTACGTTTCGAGCTGGGTCACGGAGGACTTGGCAACTTGCTACCAGGTCATCACTTCTCAGCAGGCGGCGGAGCGCATGACGCCTGGGGGCTGATGCTGGCCTGACGCGGGGAGCCTTGCTTTCGGCCGCGCGCAAGCGCGTAATACGCGTCCCAACCCCCGGGAGGAGAACCAGCCATGAATAGCACGTGGACCGCGCGCGCCGCGCTCGTCTGGCTCGCGCTCGTCGTTTCGTTCGCCGCCCTCGCGGCGACCACGCCGCCGCTGCCGACGGCGCAGCCCGAAACCGTCGGCATGTCCTCGCAGCGGCTCGCCAAGGTCGGCGCCGCGCTGAAGAAGGAGGTCGCCGACGGCAGCTTCCGCGGCGCGGTGGTGATGGTGGCGAGGAAAGGCAAGCTCGTCTACCACGAGGCCGTCGGCATGCAGACGCCCTCCACGCCCATGAGCGAGGACACGGTGTTCCGCATCTACTCGATGACGAAGCCGCTCGTCTCCGTCGCCGCGATGATGCTGGTCGAGGACGGCCGCATCCAGCTCACCGACCCGGTCGGCAAGTTCCTTCCCGGGTTCGACAAGATGCAGGTCAGCGTCGCGACGAAGACCGCCGAAGGCACGAGCTACACCACGGTTCCCGCCGAACGGCCGATGACGGTGCAGGACCTCCTGCGCCACACCTCGGGCCTCGCCTACGGCGAGATCACGCAGAACGCGCCGGTGAAGGAAGGGCTCGAGAAGGCCGGCGTCTATCGCAAGGACATGGACTACGAGGCGCGCGGCGTGACGCCCTCCGAGGAGATCGAGAAGCTCGCCGCGGTGCCGCTCGCATTCCAACCCGGGACCACTTGGCACTACAGCCTTTCGACCGACGTGCTCGGCCGCGTGGTCGAGGCGGCGTCCGGCAAGCGCCTCAACGATTTCCTCCAGGAGCGGCTGTTCGGGCCGCTGAAGATGCGCGACAGCGGCTTCTCGGTGCCGCAGACGAAGATGGTGCGGCTCGCCGAGCCGCTCGACGCCGACCGCTTCTCGAAGCAGCCGAACCGGCTGATCGACGTCTCGGCGCCGCCGAAGAACGACTCCGGCGGTGCGGGCGGAGTTTCCACCGCCGGCGACTACTTGCGCTTCTCGCAGATGATGCTGAACGGCGGCTCGCTCGAGGGCAAGCGGATCCTCAGCCGCACCACCGTGCGCCTCATGACTTCGGACCACCTCGGCACGTTCATCAACCAGCCGATGCAGCCAGGCGAGCTGCTACTCGGTACCAAGGGCTACACCTTCGGCCTGGGCTTTGCGGTGCGTCAGGGCGACGGCGTAGGCGGCGTCCCGGGCTCGCAGGGCGAGTTCATGTGGGCCGGCTATGCCGGCACGTACTTCTGGGTGGACCCCAAGGAGCAGCTCACCGCGGTGCTGATGACGCAGGCGCCCAGCCCGCAGCGCGCCTACTTCCGCAAGCTGGTGAAGCAGCTCGTCTACCAGTCGATCGTGGACTGAGTTGGAAGGAGATCAGCGATGATCAAGGTTAGCGTGATGTATCCGAACAAGCCGGGCGCCCGCTTCGACCACGGCTATTACCGCGACAAGCACATGCCGCTCGTGAAAGCCCGGATGGGCGCCGCGTGCCGCTTCTACACGGTGGACAAGGGGCTGGCGGGCGGAGCTCCGGGCGATCCGCCGACCTACGTCGGCATGTGCCACATCTACTGCGATTCCGTCGAATCGTTCCAGGCGAGCTTTGGTCCCCACGCCAAGGAGATCATGGCGGACATACCGAAGTACACCGACCTGACACCGACCATCCAGATCAGCGAGGTGGTGGTCGGGCAACCGTAAGCGAAACTGGGCCCCCGCCTTCGCGGGGGCGACTTCTTCGGGCACTCGCTAACGGATGTTGGCGACGCCGAACGGCACGTGCCCGGCGGCGACGTGAGCCCGCGCGGAGTCGATGTGGCCGCGCTGGTCGTCGAAGTAGAAGTCGGGCTCGAAGGCCTTGAGGAACGCGCCCTTGTCGAGGCCGCCGAGGAACATCGCCTCGTCGACCGCGATGTTCCACTCCATCAGCGTGCGCACGGCGCGCTCGTGCGCGGGCGCGCTGCGCGCCGTGACGAGCGCCGTCCGGACCTTCATGGGGAAGTCTTTTTCGGTCCGGGCCGCGCTCTGCAGCCGATGCAGCGCTTCCAGCAGCGGCTTGAACGGGCCGGGCGGTAGCGGCCGCAGCGCGTTGGCGGCCTCGTGGCGCGTGAAGGCCTCGAGGCCGTCGCGCTGATAGACCCGCTCGGCCTCGTCGGAAAAGAGCACCGCGTCGCCGTCGAACGCGATGCGCACCTCGTCGGCATGGCGGCTCGCGGCCTGCGCCGACTCCGGGTACACGCGCGCGGCCGGGCATTTCGCCTCGAGCGCGCTCATGACGTCGGCCTCGTTCGCGGACAGGAAGAGATTGGCCTTCAGCGCGTCCAGGTATTTGTATGGGCTACGACCTCGGGTAAACACCCCCCGCTCCAGGGCCAGTCCAGCGCCCCCCGCTGATTTAAAGACTCTCAGGCCGGAGACCGGGTCGTTCTTCGAAAGGATCACGACCTCGACGCGCTGCGCCTTCGGCGTGTTGAAGGCGAGGAGCTTCTTCACCAGCGGGAAGGCGACGCCCTCGCGCGCGGGGACGTCGAGCCGGGCGAATTGCAGGTCGATGTACGCGCCCTCGCCGTCGCGGTCGAACACCAGGTTTTCCTCCTCGAAGTCGAACAGCGCGCGCGAGGAGATCGCGACGACGAGCTTGCCTTCGACCGAGTAGGGCATCGCGCCCTACTATACCTTCAGTAAACCGTATCTACCGGCACGCCGAAGAGATACCCCGCACCGCGCTCGGTGCGGATGTAGCGCGGCTGCGCCGGATCGACCTCGATCTTGCGCCGAAGGCGCATGATCTGCACGTCGACCGAGCGGTTGAAGACTTCGTCGTTGTGGAGCCGCGAGAGGTCGAGGAGCTGGTCGCGCGACAGGATGCGGTTGGGCGCCCCGAGCAGCACCACCAGCAGGCTGAACTCGCCGTTGCTGAGCGCCACGTGCCGGCCGTCGCGCGAGGTGAGCCGGCGCATGTTCAGGTTGAGCTCCCAGCCGTCGAAGCGGTAGGCCCGGATTCCCTCGGGCTTGCCCTGGCGCACCTCGGCGTGGCGGCGGCGCAGGATGGTGCGGATGCGCGCAAGCAGCTCCCGCGTGCTGAAAGGCTTGGTGAGGTAGTCGTCGGCGCCGAGCTCGAGGCCCATGACGCGGTCGGCTTCCTCGACCCGGCCGGTGAGCATCAGGATCGGGATCTCGGATTCGTCGCGCAGGCGCCTTGCCAGGGCCATGCCGTCCTCGCCGCGGAGCTTCAGATCGAGCACCACCAGGTCGACCACCTGGTCGGCGAGGACTTCCTGCATGCCGCGGCCGTCGGCGACGGCCGTTACGCGCAGCTCGTTCTGTCCGAGGTAGTCGGACACGAGCTCCCGGATCGTTGGATCGTCGTCCACGACCAGGATATGCGGCAGCGCCGCATGGGTCGGGGGCGTAATTTGCGTGCTCATCGTGGCATTAGTGGCATTCACGCCAGCGGAGTCTAGAAAACCCTACCGCCGGCCGTTACAGGTGTAATCGGCCCTAGAGTTGCATGTAAATTACACGCAATCGGCACCCTATGGAATGCGCGCCGTGGCTACCGACCCCTCCAAACGCCCGGGAGACATCCTCGTCATCGACGACGATGCGATCCTGCGCGAGCTGGTGACGGACTGGCTGGTGGGCGCAGGCTACCGCGTGCGCGTCGCGGCGGACTGCTGCACCGGGACGGCCGACCTCGACCGCAATCCGCCGGCCCTGATCGTGAGCGATATGTTCATGCCGGGGCCCTGCGGCGCCGAGGCGATCGCGTGGCTCAAGCGCGAGCATCCCGGGGTGGCGCTGATCGCCGTGTCCGGCCATTTCAATTCGGGCCAGGGGCTGAGCGCCCAGGCGGCGCTCGACGCGGGGGCCGACCGTGCGCTCGCCAAGCCCGTGAAGCGCGGCGAGCTCCTGCGCGCGGTCGCTGAGCTCGTCGGCAAGCCCGCGCGGTAGCGCCGGATGCCGGCCGGCCGCCTGCGCGCAGCCCTCTCCGGCATCTCGCTGACCCGCGCGCTCGTCGCGCTGGGCGCCGTGCTCGTCGCGATCAACGTCAGTCAGGCGATCTGGGACATCCGCGCCGACCGTGAGCGAGTCCAGCAGCGCGCTCAGCGCGACTTCTCCAACCTCACCCGCCTGCTCGCCGAGCAGACCGCGGCATCGCTCGAAGCGGTCGACCTTGTGCTGCGCGACGCTGTGCGCGACGGCAGCTCCGCGAAAGCCGCCGAAGCCTTGGGGCACATGCCCGAGGAGCTCGCGCACGTCGCGCAGCTCGCCTCCATCGTCGTGCTCGACCGCCGCGGCGAGGTCCTCACCCAGACCAACCTTCTGCCGACGATCGATCCCGACCTTTCCAAGCTCGCCCTCTTCGCGGCGCACCGGGACGGCCGCGGCCCCGCCGTCATCGTGAGCGAGCCTTTCCTCGGCGGACCGGTGGCCACGAGCTGGCGCTTCGTCGTGTCGCGCCGCTTCACGGGCTTCGGCGGCGCCTTCGACGGAGTGCTCGCCGCGGTCATGGAAATCGACCGCTTCGACCGCCTCTACCAGACGATCGACCTCGGCGCCGGCGGCTTCATCGCGCTGCTCTCGCTCGACGGCATGATGATCACGCGCGTGCCCGATCCGGGGGGTGTCAAGGGACGCAGGTTCAACAACACGGACATCTACCAGGCGGTGCAGAACGGCGGGCGCTTCGACGGCTGGACGCCGAGCCCGGTGATGAACGAGCGGGTGCTGGTTTCGGCGCAGGCGGTGCGCGGCTTCCCGATGTTCGTCGCGACCGGCGCCCCCGAGTCGGCAGTGCTCGCACCGTGGCGAGACCAGGCCTGGCTCATCGGCCTGCGCACGCTCCTCACCTCGGCGGCGGTGCTCGCGCTGATCGCGCTTGCCGCCTGGGGCCTCGCGCGCCGCGAACGGGCCATGGAGCGCAGTGAAAAGCGCTTCCGGGCGATGATCGAGCACAGCGCCGACGCGATGCTCCTCACGCGGCCGGGCTCGGGCGGCATCCTCTACGTCAGCCCGACGTTCGAGCGCCTCACCGGCTACCGGCTCGACGAGGTGCGCGGCAAGCAATATCTCGAGCTCATCCATCCCGATCACCGTGAGCGCTCGGTGCGCCAGCGCGACGAGACCCTCCGTCAGCCGGGCAAGGTCGTGGTGCAGGAAGTGCGCATTCGCCACCAGGACGGCTCCTGGCGCTGGGTCGAGAATACGATCAGCAACCTGCTGCACGAGCCGGGCATCCGCGCAGTGGTGATGAACCTGCGCGACATCACCGAGCGCAAGCTCGCGGACGCCGAGCGCTCGCGCCTCGAGCAGCGGCTGCGCCAGGCGGAAAAAATGGAGGCAGTGGGCCGTCTCGCCGGCGGCATCGCGCACGACTTCAACAACATCCTCGGCGGGATCCTGGGGTACGCCGAGATGCTGGTCGAGAGCACGCCGGAAGGCACCTCCGAGCGCCGCTACGCGAGGAACGTGCTCGCCGCGGCGACGCGGGCGAGCTCGCTGGTCGAGCAGATCCTGCACTACAGCCGCAGCCAGCGCGGCAAGCGCGTGCCGGTGGAAATCGACCGGATCATCGCGGAAACGCTCGAGCTCGTGCGCGGCTCGCTCGGCGCCGCGATCCGCCTCGAGACGCGGCTACCGGCGGCGCCGCTTTACGTGGTCGGGGATCCGACCCAGCTGCATCAGATCATGATGAACCTGTGCACCAACGCCCTCCACGCGATGCACGGAGGCGGAACGCTGCGCGTGAGCCTGGAGCCGGTCAGCGTCGAAGCCGACCGGGTGTTTCAGCACACCACGCTGCACGCGGGCAGGTACGCCCGCCTCATGGTGGAGGACACCGGCAGCGGGATGGACCCGGCGACGCTTCAGCGCCTGTTCGAGCCGTTCTTCACCACCAAGGAGGTGGGCAAGGGCACCGGCCTCGGGCTCTCGCTCGTCTACGGCATCGTGACCGACTCGGCGGGGGCGATCGACGTGACGAGCACCCCGGGAAAGGGCAGCTGCTTCGCCATCTACCTGCCTCAGGTGGAGTCGCCGGTCATCGCGGCCGACGACGCCGAGGCGCCGGTGGTACGCGGCCGGGGCGAGCGCGTCCTGGTCGTGGACGACGAAGAAGCGCTCATGGCGGTGACCTCCGAGACCCTCAAGCGCCTGGGTTACGAGCCGGCGGCGTTCCCGGACGGGGCCAAGGCGCTCGCCGAGTTCGAGTCGCGGCCCGAGCGTTTCGACGTGCTGGTCACCGACGAGGTCATGCCGGGACTCACCGGGACCGATCTCGCCAGCTCGGTGCGGCGGCGCCGCCGCGATCTGCCGATCGTGCTCGTCAGCGGCTACATCGGACCGATGATGAGCGAACGCGCGCTCGCCGCCGGGGTCGACGCGATCCTCAAGAAGCCGGTGCAGTCGCGCGAGCTCGCCGCCGCGCTCGCGCGCGTGCTGAAGCGCGCCTGAAGCTACGCTTGTAACGAAACCGGCAGCGCTCGGAAATGGGCGCGATACCTGCGCGCTCGATCCTCGTCGGCATGAGCGACAAGACCGAAACCGACAGCGTCGACACCGTCGAAGAAATCAAGCCGGCCGATCCGTATGGCGAGGTCGCGCTCGGCGTCGAATGCGCCTGGCCGCAGGGCTTCCTCGCCATGGCCTGGGCCGAGAAGAGCGTCGAATGAAGATTCTCCTGCTCGACCGCGGGGAGACGGTGCCGCTGCGCGACGTTCAGGGTCGCACGGTGCGCGCACATTCCGGCCGTATCTGGATCACCGAGGAGAACGGCAGCCGCGACGTGGTGCTAGAACCCGGCGAGTCGTTCCAGCTTGCCCATTCCGGCCTTGCAGTGGTCGAAGCGTTCACCGACGCCTCGATCTCGATCGCCTGAAGGCTCCATTTCAGCTGTAACGCGGCACCCGGACGTTGAAATGCGCACGCCATCTCAGCCGAGCAGCATGGCTCCTGCATCCCCGACACTGCTTCAGGTCCGCCCCCTCTCCTCCCCTCTAGGGCCCTGAAGGTCGGGGATTTTTTTATCAAAGCGTCCGGATCAGGCGTAATGCGTGTCCGACGCCATGCAACCGTTGCGACGGCTCGGCCGTATAGCTTGCCATGCATGAAGAAAATCGTCGCCGTCGCTCCCGCGACCAGCGCGTTATCAATGGAAGTGGTGGTCCGCGTCGACGACGGACGAGAAATCATCCTGCGCGACGGAGGCATGCAGCGCTTCGTCGCCGGCGACCGCGTGCGGCTGCGGTCGAGCAGCCATGGCCTGCGAGTGGAGCGCCGCTAATCGATTGCGGCTGTAACTGCGTTGCGCTTCCACGAAATAGTCCAGAAGTACGGCGTCGCGAAAATGCATAACGTGGTCATGAACGATTCTTCAACTGCACTCAACTTGAAAGGTAGCTGAACATGAAACGCATCCTCGCAGCCGTCTCGTTTGCCGTGCTCGCCATCCCCGCTTTCGCCGTCGAGGTCTCCGCGCCGTACGAGGACACCCAGAACGATCGCGTGCTCCCCAATGTCCAGACCCGTGGCGAGCGCGACAGCAAGGCAAGCAACACCCAAAGCAAAACCCAAAGCAACCCCTGGGCGAACGACTACAACTTCATCGCCCCCGCGCCGTAATCCCATGCGCGTAGCGGCCGGACGGCGCCCACCGCGCTTCCGGACCGCACCCAGCGGAGATCCCCGATGAGCGAAACCCTGAGCCTGGCCTTCGCGTTCGCCTGGCTGCTGGCCGCCCCGGCTGCCCAGTCCCAGGAGGTGGCGCCCGACGTGCTGATCAAGAACCTGTCGAGCGAGGTGATCGCAGAAGTCCGCCGGTACAAGGGCATCCAGGCCGGCGATGCCGCCAGGATCGCCGCGCTGGTCGAAGCGAAAATCGTCCCGCACTTCGATCTGCGCCGGACCACGCAGCTTGCCGTCGGTCCGGGCTGGCGCCGCGCCACGCCGGAGCAACAGGAGCGGCTCACGCAGGAGTTCAAGACGCTGCTGGTCCGGACGTATTCCGGCGCCGTCGCGAGCTACCGCGACCAGGCGCTCGAGTTCAGGCCGCTGCGCGCGGCAGCCGGCGACACGGAAGTCACGGTGAAGTCCGTCATCCGGCAGTCCGGCGCCGAGCCGATCGCGGTGGAGTACGACCTCGCGCGCGTCGGCGAGCAATGGAAGATCTTCGACGTGAGGGTCAGCGGCATCAGCCTGGTCGCCACCTACCGCAGCAGCTTCGCCGACGAAGTTCGCAACAACGGCGTGGACGGATTGATCACGCTGCTGTCGCGAAAAAACCAACAGATTTAGAGGCGAACGAGAACTGCTGCAGGCCGGCGCGCCTGTGAGGATCTGTGAGTTTGCCGCGTCGTGCGGTTTTTGACTGCATGGCACCGCCGGCGCAAGTAACCTTTGCGTCAATGCGACTCAAGCACGCTGGCGCCTTCGTGAAGTGCTCCGCCTGCCAGGGCGAGGACTTCTATCCCGCGTTTCCGCTCACCAAGGATCGGCGCGACGTGATGGTGTGCGCGCGCTGCGAAAACCAGGCGGTATTCGGCGAGATGATCGGCAAGCCTAGCGTGAGCGCGCATTCAGCGAAGATGCCCTGGGCCACTGCGCCGGCGCCTTCCCTTCAGCCCGCCCGGGCACGGCGTTCAAGAAGCCGCTAGGTTTTTCAGTAGACTACCGGTGCATGCGCATCGGGATTCTCGGTTCCGGCCTGATGGGCGGGAAGCTCGGGACGCTTTTCGCCCGAGCCGGCCACCAGGTGGTCTTCAGCTACGCCCGCAGCGAAGCGAAGCTCAAGCGGCTCGCCCGCAAAGCCGGGGCCAGGGCGAGCGCCGGCACGCCGGGTGAGGCGGCGCAGGAAGCCGACGCACTTCTGCTCGCCGTCCACTGGTCGCGGGTCGACGATGTGCTTGCGCAGGCCGGAGATCTGTCAGGGAAGCTCGTCCTGACCTGCTCGCTGCCGATGAATGCCGACGACTCCGCGCTCGCTATCGGCCACACCTCCTCGGGCGCGGAGGAGCTGGCCCGCAAGCTCCCCGGCGCGCGCGTCGTGGCCGCCTTCAACACCGTACCGAGCGAGGTGCTCTTCGATGTCTACGCGGCCCGGCGCAAGGCAATCCGGCCGAGCCTCGCCTACTGCGGCGACGACCGCCGCGGCAAGACCACGGCCGCCCGGCTGATCCGCGACGTCGGCTTCGAGCCGATGGACGCCGGTCCGTTGCGGATCGCGCGTTACACCGAGCCATTCGGGCTGCTCGTCGCCCAGTTCGCGTATGAATCCAAAGGCGGCTCGCGGCTCGCTTATACCTTTCAAAGATTCAAATAGGGCATGCCGTTTTTCGAGGAGTGGGAGAGCTTCTACGTGATTGTGGGCGCGGCGGCCGGCGCCCTCATCGGCGTGCAGTTCGTCGTCATGACGCTGATCGCGGAGAACCCTCCGCCACGGGTCCACGAAGCCGGGCCCGCTTTTGCCACGCCCACGATCGTCCATTTCAGCGCCGCGCTGCTTCTGTCCGCGCTGGTTCGGATTCCATGGGAAGGCATCGCGGGCGTCGCGGCGCTGTGGGGATTCGTCGGCCTGGCTGGGGTCGCCTACGGCCTGGTCGTGGCGCGGCGCATGCGACGGCAAACCACCTATCGCCCGGACTACGACGACTGGGTGTTCTTCTGTCTGCTGCCCCTTGTGGGGTATGCCGTGCTCGGGCTCTCGGCGTTGATCGCGACGACCCATCCGCACGACGCCCTGCTGGGCGTCGCAGGGGCGGCGTTGCTCCTCCTCTTCGTCGGCATCCACAACGCCTGGGACGCCATCGCCTACCACGTATTCGTCAACATGCGGAAGAGGAAGGAATGAGGACAGGCGCCATGGCAACTAGGGTACGTTTCCTCGCACGCACCAAGCTCGTGCCGTAAGCGCGAACCCGCCGTCGCGACGATCTCCGAGCAGCCGCTTGCGCATCCGCGCCTCAAGCTGCTGGCGGCGTTCCTCGGGAAGCGACACGACGTAGGCGCCTCCGGGGCCCGCTCCCTTCAGAAATGGCCCCCAGTAATCCTCGAAGGATTCATAGGCCTGATCGATGACCAGGGGCTTCTCCTGGACGTTCGCCAGTCCGGTCTTCTTCCAGACCTCGGCGAGCTGCCCTTCGCGGGAGAGCTTCATGTGGCGCTCGTCCTTCGGCTCGATCGCCGGATCCAGCGCCACGGCTTCGTCCCAGAAGAATCTGAGCATTTGCATTCCTGCGTTGTAGTCCCAAACGCACGCGCTCACGACACCGTGCGGGCGGGTCACGCGACGCATTTCGCCGATCGCCTTGCTGTGATCGGGAATGAAGTTCAGCACCAGCAGCGCCAGAGTGTTGTCGAAGGAGCCATCCTTGAACTTCAGCGCCTGGCCATCGCCGACCTCGAAATGCGCGCGCGCGGACTTGGCGTTCTTCTGTGCGAAGGCAACGAAAACTTCCGACGGGTCGACGCCAACGATCTCGCTGCCAGGCATGGCCGCCTCGATCGCCAAAGCAAGCGAACCCGTCCCGGTACCTACGTCAAGCACGCGATCGCCGTTCTTCACGCCCGCGAACGCGATGTAGCCGGGAGCCAGCAGGCGGCTCCACCTGCCCATGAAACGCTCGTAGCCGGCGCTCACCGTGAACATCTTTGCCTCATTTCAAATCCTCCTCGCACCCTGCCGAGTGACGGCCAGACATTGTGGTATCTCCGTATAATGGAATAAATGGCGCCGGACTCAAGAAACTAATTCATATTGCTGAGTAATCGATGGACAAGCTTCTGGCGCTGGAGCGCTTCGTGCGGATCGTCGAAAGAGGCAGCCTGACGGGGGCAGCTGCCGATTGCGCGACGTCGTTGCCTTCCATGGTCCGAAGCTTGGCGACGCTGGAGCGCGCTCTGAGCGTAACGCTGCTCAACCGCACCACGCGGCGCCTCGGTCTCACCGATGCGGGCAGGCAGTACTACGAGCATTGCAAGCTGATTCTGGGGCAGATGCAGCAGGCAGACGCGGCGCTCGCTTCCCGCGTCGTGGAGCCGCGAGGAAAGCTGGTCGTGACGACGTCGGTCGTGTTTGGCAGGCGCTACATCGCGCTGATCCTGGCGCAGTTTCTTCAGCGCCATCCCGGCGTGAGCGTCGAGCTGCTTTCCGTTGACCGCGTCGTAAACCTCGTCGAGGAAGGTGCCGACGTGGCGGTGCGCATCGGTCCGCTCGTGGACTCCTCGCTGGTCGCCGTTCCCGTCGGGCGGGTGCGACGCGTGATCTGCGCGAGCCCCAAGTATCTGCGCGCATACGGAACTCCACGCAAGCCCGAGGATGTGCGCGATCACCGGATCGTGCGCTTTACGGGGCTGGTGCCGAAAAGCGAATGGCAGTTCCGCGCCGAGTCCCGGAAGCTTTCGGTGCCCATCAAGAGCGCCTACACGTGCAATCATGCGGAGAGCGCCATCGACGCGTGCGTGAACGGCGTGGGGCTTGGCGCATTCCTTTCGTATATGGTCGCGCCTGCCAGGCGATCGGGAGGGCTGCGGTACGTCCTCGAGGATTACGAGGTCGCGCCGCTACCGGTCCATGTCGTGTACCCCTATTCGCGTTCGCTGTCCGCGAACGTCCGCGCCTTCGTTGATGCCTGCGTCGGTACGCTTCGCCGGACCAAATTCGACTGACCCAGGTGCAGAAGCGTCACTCCGCCTGCCGCGCATAGAACGCGGCCAGCTCCTCGATTTCCTTCGCGCTCAGCGCGCGCGCCATGTTCCGCATCTGCGCATGGCTGTCGTTGCGCCGCTCGCCTGAGGCAAACTGCGCGAGCTGCTGCGCCAGGTATTCCTTCGGCATGCCTTCCAGCCACGGCGTGCCCAGCTTCTGCTCCATGCCTCCGTGGCACGCGGCGCACGGCGCGATGTTGCGCATCGGGTCGCCCGTTTTCACGAGCGGCGGCACGGCGCCCATGTCGGTGACCGGCGTGTTCTTCGGGCGGGGCAGCTGGGCGTAGTACAAGGCGAGGTCCTGGATATCGCGCGCCGAGAGCTTGCCGGCGAGCGCCTGCATGATTGCGCTCGTGCGATCGCCTTTCTGGTAGTCGCTCAGCTGCTTCATCACCACTTCGGGGTACTGGCCCGCGAGGTTGGGCGCATTGGCCTCCTTCGCCCCGCGCGCGCTATGGCACATGGTGCATTGCAAGGCTAGCGTCGCACCCCGTCCAACCGCGTCCGCGGCGCCCGGGCGCGCCATCGCGGGCTCGAGCACCACGGCGGTCGTGCGCAGCGGCGCCGGCGCCGGCTCGGCGGCCGTTCCCCAGCTCGCGGGCACGCCCGCGGCGCGGCAGATTCCGTCCCACAAGCCCTTGACCGTGAAATCCGCGTGCACGGAGGGCAGCCACACGAAGCCGATGACCATCGAGATCGCGGTCAGCGCGACCAGGGCGACGACGCTCCACAGCACCGAGCGATCGCGCATCACCGCACTCCAACTCGCGCCGCGGGCACGGAGGTCTCCTTCAGCACGGCGAGCTGGGCGATGGGGAAGCCGTAGTTCACGAGCGTGAGCGCGATCATCAGCCCCACCCAGAGCGCGAAGCCGTTGAGCGCCGCCGGCACCCGCGCGGCCGCGTGCACCGGAAGGCTGAACCGGAACGTTTCCGGCGTCCCCGCGCGGCGCCCGGAGCGCCAAAGGACATAGACCAGCAGCGCGGCGGACACGACCAGCACGGCGCCCCCGAGCGCCGACGCCGTCACCGTCCAGGCCTGCGCTTGGAGCGCAGGGTGCGTGTAGTCGTAGTACGCCATGCGGCGCGGCATGCCCAGGATGCCCACGAGGTGCCACGGCATCGTGAGCACGAGCATCCCGACGAACCAGGTCCAGAGCTGGGCCCGCACCAGGCCCGCGGGCAGCGGCGCGCAACCGGTGAGCTGCGGCCAGAGGTCGTAGGCAATCGCAAAGTACATGATGACGATCGCGCCGCCGAACATGAGGTGGAAGTGACCCGTCACCCACTGCGTGTTGTGCACCGTCTCGTTCAGCTGGTAGCTCATGTTGATGATGCCGCCCGCGCCCCCGAAGCCGAGCATCACGAAGGAGAACGCGACCGCGAGCATCATCGGGTGCTCCCAAGGGAGCGCCTTCAGCCAGCCGAACGCTCCGCGCCCGCCGCGCAGCCTCGCGGCGATCTCCACGGACGCGGCGATCGTGAAAACCGTGAGGAGCGTCGGCACCGAGACCATGGCCGTCATCAGGGCGTGCACGAACTTGAATCCGGCGCCGACCTGGGGGTCGGCGAAAAGGTGGTGGATTCCGATCGGCATGGAGAACACCAGGAACAGAACGAACGCGACGCGCCCCATGGTGTCGCTGTACAGCCGCCCGCCGATCGCGCGCGGGACGATGGTGTAGAAGGCGATGTACGCCGGCATGAGCCAGAAATAGACGATGGCGTGAAGCGTCCACGAGAAGAAGACTCGCGCGAGGCCCGCGTCGATCGTGTCCTTGAAGCCGAGCGCCACCGGCAGGATGAGCACGAGGATCTCGATGGCCGCGCCCACCGAGGTCCACGCCCACAGGTAGGCGCCGGTGACGTTGCCGTACATGGCGAGCGGCACGGTCGCGCCCGGATGCTCTTTGCGCCACGCCCGGAGGTTGATCGCCATCAGCGCGACCCAGATCCACGAGCCGACCACGACCAGCACGATGCCGAGGTAATAGAACGCGCTGCCTATGAGCGGCGGGTAGAACGTGTACAGGACCGTCGCGCGCCCGGCGGCGACGGGCGCAGAAGCCATCAGCGTGCCGCCGATCGCGAGCCAGAAGCCCGCCCAAGCCCAGCGCATGCCCACGAGGGGACGCCGTAGCGCCAGCTCGCAGATCGCATAGCCGAAGCCCATCGCCACCAGGGTCGGCAGCACGTAAGCCATGGCCGTCCCGTGCGCGGTCACCGAGCGGTAGTAGTGCTCGGGGTTGCTGATCCAGGCATGCAGAGGACTGCGGACGATCATCTGCCACTCGCCGAGGAGGATGGCCACCGCGAAGGCGGCGAACGCCACCCAGAAATGCGCGAGCACCAGGCGCTTAGCGAGGAACACAGCTCAGCCTTTCTCCCCGTGCGCCCTTGGCGCGGAATTCGTCCGCCGGGAGCACTCTTACGCGCGCCCACATCCCCTCATGGCCCGTGCCGCAATACTCGTGGCACGGCATCAGGTGCTCGCCGGGATTGCGGAAGGTGGTCGTGAAGGTCGCGACGAACCCCGGGACGAGCATCGTGTTGGCGTTGGTTCCCGCGACGTTGAAACCGTGGATCACGTCCGTGCTGGTGCCGCGGAAAGTGACGGGGATCCCGGCGGGGACCAGCAGGCATTGCGGATGGAACGAGTACTGCTGCGCGACGAGTCGCACCACGACCTTGCCGTCGGCGGCGACGCTGGTGCCGAGATTGTTCTCGACAAACTCCCCCGAAACGTGGAGCGTGCGCGGGTCGACGGTTTCGACGCGCGAAGGCGGCATCGCCGCCCAGTGCAGGCCGGTGAAGACCATCACCAGGATGATGGAAGAGATGATCAGGCCGACGACGATCGCCCAGCGCCGCTCGGCCGCGACCGCGACCGCTTCGCCGTTCATTGCACGGCCCCGCGCGGGAGGTACACGAGCAGGTAGAACACGAAGAAGATCAGCACCACGATGGCCGTGGCGACGCCGACCACCGCGAAGGCTCCCGCGGGTCCGCGGCGGACGATCTCCTCGACCGCGGCGTCGTGCTGCGGGTCTGGCGTTGCATGCTCGGGGCCGGTAGCGCTCATGCGCGGTCCTTCATTCGGGAAGCAGCTTGCGCAGCTCGTTCACCTGCGCGGGGGTCACGGGCGTGCCCGTGTTGTTCCAGGCCACGCGAATATAAGTCACCACCGCGGCGGCCTCCTCGTCGTTGAGGATGTGCGAGAAAGGCGGCATGCCGTGCGGCCGGGGGTTCTTGCGCGTACCCGGAGCATAGCCCCCGTTCAGCACCATCCGGATCGAGTTCACGGGCGAGGACATGGTAATGGACTGGTTGCCGGCGAGCGGAGGAAACGCCGGCGGAAACCCCTTGCCCTCGCCGCCGTGGCACATCGCGCATTGCTTCTCGTAGTTGCGCCGCCCGCTTTCCATCACCGAGGGCTGCACCAGCCGCGCGCTGCTGGGCGGCGGCCCCTCGGAGTCGCGCTGGGGCAAGGTCTTGAGGTACACGGCCATCGCCTCGGCGTCATCGTCCGTCATGTACTGGAGGCTGTTGTACGTCACCTCGGCCATCGGTCCGTAGACCGTCGCGCGCATCGAAATTCCCCTCTGCAGCAGGGCGACGATGTCCTCGATGCTCCAGTCGGCGAGGCCCGCCTCGCGATTGGACGTGAGCGACGGCGCGTACCAGTTCTGGTTGGGGATCATGCCGCCCTCGAACGCCTGGGCTTCGCGCGACCCGCCGAGCGCGTTGATGGCGGTGTGGCACATCGAGCAGTGGCCCAGCCCCTGCACCAGGTACGCGCCGCGATTCCATTGCGTCGACTGCGTCGGATCGGGCTCGTACTCGCCCTCCTTGAAGTAGAGCGCGCGCCAGCCGACCAGGAGGTCGCGCCGGTTGAACGGGAAGCGCAGCTCGTGCGGCCGGTTCTTCTGCTTCACCGGCGTCACCGACTGCAGGTAGTTGAAGATGGCGTCGCAATCCTCGCGCGTGACTTTGGTGTACGAGGCGAAGGGCATCGCCGGATACATGAGCGTGCCATTGCGCGTGACCCCGGTGTGCATCGCGCGATAGAAATCGTCCGCGCTCCACTGGCCGATGCCGGTCTCGTCGTCGGGCGTGATGTTCGGCACGTAGATGTTGCCGAACGGCGTGGGCATCGCGCGTCCGCCCGCGAAGGGCTTGCCCGTGGGCTCGGTGTGGCACGCCACGCAATCGCCGGCCTGCGCCAGGTACTCGCCGCGCGCGATGACCTGCGTCGTGGGGCTCAAGGCGCGAGCGCCTTCGGGGACGGGCTTCGGCTCCGGGAGGTATCCCTTGTGGGACAGCATGTAGGTCGCGATCGCAGCGCCGATCACCACGACCGTCCCGGCAAGGATCGCGACGCGAAGCTTGCGCATCAGCGCTGGCTCCCGCACGCGAGCGGCATGCGCACGAAGTTGGGCGACTCGGGCGCGGCATCCGCCGGCGCCTCCTGCTGCGCGAGGAACGCCGCGACCGAGGCGACGTCCCGCTCGGAAAGCCGCCCGGCGATGCGCTTCATGCAATCGGGCTCCGCGGTGCGCCGGTCGCCCACGCGCCACCGGGTGAGTTGCGCCGCGATGTATGCGGAGCGCAGGCCGACCAGGCCGGGAATCCCCGGATTCATGCCGGTCAAGGTCGTGCCATGGCAAGTCACGCAAGCCGGGATCTGCCTGGCCGCGTCGCCCTCGGTCGCAAGCGTCTTGCCGCGCGGCAGCAATTGCGGATCCGCCGGAACGGGCTCCTTCGGCGCATAGGCCGGACGCAGCTTGGAGTAGTGCTCCGCCATCTCGCGCAAGTACGCGTCCGGAAGGTAGGCGACGAGGTAGTTCATCGGCGGGTACTGTCGCACCCCGTCGCGGAACGCCACGAGCTGGTTATAGAGGTACGCCGCCGGCTTGCCCGCGATTCGCGGGAAGTATCCGTTGCTCGTGCCCTGTCCGCTCTGTCCGTGGCACGTCACGCAGCCCTGGACGCGTGCCTCGAGCGAGTCGATGGCCCGGTAGGAGGGAACGGCTTCCTGCTGCGCGTGAGCCGGAAGCACGCCTATCAAGAGCAAGCAGCCGCGCACGAGGAAGCTCACGGCCCGGCAGTGTGAAGAAGAGGGGTCGGGCCGGAAATTGGACCTTGGTCCCATGCGTGGTGGAGCGGGTGAAGGGAATCGAACCCTCGTATGCAGCTTGGGAAGCTGCCGTTCTGCCATTGAACTACACCCGCCCAGCCCAAATCATACTGGCATGATTCTCGTCCAGCGACTCCTCGGCGCCGTCATGGCCATCCTGTTTCTCCTGGCGGCGTTGGTGTTCACCTCGATCGCTCTCGGCATTGCCCTCGCGATCGGCGTGGGTGTCTGGGCCTGGCTGTGGTGGCGCTCGCGCTCCCTGCCGCGCCGGCGCGTCACCATCGAAGGCGAGTATCGCGACGTTACCGACCTGGAGCGCCTGGAAAGCCGACAGCGCGAGCGCCTCTAGTATCATTGAGCCCGTGATCCAGGTGACCGTGAACGGCAAGGCCCACTCTTTCGATGCCCCGCTCGGGATCGGCGCGCTGCTTTCCAGGCTTGAGCTCTCGGGCAAGAAGATCGCGGTGGAGCGAAACGGGGAGATCGTGCCGAAGAGCGCGCACGCCGAGACCCTGATCGGCGACGGCGACCGCCTCGAGATCGTCGTCGCCGTGGGCGGGGGCTGAAGTGAAAGACGCGCTCGTCGTCGCCGGCAAGAGCTACTCGTCGCGCCTGCTCGTCGGCACCGGCAAGTACCGCGACTTCGCCGAGACGCGCGCGGCGGTCGAGGCATCCGGCGCCCAGATCGTCACCGTCGCCATCCGCCGCACCAACATCGGCCAGAACCGCAACGAGCCGAGCCTGCTCGACGCGCTGCCGCCGTCGAGGTTCACGTACCTGCCCAATACCGCCGGCTGCTACACCGCCGCCGACGCAGTACGCACGCTCCGCCTGGCGCGCGAGCTGCTCGACGGACACGACCTCGTGAAGCTCGAGGTGCTCGGCGACCCGCACACGCTGTATCCCAACATGCCCGAGACCCTTTCCGCGGCCGAGACCCTGGTCAAAGAAGGGTTCAAGGTGATGGTGTACTGCTCCGACGACCCGATCCAGGCGCAGATGCTGGAGAAGATCGGCTGCGTCGCGGTCATGCCGCTCGCCTCGCTCATCGGCTCGGGGATGGGCATCCTCAATCCGTGGAACCTGCAGCTCATCCTCGAGAAGGTGAAGGTCCCGGTGCTGGTCGACGCCGGCGTCGGCACCGCGTCCGACGCCGCCATCGCGATGGAGCTCGGCTGCGACGGCGTCCTCATGAACACGGCCATCGCCGCCGCGCGCGACCCGGTGCTGATGGCGAGCGCGATGCGCAAGGCGGTCGAGGCCGGCCGCGAGGCGTTCCTCGCCGGCCGCATGCCGAAGAAGCTCTATTCGGCGACGCCCAGCTCGCCCACCGAAGGGAAGATCGCTCCAAAGGCCGCTTGAATCGGCCAATTCGAAGTTATGTTTTAAGGCAGGGGCGCACAACACCCGCGCAGAAGCGCGCGCTCGAGCAACTCGCTCCGAAATATCTCATTCCCTTCGGGACCGAGCTAATTTCGGGTCGGGCGCTATTTGGAAGAACCGCGCCGCTCGTGCTCGAGATCGGCTCGGGCATGGGCGAGACGACCGCGGCGATCGCGCAGGCGCACCCCGAAGCGGACTTCATCGCGGCCGAGGTCCATGGTCCCGGCGTGGGGAGCCTCCTGAACCGGATCGAGTCGCTGCAGCTTCGCAACCTTCGCGTGGTCCGCCACGACGCCGTGGACGTGCTCGACAAGATGATCGCGGATGCGAGCCTCGCGGCGATCCACCTCTTCTTTCCCGATCCCTGGCCGAAGAAGCGCCACCACAAGCGCCGCCTGGTGCAGCCCGAGTTCGCCGCGCTCGCAGCGCGCAAGCTCGCGCCGGGCGGGACGCTACATGCCGCGACCGATTGGCCGGACTATGCCGACCACATGGACCAGGTATTTTCCCTGGAACCCCTGCTCGAGAAGGCGAACGCCGGGTTGGTGTCGCGGCCGGCAACGAAATTCGAGGCGCGCGGGAAGCGCCTCGGCCACCCTATCCGCGATCTGTACTGGAGCCGCCGGGGAGAAAGGCCTCCAGCAGATCGTTGAGGAAGCGCCGACCGCGCTCGGTGGGCCGGATGCGCTTCCAATCCCGCGCGACCAGGCCTCTTTTCTCCGCGTCCTCGACACGGGACTGAACGATTTGGAAAGGCAGCCCAGTCCGCTCGCTGAAGAGCGCGACCTCGAAGCCGTCGACCAGGCGAAGGGCGTTCAGCATGAACTCGAACGGCAGCTCCGCCGCCGGCACCACGCTCTCTTCCACCCGCGCGTCTGGCTTCATGTACTCAGTGGGCTGCTTGGCGCGCGCGTGGCGCGTCACGCGGTCGGGGAAGCTCAGCTTGCCGTGCGCGCCGGCGCCGATTCCCAGGTAGTCGCCGAACTGCCAGTAGTTGAGGTTGTGGCGGCAGCGCCGGCCGGGGCGAGCGAAGGCCGAAGTCTCGTAGTGCTCGTAACCCGCGGCGCCGAGCTGCTCTTCGACGACGAGCTGCATGTCGGCGGCGACGTCGTGCTCGGGAAGCGCGGGCGGCTTGCTCCAGAACACGGTATTCGGCTCGAGAGTCAGCTGGTACGCGGAAACATGCGGCAGTCCGAAGCGCAGGGCCTCGTCCAGATCGGCCCGCGCCATTGCGGGGGTCTGTCCGGGCAGCGCGTACATGAGGTCGATGTTCACGTTGTCGAAGCTTGCGAGCGCCGCCTCGATGGCGCGGCGCGCCTCGCCGGCGGAATGGATCCGGCCGAGCGCGTCGAGCATGCGATCGTCGAAGCTCTGCACGCCGATGGAGATGCGGTTCACGCCGGCGCCGCGGAAGCCGCGGAAGCGCGCCGCCTCGACGGTGCCGGGGTTCGCTTCGAGCGTGATCTCGGCCTGCGGGTCGAGCGCGAGCCGCGCGCGCACGCCGGAGAGCAGCGCGTCGATCGACTGCGGAGAGAACAGGCTCGGGGTGCCGCCACCGATGAAGATGCTGATGACACGGCGCCCCCAAATCTGGGGTAACGAGCCTTCCAAATCGCGCATAAGCGCGCCCAGGTACTCGGATTCGGGTAAAGAACCGCTGCGCTCGTGCGAATTGAAATCGCAGTACGGACACTTGCGCACGCACCAGGGGATGTGGACATAGAGCGCGAGCGGCGGCAGCGCCTCGAAGCGCACCGCCCCGGGACGCTCAAGCGCGAGCGGGATCACGCAGCAGCTCCAGCAGGCGGGCGAGCGCCTGCCCGCGGTGGCTGAGCCGGTTCTTCTCGGCGGGATCGAGCTCGGCGGCGGTCTTGCCGTAGTCCTTCAGGAAGAACAGCGGGTCGTACCCGAACCCGTTCGTGCCGCGCGGGGCGCGCGCGATCTCGCCGTGCCACAGGCCTTCGGCGACGAGCGGCAGCGGGTCGGATGGAATCCTTGTCAGCACCAACACGCAGGCATAGTAGGCACGCCGGTCCGGCTCGAGTGACTTCAAAAGCTTTTCATTGTTCCGCAGATCACGCTCTTCGCGGCTTCCGTCGCGGCCAGCGTAATAGGCCGAATGCACGCCCGGCTCGCCGCCGAGCGCCGGCACGCACAGGCCGGAATCGTCGGCGAGCGCCGGCAGGCCGCACGCGCGGCTCGCATGGCGCGCCTTTGCCAGGGCATTTTCAAGGAAGCTGTCGTGCGGCTCGTCGGCTTCCGCGATGCCGAGCTCCGCCTGCGGCACGACCTCGATCGCGAGCGGCTCGAGCAGCGCCGCGATCTCGCGGATCTTGCCCGGGTTACTTGACGCGAGGACCAGACGCTTCATCAGTGACCGGAGACCGAAAACAGGGACGGACCACGTTTTTCCGGGGACTCAAAAAAAACGTGGTCTGTCCCTGATTGTCAGTTTAAGGGATTCAGGGCAGCCGATAGTCGGCCAGCCAGAAGTACTCCAGCGTTTCGATTTTCAATGTGGGCGGCAGGCAGGAGCGAAGCTCGGCTTCATCCGGGAAGTTCTTCAGCACGCGGATCTGGCTGCCGTCGCCCAGCCGCCGGAGCTGATAGGTATTGCCGTGCGCGTCGATCTCGGAGATCGGGGTGCTCGAACCCTCGACGAAGCGGTTGTCCATCAGGACGACGCGCGCCCCCGGCTCGAGGCGGGCGTGCAGCGACGAGAGAAATTCGCCGACGCGCTCCCGAGGAATGTGCGACCACCAGAACACGGCGAGCGCCGCGTCGAATCGCCCCAGGGTTTCTGGAAGGACATAAGCGTCCGCGAGAGAAAACAGGGGCTGCCTTTCGTAAACCTTGGCCTGCGCGATGCGCATCGGCTCTTCTGCGAGGTCGGTTGCGACCACCTCGGCCGCGACCTCGGCGACGAGCTGCGTCCAGTAGCCAGTGCCGCAAGCGATCTCCAGCACGCGCGCGCCGCGCAGCTTCGCCGGAATGGTTTGTCGGAGGATCGCGAGGTCGGCTTGCCGCTCGGGCTTGGCATAAATCGCTTCGTACTCCGACGCGCGCCGCCGGTAGTACTCAAGGAGCTCGGCAGAGCCGAGCGCGACTAGCTCAGGCGAGGCCAAGCGCCTTTCTCTGCTCGCGCACGAGCTGCATTGTACCGCGGTGCGCCAGGCCGAGGAGCGCTTCGAGCTCCTGGCGGGAGAAGGTCGCGCCCTCGGCGGTGCCCTGGATCTCGACGAAGCCGCCGGCGCCGGTCATCACCACGTTCATGTCGCAGCCGCAGGCCGAGTCCTCGGCATAGTCGAGATCGAGGATCGGCGTGCCCTGGTAGACGCCGACCGAGACGGCGGCGACGAAGTCCGAGACCGGAAGGGAGGCGAAGGCGCCTTTCGCCGCGAGCCACGCGAGCGCATCGTGCAACGCCACGAAGCCGCCGGTGATGGCGGCGGTGCGCGTGCCGCCGTCGGCCTGCAGCACGTCGCAATCGATCTGGATGGTGCGCTGGCCCAAGGCGGCGAGGTCGGTGACCGCGCGCAGCGCCCGCCCGATGAGACGCTGGATCTCCTGCGTGCGGCCGGACTGCTTGCCGCGCGCGGCCTCGCGCTCGCTGCGCGTGTTCGTCGCGCGCGGCAGCATGCCGTATTCGGCGGTGACCCAGCCTCGGCCGCTGTCCTTCAGGAAGGGCGGAACCCGCTCCTCGACGCTCGCGGTGCAAAGCACGCGCGTGTCGCCGAACTCCACCAGCACCGAGCCTTCGGCGTGGCGGGTGAATTTGCGCTGGATGCGCACCGGCCGCAGCTCGTGCGCCGCCCTGCCGCTCGGCCGCACGCCGCTCATTGCGGCATCTTGCGAAGGACCGCCTTGATCTCGGAGATCGCCTGCTCGATGTCCGCGTCGGACATGCGCATGAAGTCGGGTTGGGTGGCGGTGAAGTCCTGCACGACGGTCGGCAGATCGTAGTAGGGCACGGTGCTCGGCTCTTCGTCGACGGCGTCGTCCTCGCCCCAGCGCAGCGCCAGCACGCTGACATTATCGCATTGCGGCCCGGCGCGGCGCTCGGCGAGGCCGGCAAGCTCGGCAATGGCCTCCTCGAGCGTCGCCGCCCCAAGCGACTGCACGAGCTGGCGCTGGGTAATCGACCCCCACAGGCCGTCGGAGCACAGCACCAGCACGTCGCCGCGCGCCAGGCGCGCCTTGGCGACGGGATCGGGCCGCGGCGGCATGTATCCGCCCAGGCACTGCAGGATGCGGTTGCGCTCGGGGTGAATGCACGCCGCCTCCTCCGGAATGCTCCCCGAGTCGACGAGCTGCTGCACCACCGTGTGGTCGCGGGTCTGGGCCGCGATGCGCCCTTGCCGCACCAGATAGAGGCGGCAGTCGCCGATATGCGCCCAATAGGCGTTGCCGTCCTGGACCAGGCACGCCACGATCACCGTGCGCGGCCCGTCGGGAAGGCCGAGCCGGAATGCCTCGCGCAGGATCGCGCCGTGCGCGTCGGTGAGCGCGGTGTTGAGGAAGTTCTTCGGGTCGGGCAGCGCCGGGCGCGCGGCGCGCTGGAACGCGTCGCCGAAGTGGTCGGTGGCGATCTGCGCCGCCAGCTCGCCGCCGAGATGCCCGCCCAGCCCGTCGGCCACGACCAGGAGCAGCGAGCGCTCGGTGCGCCAGTAGCCCACCCGGTCCTGGTTGGTGAGGCGCGTGCCGATGCGCGAATCGCTCGCCAGCGTGCAGTTCAAAAGAAGCTTCCCTTGAGCCTCATCATCGCGCCGCGGAGCTGGTCGAGCACCGGCTCTTCGGCGCGGCGCTCCGGCTCGCGTTCACCGCGCAGGGTCTTCTGCAGCGCCAGCACGCTCTGCGGCCGCTCGAGATGATCCAGCCGCAGGCACCAGTCGACGATGTCGAGCAGCTCGGCCGAATACTTCGCGCCCCAGGTCTTGCGCGCCGGCACGTAATCGTCGCGGTCGACGCGGACGTTGGCCGGGATCGGCGGCTCCCCGCCCGAGAGCGCGGCATACATGGTCGCGCCGACCGAATAGATGTCGCTCCAAGGCCCGAGCAGATCGCGCCACAGGTGCTGCTCGGGCGACGCGTAGCCGGGCGTGTAGGTGGGCGGGAGCTTCGCCCCCTCCTCGCCCGAGAGCGCGTAGCGCGCGGCGCCGAAGTCGAGCAGGAGCGGGCTGCCGTCGTTGCGCAGGTAGATGTTCGCCGGCTTGATATCGAGGTGCAGCAGCTTGTTCGTATGCACCTCGCGCAGCCCGTTCAGGAGCTGGGCGAAGGTCTGGCGGATCCAGCTCTCGTCGAGCGCGCCGCGGTGCTGCGCCAGGTGCTCGTGCAGCGTGCGGCCGCGCTCGTAGCGCATCACCAGGTACACGGTGTCGTTGGCGCGGAAGAAATTCAGCACCCGCACCACGTTGGGGTGCGAAAAGCGGGTGAGCGCGCGGCCTTCCTCGAAGAAGCAGCGCATGCCGTGCAGGAACTTGCCGCGGTCGTCCTCGGCGATGCGGTATTCCTTGATCGCCACCGGTACGTCGTTCTCGTCGTGCGCGAGGTAGACGCGCGAGAACCCTCCGGTCGCGAGCAGGCGCTGGATCCAGTAGTTCTCGAGCCGTGTCGCGGGCGGCAGGGGATGGGCGGGCGCCGGCATCGTCCGCTATGATAGCCTCCGGCAACTGCGGCCGGACCCGCGCCCGCAGGCGCTCTGCGTACTTTGTCACACGCCATTCAAAGCATGACCGGCTACGCCGCCGCGTCGGCGGATTCTCCGCGCGGCAGGCTCACGCTCGAGCTGCGCTCGGTCAACGCGCGCTTCCTGGATGTGCAATTTCGCATTGCCGAGGAGCTGCGCGCGCTCGAGCCGGCGCTGCGCGATCAGATCGGCGCGCGCGTCTCCCGCGGCAAGGTCGACTGCCGGTTTTTTCTCGGCGAGACCGGTATCAGCGAAACGCCGCAGCGGCTCAACCCTCAGGCGTTGCAGCGGCTCAACGAATTAGGCGCGCAGGTGCGCAAGGCGTTCCCGGAAGCCGGTCAACTGCGGGTCGCCGATATCCTGCGCTGGCCCGGCGTGATCGCCGAGGAGCCGGCGGACGAGGAAACGCTGCGCAAGCTCTCGGGCGAGCTCTGCGCGAGGGCGCTGGAAGAGCTGGTCGCGGCGCGCGGCCGCGAAGGCGCGAAGCTCGGGGAAACGATCCGCACGCGGGTGGCCGCGATGCGCGCGCGAGTCGACGAGATCGCGCCGCTCGTGCCGCAGTCGATCGCCGCCTACCAGGCGAAGATCGCCGAGCGGCTGAAGGAAGCGCTCGGCTCCGCCGACGACGACCGCGTGCGCGCCGAGCTCGCGCTGTTCAGCGCCAAGGCCGACGTGCACGAGGAGCTCGACCGCCTGCGCGCGCACCTCGGCGAGGTCGAGCGCAGCCTGCGGCAGGGCGGCCCGGTGGGCAAGCGTCTCGACTTCCTCGCGCAGGAGCTGAACCGCGAGGCGAACACGCTCGCCGCCAAGTCTTCGAGCCCGCAGCTCTCCGACGGCGCGCTCGAGCTGAAGCTCCTGGTCGAGCAGATCCGCGAGCAAGTGCAGAACATCGAATGAACCGTAAGGAAGTGACCCGCAAAGGCAGCCTCTTCGTGGTCACCGCGCCCTCCGGCGCGGGCAAGACCTCGCTGATCAAGGCGCTCCTCGAGGCCACTCCGGGTCTGAAGCTCTCGACCTCCTACACCACCCGAGCGCCCCGGCCCGGCGAGCAGAACGGGCGCGAGTACCACTTCGTCGACGAGGCCACGTTCCTCGCGATGCGCGACCGCGGCGAGTTCCTGGAGAACGCGCTGGTGCACGGCAACCGCTACGGCACGTCGAAAAAGGTCATCGCCGAAACCCTCGAGCGCGGGCAGGACCTGGTCCTGGAGATCGACTGGCAGGGCGCGGCCCAGGTGCGCGCGCTCTACCCCGACTGCGTCGGCCTCTTCATCCTGCCGCCCTCGGTGGCGGAGCTCGAGCGGCGCCTGCGCGCCCGCGGCCAGGATTCCGACGCCGTCATCGCAGGTCGGCTCGCCAACGCCCAGGCCGAGATGGCGCACGCCGGCGAGTTCGAATACCGTATAATTAACAAAGACTTCGATACCGCCAAGGCGGAGCTGGCCCGCATCGTGCGCAGCCGCCGCCGCAACCGCTGAATTTCCGGAAAGGTTCCATGGCTCGCATCACCGTCGACGATTGCCTGAAGCGCATCAACAACCGGTTCCATCTCACGCTCGCCGCGACCTACCGCGCCCGCCAGCTTAGCGCCGGCGCCTCGCCCATGGTCGAGCCCAACCGCGACAAGGCGACGGTCATCGCGCTGCGCGAGATCGCGGCAGGCAAGGTCGGCACCGAAGTGCTGAAGAAAAACCCGACGCCCCCCGCCTCCACGCTGTGACGAAAAATGGGGTCAGATCAGCATTTCCTTGCCCTAGGGGAGGAAATGTTGGTATGACCCCATCATGGCGACTGCGGTAGTCCCGACTCTCGAGCAGGGCCGCTTCGGCTATCTCAAGCCGAAGGACGTGGCGCGGCTTGCCGAGGCGTACCGCTTCTCGGAAGCCGCCCACGCCGGCCAGACCCGCCAGTCGGGCGACCCGTACATCTCGCATCCGCTCGCCGTCGCCGAGATCCTGGCCGACTGGCACCTCGACGGCCAGACGCTGATGGCGGCGCTGCTGCACGACGTGACCGAGGACACCTCGGTCACCAAGGACGAGATCTCCGACACCTTCGGCAAGCCCGTGGCCGAGCTCGTCGACGGCGTCTCCAAGCTCGACAAGATCGAGTTCCAGTCGGCCGAGGTGGCCCAGGCCGAGAACTTCCGCAAGATGCTGCTCGCGATGGCGCGCGACGTGCGCATCATCCTGATCAAGCTCGCCGACCGGCTGCACAACATGCGCACGCTCGGCGCCGTCCCTCCGGCGAAACGGCGCAGGGTCGCGCGGGAGACCATGGAGATCTACGCGCCGATCGCGCTGCGCCTGGGTCTCAACACGCTCTACCACGAGCTGCAGGAGCTCGCGTTCTCGCACCTCCACCCGCTGCGCTACCAGGTGCTCGCCAAGGCCACCAAGGCGGCGCGCGGCAACCGCCGCGAGATGATCGGCCGCACGCTCGAGGCGGTGAAGAAGAAGCTCGCCGACTCGAGCATCGACGCCGTGGTGCAGGGACGTGAAAAGCACGTCTACTCGACCTATCGCAAGATGATCGACAAGCACCTGTCGTTCTCCGAGGTGCACGACATCTTCGGCGTGCGCGTGATCGTGAAGGACGTGCCGTCGTGCTACCTCGCGCTCGGCGCGCTGCACGCGCTCTACAAGCCGATCCCGGGCAAGTTCAAGGACTACATCGCGATCCCGAAGGCGAACGGCTACCAGTCGATCCACACCGACCTCATCGGCCCCTACGGCGTCCCGGTCGAGGTCCAGGTCCGCACCGAGCAGATGCACCGTCTCGCCGAATCGGGCGTCGCCTCGCACTGGATGTACAAGGACGATTCCGACCGGCTCTCGGAGCTGCAGAAGCAGACCCACCAGTGGCTGCAGTCGCTGCTCGAGATCCAGCACCAGTCGGGCGACCCGCAGGAGTTCCTCGAGCACGTGAAGGTCGACCTCTTCCCCGACGAGGTCTACGTGTTCACGCCGAAAGGCAAGATCCTGTCGCTGCCCAGGGGTGCGACCGCGGTCGATTTCGCCTATGCCGTGCACACGGACATCGGCAACCGCTGCGTGGCGGCGAAGGTGAACGGCGAGCTCGTCCCGCTGCGCACGGAGCTGCGCAACGGCGATCGGGTCGAGATCATCACCGCGAGCCACGCCAAGCCCAACCCGGGCTGGCTCCAGTACGTGCGCACCGGCAAGGCCCGCTCGAACATCCGCCACTTCCTGAAGACGATGCAGTACGAGGAGTCGGCGAGCCTGGGCGAGCGGCTGCTCGAGCAGGCGCTGAAAACGCTCAGGAGCTCTGTCGCGGAGATCGACGACTCGGGCTGGGACCGCGCGCTGCGCGACTCGGGCACCCGCTCCCGCGACGAGCTTCTCGCCGACATCGGCCTTGGGAAGCGTCTGCCGGCCGTGGTTGCGCGCCGGCTTCTGAAGAGAAGCGATTCCAAGGAGGACCTGAAGAGCGCCGGCAGCGTCACCATCCGCGGCACCGAGGGAATGGCGGTGCAGCTCGCCTCGTGCTGCCGCCCGATCCCGGGCGACGCGATCGTCGGCTCGATGAAGAAGGGACAGGGGCTGGTGGTGCACGTATCGGAGTGCCCTGTGATCGAACGCTCGCGCAAGAAGGAGCCCGAGCAGTGGATCGACGTCGAATGGGATCCGCGCACCAGCCGCCTTTTTCAGGCGGCGGTCAACGTCACGGTGGAGAATCAGCGCGGAGTTCTAGCCAAGGTGGCTTCCGAGATCGCATCCGCCGCGTCCAACATCGACGCCATCAGCATGGACGAGGACCGGGCACTTTTTACAACGATGCACCTGGTGGTCGAAGTGGCGAACCGCCAACACCTCGCGCGGGTGCTGCGCGCGCTGCGGCGCGTGCCGGACGTGAAGAAGATTTCCCGGACGCGGGAATAGCGCTTCCGTTGTCTTTTCGTCCAGCCCGCTCTAGGAGCGCCCGTTTTAGTGTAGCCTTTGGCTACAAATCAAAAGCGTACCTGGGAGCCGGCATGGGCAGTGCACGGGCGTGCGTCAGCATCATCGATGACGACGCGCTGGTCTTGAGGTCGCTCGACCGCCTGCTGCAGGCGCGCGGGTTCGAGGTGCACACCTATTCGTCGCCGCAGGCCTTCCTCGAGCAGCGCGATGCCGACACCCCCGGGTGCATCGTCATGGACCTTTCCATGCCGGGCCTGAGCGGCCTCGAGCTGCAGCAGGCGCTGGCGCGCGCCGCCGACCGCCGGCCGGTCGTGTTCATCAGCGGCCGCAGCAGCATCGAAGCGACCGTGCGGGCGATGAAGGCTGGCGCGGTGGATTTTCTGACGAAGCCGTTCGACGAAGCCGATCTCGTTGCGGCAGTGCGCGCGGCGCTCGACAAGGACCGCGCCTCGCGCGAGGGCCTGGCCGAGCTCGCCTCGATCAACCTGCGGCTCGCCACGCTGACGCCGCGAGAGCGCGAAGTGCTGAGCCGCGTGGTGGCGGGCAAGCTCAACAAGCAGATCGCGGCCGAGCTCGGCACCGCGGAAAAAACCGTGAAGGTACACCGCGCCCGCATGATGCGGAAAATGCAGTTCGACTCGCTCGCCGAGCTGGTGCGCGCATGGACAGTCTCCCAGCCTCTTCCGCCAGCGCCTCCGCAGGCCTGACGCCCTGGGGCACGCGCTCCGGCCCGGTCGCGGGCTGGGCTGCGCCGGCGCTCGCTGTCGCCGTCGGCTATTACCTGGCGGCGCGCGTCGGTTTCGCCTTCACGCTCCAGCCGTATCCGATCTCGACCCTGTGGCCGCCGAATGCCCTGCTCCTCGCCGCGCTTCTGCTCGCGCCGACGCGCGCATGGTGGTGGGTGCTCGCCGCGGCGCTGCCGGCTCACCTGCTGGTCGAGCTGCAGAGCGGCGTGCCGGTCGCGATGGTGCTCGGCTGGTATGCCACGAACTGCAGCGAGGCGCTGCTCGGCGCGGGACTCGTGCGCGCCTTCGTGGCCTGGCCGCTGCGCCTCGATTCCTTGCGCAGCGCCGGGATCTTCCTCTTCAGCGGAGCGTTCGTGGCGCCGATCGTTTCTTCGTTCCTCGATGCCGCCCTCGTGAGCCTCGTCGGCTGGGGCGAGCGCGGGTATTGGGACCTCGTGGGGACGCGCATCTTCTCCAACACCCTTGCCGCGCTCACCGTCGCGCCGCTCATCCTCACCTGGGCTGCGATCGACGTCTCGCGTCTGCGTGCAGCGCGGCTCGTACGTTACGCGGAAGCCGCGGCCCTCTTCATGGGCCTGCTCGCCACGTGCATGCTGGTGTTCGATCTTCCGCAGCTGGATACCCACACCGCGCCCGCGCTCTTCTACGCGCCTCTCCCCTTCCTCGTCTGGGCGGCGCTGCGCTTCGGACCCGCGGGGACCACCAGTGCGATCGCGGTCATGGTCGTGGCCACCATCTTCGGCACGGTCAACGGCCTGGGGCCCTTTGCCGGCAGCACGCCGCAGGAGACGGCGCTCGAGATGCAGCTGTTCCTCAGCGCGGTGGCGGTGCCCATGCTGCTCCTCGCGGTGGTGCTCGACGAGCGCGCCCGGGTCGAGCTCGACGCGCGCGAGCAGCGCCTCCAGCTCACGCACCTCTCGCGGGTCGCGATGCTCGGCGAGCTCTCCGGGGGCATCGCCCACGAGCTGAACCAGCCGCTCACCGCGATCCTCAGCAACGCCCAGGCGGCCCAGCACCTCGTCGGCAACAAATCGGCCGACCCCGAGATCCTGGTGGAGATCCTGCGCGACATCATCGCCGCCGACCAGCGGGCGGGCGAGGTCATCCGGCGCCTGCGCACCCTCTTCAAGCGCGGCGAAACGCAGTTCCAGCCCCTCGACGCCAACGAGCTGGTCCACGAGGTCCTCAGCATCGTCCACGGCGACCTCGTCACGCGTTCGGTCGAGGTCGTGCCGGAGCTCGCCGCGGCGCTGCCCAAGGTCCAGGGCGACCGGGTCGAGCTCGAGCAGGTGATGCTCAATCTGGTGATGAACGCCTGCGACGCCATGGCGGGCCTGCCGCCCGAGCAGCGCCGGATTCGGGTGCGCACCCGCGCGGTCGACGTCGAGGGCGGCGCGGTGCAGGTCAGCTTCGGCGACTGCGGCCCGGGGTTCACGCCGGAGCAGTACGCCAAGCTCTTCGAGCCCTTCTATACGACCAAGCCGCGCGGGCTCGGCCTGGGGCTTTCGATCTCGCGCGCGATCATCCGCGCGCACCACGGCCGCCTGTGGGGATCCTCCACCCCCGGCGCCGGGGCGGCGTTCCACTTCGTCCTGCCCGCGCTGCGCGCAAAGAGAGGGTAAACATTGGACCTTGGTCCAATGGGACCTTGGTCCAATTACCCACGGCGCCCCGACCTGATCCAATGGCCAGATCGTGCCGTACGTCGCGATCGTCGATGACGAGGAGCCAGTCCGCAAAGCGCTGAAGCGGCTGCTGCGCGCCTCGGGCCTCGAGGCGGAGGCCTTCGCGAGCGGCCGGGAGTTCCTCGACGCGAGCCTGCTGCGCGAGCCCGATTGCGCGGTGCTCGACCTGCACATGCCGCGCATGACCGGGCTCCAGGTGCTGCGCGCGCTCCAGGCGGCGCACCGCATCCTGCCAATCGTGGTGATCACGGCGCACGACGCGCCCGAGACCCGCGAGCAGTGCCTCGCGGCGGGCGCCACCGCCTACCTGCGCAAGCCGCTCGAAGAGCACGAGCTCCTCGACACCATCACCGCGGCGCTCGGCGCAAGGACACGCTGATCCAAACATTCACGACAGGAACCGTTCGATGATCTGGAAATCCCTCTTCCTCGCCGTTCTCCTCGTTGCCTTGTCCGCCGCGGCGCAGGCGCAGGGCCGCTCGGAGTTCTATGCCGCCCCGGTGTTCACCGACAGCAAGAACTACACGTTCGAGGGCGGCACGAACGTGAGGACCGACACCGGCTGGGGCTTCACCGTCGGGTTCGCCCACGTCTTCAATCCGAAGCTGACCGGCGCGATCGAGCTCGAATGGACCACCAACGATTACACCGCGACCATCCAGCCGGGAATCGGCAACGGCAATGCCTCCGCGCGCCTGAACAGCAGCATCGACACCGGCACGGTGCGATTTCTCGGCACGTACCATTTCTCGGAAGGGCCCTTCAAACCCTTCGTGACCGGCGGCGCCGGCTGGAGCTACGTCGACACCAACATTCCCTCGGGCCTGCCGCAGAACGTGTGCTGGTTCTATCCCTGGGTCGGCCAGGTCTGCACCGGAGTCACGCCCACCTATTCCACGACACGGTTCAGCTACAACGCCGGCGCCGGCCTGCGCTATGACTGGGGCCGCAACTACTTCGTGCGCGGGCTCGTGAACGAGCAGTGGATCGACTTCGGCGGCTCGTACGGCACCGCCGCCCTGACGCAGTACCGCCTCGACTTCGGATTCCGCTTCTGATCGTCCGGCGGGTCGCGGCCGTAGCGCCAGGCCTTTTGGTGCTACCGTTGCGGACGACGACCCGATGAAGCTCCTGACCGCCACGTTCTTCGCGACCGCCTGCGCGCTCGCGGTGTCTCCCGCCGTTGCCCAGAACTGGGTCACGCTGCTCAAGAACACGCCCGCCGAGTCCTTCGACGACGAGGACCTGCGTCTGTTCCTCGACACGGCGCGCAAGGTGCTGGACGGCGGCGCACCGGAGAACCAGCCCGTGACCTGGGAGAACCCCAAGAGCCACAACCGCGGTGAGATCACCCTGCTGCGCGATTTCGAGTCGAAGGGGCGCTCGTGCAAGGAGGTGCGCGTGCGCAACGAGTCCCGCGGGCGCAAGTCCGACAACCGAAGGATCCTGTGCAGGGTGGACGAGCGCTGGCGCCTCGTCAGCGAGTCACAGCTGAAAGGGAAGTGATGGCGAAAAAGTCGGTCTTTCTCATCTTCACCATCGTGTTGGCTGCCTTCGCGGCTACCGGGGAAGCGCAAACCCTCGACAAGATCCGCAAGCAGGGCGTGATCACGCTGGGCTACATCGACGGCGCGGCGCCGTTCTCCTATGCCGACGCCAACGGCGACCCGCAGGGCTACTCGGTCGAGCTGTGTCGCGCGATCGCCGAGGGGATCGCGGGCCAGCTCGAGCGCCCGCAGCTCAAGACGCGCTGGGTGAAGCTCAGCATCCAGAACCGCATCGACGCGGTGCGCCGCAAGCAGGTCGACGTCGAGTGCAGCACGACCACGTGGACGCTCGGACGCCAGAAGCTGGTCGACTTCAGCCTGGTCACCTTCCTCGACGGCGCGAGCGTGCTCATGAAGCTGGACAACGAGGCGCGCCGCCTCGCGGACTTCAAGGGAAAGCGCATCGCGGTGATCGGCGGCACGACCACCGAAACCGCCCTGAGGCAGGCGCTCACCAAGGGACTCGTCTCCGCGGAGATCGTGGGGATCAAGACCCGCGACGAGGGCCTCGAGCTGCTCCGCCAGGGCCAGGTCGACGGCCTGGCCTCGGACCGCACCACGCTGATCGGCGTCGTCGTCAAGAGAGCCGGCGGCGGCGACGCCTACAAGCTCCTCGACGAGGATTTCTCGATCGAGCAGTACGCCCTCATGCTGCCGCGCGGCGATGCCGACTTCCGGCTCGCGGTGAACCGCGTGCTCGCGCGGCTCTACCGCAGCGGCGACATCCGGCGCGTCTACGACCGCTGGCTGGGACCGCTCGGCGCGCCGAGCCCGCTGCTTTCCGCCACGTACTTCATCCAGGGCCTCGCGGAATAGCCGTGGCCCTGTTGCGGCTGCGCTGGCTCGCTGCCCCGGTCGCGCTCGTCGCGGCCGCGGCCTCGGCCCAGGTCGACAAGCTCGACCTGCGGCTTCCCAAGTTCACGGACGGCGTCGTGGCCTCGATCCGGCAGGTGAATACGGGCTCCGAGGCCGCGCTCGCCCCGCGCACGGGACCGCCCCAGATCGGCACGCAGTCGGCGCTCGACCAGCCGCGGCTCGTCGGCGCGGTAGTGTTCATGCCGACTGGTCCTGCGAGCTCCGATCAATGGCAGTTCGGCGCCGCGGGCACCTCGGAGATGCAGCCCTGGCTCGCGGAAGGCGGCGTGGAAGTGATCGTCACCATGGACGACGGCGAGCGGCGCACCTTCCGCCCGCGCGATCCGGGACGCTTCTACGCCGGGCAGCGCGTCACGGTGCGCGCAGGCGAGCTCGTGCCGCTGGGGAGCGGCAAGGCCGGGAATTGAATCCGGATGCGGGCTCGGGCGCGCCGGCGTCCGGCTCGACGAGCTGAAGCCTCGCGCGGAAGAAAAACAAGCGAAAGACAAAGACCGCGCGGCGGGAAGCTCCGATGCGAGCCTGCACGCCAAGACGTTCGGCGTGGACCGCAGCCGGATCTTCGTCGGCTCGTTCAACTTCGACCCGCGCTCGGCGCGTCTCAATACCGAGATGGGCATCGTGGTCGAGAGTCCGGCGCTCGCGAACCGGCTGTCCGAAGCTTTCAATCGTGACATGGCGAGCGTCGCTTACGAAGTGCGCTTGCTGCCTCAAGGCAGCCTCGAATGGGTGGAACATGAGGTTCACTGCACTTCCGAGCCCGGAGCCGGATTGCTCCGGCGCCTCTGGATCGGCTTCTTGTCCATTCTTCCGATCGAGTGGCTGCTTTGAGGAGCGTAGTAGTGCGCTCATGCACAAGCTGTTGACCAATTTAGCGACGCCGAGATCTTGCCGTGTGGCTCTCCTTCGCCATTTGCAGCCGGGTGCATTGCCGGTAGCTAATAGCCCTACACCGACGAGTGGACCTCGCCGATTGCCTTCGCTGCGCTTAGCGCGCCTATGGTGTCCTGTACCTACCCTGGTCGCCGAACGGAGCGATTCGGCTGTCGTTGCATGTACCACCAAAGAGAAGTACCGTTGCCATGCGCGCCAGTTGCGCGGCGCATCTTTACGCCGATCGGCCTGCCAAGTTCCCCCCACGCGAACGCCCGTCAAAGGACCCGTCATGAAAAACACTCTTCGAGGCTTGCTTGCGTCGACTATAGGAGCCGCCGTCGCGGCGCCCGCGTTCTGCCAGGAAGCGATCCCCGACCACCCCGCGCTGCGCGACAAGTTCTACTTCGCGCTCGGCGCCTACTTCCCGCGCACCACCACCTCGGCGGAGCTGGAATCGCGCACCGGCGTGGGCACCAATATCGATTTCGAGAATACGCTCGGCATGAAGGAATCGAAGACTGTGCCGATGGGGATGGCGCGCTGGCGCACCGGCGAGCGCTGGCGCGTTGAAGCCGAGTACTTCCAGCTCAACCGCAGCGGCGACAAGACCATTGACCGCACCATCAACTGGGGCGACCAGACGTTTCCGGTGAATTCCACGGTGAGCTCGAAGTTCGACTTCTCCGATCTGCGCCTCTCCGGGGGCTACTCGTTCTTCAAGACCAAGGACAAGGAGGTCGGCGTGGCCCTGGGCTTGCACGTCGCGGGGTACGACGCGAACCTCTCCGGAAACTTCAACGGCGCGCCGATCAACAGCCAGTCGGAAAAGCTCACCGCCCCGCTGCCGGTGCTCAGCGCCTACGGCCAGTTCGCCCTCACTGACCGCTGGGCGGTCGGGGGGCGGATGGACCGCTTCGCCCTGAAGTACGGCAAGTTCTCCGGCAACCTGACCGGCATCGCGCTGGACGTGATGTACCAGCCGTTCAAGAACGTCGGCTTCGGGATCGGCTCGCGCGCGCTCGCGCTCAAGGTGGCTGCGGAGGACGAAGGCCGCAAGGCGGAGTTCAAGCAGACGTTCCAGGGCCCTGTGCTGTTCGTCAACGCGAGCTTCTAGCGGGCCCCCGGGCGGCTCGAGCTCCCGCTAGACGACCGCGTTGCGCGACACTAACGCTTGACGGCGGTGTAACCCTTGCCGGTCATGCACTTCTGGAACTCCTGGGTCTCGAACGCCACGCGCTCATCTTCCCGCGACATGACCTTGGACGTGACCGACGGGTCGGGCGAACCCACGTAGCGCTCGGGCAGCGGCGCGAAGCGCGCCTGCACGCGGCAATCGTTGCTGTCGTTCGCCACGGTCGTTTCGTTAGCGCCGGCCTTCTCCCACGTGGGGGGCGAGCTGCAGGCGGCGACAAAAAGCGCAGTACCCGCGACGGCGATTGAGGCGCGAAGGAATGAGGTCATGACGTTCATTCTAGCGCCGGCTCCATTGCACGAAATCAACTCGGGATGGTGGCGCCCCGGATGATGTATTCCGGCAGCTTGGACGGCGCCGGATGGGCTTCGATGTAGCGCACGTTGTCGAAGGGAATCACCAGCAGGACCCCGTCCACCTCGGCCACGAGCTGCCGGGCGGCCAGGATCTCCTTCAGCTTCAGCACCGTCCCGGTCTCGTTCAGCGTCTGCTTCGGAAAATCCAGCCTCAGCTTCGAGCCATCGACGAAGTAGATGGTGATGCCGCGTCTTTCGGCCACTTTCGTGCTCCCTTCTCGTTGTTGAGCCGCATGGGTTCGATCCCATTGTTGGCGAAAGGCGCAGGCGCCGCTATTGGACTTTGGTCCAAGCGCCTAATCCTTCATGGATTTTTAGGCCAATGTAAGACCTTGGTCCAATATCGCTCGGTCGCCTAGGGACGCAAACTCCCGGACTGTTCGTTCGCCCGCCGCAGCCCGGCCGGGCGGACGCCGGCTCGAGTGGAGGAGTCGCGAAGTGAATAAAGACAACGCGGTAGCGGCGCCCGCGGCACGGCTGTTCGCTGCAGTTTTCGTTTCTTGCTCGGTGCTGTTTTTTCCGGCAACGGCGCTCGCGCAGTCGGCGGACGATATCAAGGACGGCAAGGTCTGCGCGACCTGCCACGCCGACGCGCCGCTCATCTGGGGCGGCAAGCACGGCACCAAGGCCGACAGCCGCACGCCTGCGGGGATCGTAGGTTGCGCGACCTGCCACGGCGACCCGACCGAGCACCTGAAGAGCGGCAGCCCCATGCCGCAGCGCTTCAGCAAGATGTCCGCGGGACAGAAAAACGAGGTCTGCCAGACCTGCCACCAGGGACGCGAGCGCATGCACTGGCCGGGCAGCGCGCACGAGCGCAACGACGTCTCCTGCTCGTCCTGCCACAAGCTGCACACCGCGACCGACCGCGTGCGCGACAAGCTCACTCAGCCCGAAGTGTGCTTCGCCTGCCACAAGGTGCAGCGCGTCGAGATCAACCGCCCCTCGCGCCATCCGATCCGCGAAGGACTGGTCTCCTGCTCCGACTGCCACAACCCGCACGGCTCGGTCGGGCGCGTCATGGTGCTGCGCGACACCGTCAACGACACCTGCTACAGCTGCCACATGGAGAAACGCGGGCCGTTCGTCCGCACCCACCAGCCGGTGCAGGAAGACTGCGCCAACTGCCACAACCCGCACGGCACGACCGCGCCGAACCTGCTCAAGATGCGCCAGCCCATGCTGTGCCAGCAGTGCCATGAGCCGACCAGCCACCGCGGTAACTTCCCGAACCTCGCCGGCACCAGCACTGGCGCGAACACGCTCGCGCGCGGCTGCCTGAACTGCCATACCAACATCCACGGCACCAATAACCCCGCCAACATCAGCAACGAGCGGACGTTCCGGCGTTGAGCCAGGAGGCCGGCGACCCATGAAACGAGTCTGCAGCTTCAAGTACTCCAGCATGACGCTCGCGCTGGCAGCGGCGTTCGGCACGGCGCACGCGGTCGAGCCCATCGTGACAGAGAACATCGACCCGCGCGCGCCCAACTCGCTGAACACCGGTGCGAGCGAGGCGAGCGTCGGCATCGGCTACGCGAACGATGCCACGCGCCGCTTCGGCGAGTACAACGGCATCAAGGAAAACGGCGCCTACGGCCTGATCGACTTCAACTGGGTCAAGCGCAACGACGAGACCGGCACCTGGACGCGCATCTTCGGCCGCGACGTCGGCCTCGACGACCGGCAGCTTCGCTTCGAGCAGCAGCGCCAGGGCAACTGGGGCTACTCGATCGACTACAGCCGCATCCCGCGGTTCGAGCCGCTCAACATCACCACGGCGGTCGGCGGAATCGGCAGCAACAACCTCGTGATCCCGACCACGTTGAACCCGAACGGCGGGACGATCGATCTCAAGACCAAGCGCGACATCCTCGGCCTCGGGTTCGACAAGTACATCAGCGGCAACTGGGACGTGCAGATCAAGTTCCGCAACGAAGAGAAGGACGGCGCACGCATCTTCGCCCGCGGCACCACCGGGACGGGCCCTGTGGGGAGCTTCGGCCAGTTCGAGTTCGCACCCGAGCCGATCGACGCCACCACGCGCCAGATCGACGCCAAGGTCAACTACAGCGGCGGCGCCTTGCTCCTGCAGGGCGGCTACTACGGCACGATGTACAACAACAAGTTCGACAGCGGCCTGAACTTCACCGGAGGCCTTGCCGGGCTGTCGACGTTCACGCCGATCGCGCTGCCGCCGGACAACCAGTCGCACCAGCTCTACGTGAGCGGCAACTACACTTTCACGCAGAACACGCGCAGCACCTTCAAGCTCGCCTACCAGAAAGAAACCCAGGACGCGGCGTTCGTGAGCGGAGTGAACGTGCCGCTCTCCCCGGCCGCGGCGGCCGCGGGCGGCGACCTGAATGGCCGCGTGGACACCAAGATCGCCCACTTCGGCATCACGTCGCGGCCGATCCCGAAGCTCTCGCTGGTCGCCGACGTGCACTACGAGGACCGCGACGACAAGACCCCGGTGCTGGTCTATTTCTTCCCGCCGCCAACGACGACCTCGAACGGCGAGAACGAGCCGCGCTCCATCCGGACCACGAGCGCCAAGGCCGAAGCCGGCTACCAGCTGCCCGAGAGCTTCAAGATCATCGGCGGCGTGGGCTGGGAGGAGAAAAAGCGCAACCTCTCCGCGATCCGCGTGGTGAGCGGCCGCGAGACCACCGACGAAACCACCTGGAAGCTCGAATTGCGCCGCCCGATGGCGGAGACGGTCATCGGCTCCGTGGCGCTGATGCATCAGGATCGCGGCGGCTCCGACTTCCAGACCACCGTCCAGAACAACGGCACGGTCGGCAGCAACCTGATCGCGCCGATCTTCCTCGCCGACCGCGTGCGCGACAAGGTACGGGTGTCGGCCAACTGGGCGCCGGCCAATGCGTTCAACATCCAGTTCTACGCCGACAAGGCGCGCGACGACTACGGCTCGCGGCCCGGATCCACGCTAGGGCCGCACTCGGGAGAGGCCACCAACTGGTCGCTCGACGCGAGCTACGTGATCAACGACCGCTGGCAGGTGAACGCCTGGTATTCGCAAAACGACACGCACTTCGAATCGTCGACCTGCGAGAACGCCTCGGCGACGGGCGTCTGCCCCGCCAACGCCACCGACCCGATCTGGGGCGCGAACATGCGCAATCTCAGCAACAACGTCGGCGCCGGCCTGCGGGCGAAGCCCACCGCCCAGATCGACCTCGGCGCCGAGTTCACCTACGCGGAGATCACCGACCAGAATCACCTGTCGACCATTCAGGGCGCCGCGGTCAGCGACCTGCCGGACAGCCACACCAAGACGATGCGGCTGAACCTCTTTGCGCGTTACGCGCTGCAGAAGAATTCGGGCGTCCGTCTCGACTACATCTTTGACCGGTTCAAGACCGACGACTGGACCTGGGCGAGCTGGGTGTACGCCGACGGTACGCAGCTCTCGGAAAACCAGAGCCAGAGAGTCAACTTCCTGGGCGTATCGTATTACTATAGGTTCCAGTAGGGCATCCAAACGATCCGCACCGAGTCCAAGAATCGCAACTACAGGAGAGCGCAGCATGAAGAGGACATGGTTTGCAGCGATCATCGCCGTCGCCGCGGGAGCGGCTTTCGCGCAGTCGGGCGCCGACGTGGTCAAGTCCAAGGGCTGCCTCAACTGCCACGCGGTCGACACGAAGAAGATGGGGCCTTCCTTCAAGGACATCGCCGCGAAGCACAAGGCCGACAAGGGCGCGGCCGACGCGATCGCCGCGAAGCTGAAGGACGGCAAGGGCCATCCCAAGGTCGCCGCCTCCGACGCCGACATCAAGGCCGCCGTCGGGTACGTGCTCTCCCAATAGGGAGCATGACGCGGGCATGAAGCTCGCCAAGTACGTGAAGTTCCGCGAAGAGAAGTTCGGCGGCGTGCTCTTCGAGACGCGCTCCGAGAAGGTGTTCACCCTCAACCCCACCGCCACCGCGGTAGTGCGCGAGATCCAGGCCGGGAGCGACGAGCGCGAGATCCCGTCCCGCCTGAAGGCGCGCTACCGCGACGACGGCGACGCCATCGAGCGCGAAGCGCAGGCCTTCATCGCCGAGCTGCGGCAGAAGGGCCTGGTGGAAGACTGACCGTGTCCATCCCGGCGAGCACCCCGGCCGCCACGGGCTCGGGCGACCTCGGCGCGCCGCTCTACATCGCCTGGCAGGTCACCAACGAATGCAACCTCGCGTGCCTGCACTGCATCGAGGAAAGCGGCCCCGGCAAGGCGTTCCCCGACGAGCTCGACGACGACGAGGTCTTCGCCGTGCTCGAGCAGGTGATGGACCTGGAGGTCCCCTACCTGTCTTTCTCGGGCGGGGAGCCGATGGTCCATCGTCGCTTTTTCGACATGGCGGAATTCGTGTGCCGCCGCAACGGCCAGCTCAAAGTCGAGACCAACGGCCACTACCTCGGCCCGGAAAATTGCGCGCGCCTGAAAGACATCGGCGTCAAGGCGGTGCAGGTGAGCCTCGACGGCGCGACCCGCGAAACCTTCAACCGCATGCGGGTTCGTGGGAACTTCGATACGGCAGTCCAGGGCGTGAAGAACCTGCGCGCCGCCGGCGTGCCGATCGAGATCAACTACTCGCCTACGTCGTTCAACGCGCACGAGATCGGCGCGGCAGTCGATCTCGCAGCCGAGCTCGGCGCCTACAGCTTCTATACCGGGCGCACGATGTACACGGGCAACGCCGTCAAGACCTGGCACCGGATGGCGCCGAGCGAAGACCAATACGGGCCCTTCTTCGAGACTTTGCACCGCAAGACCGAGGAGTATCGCGACCGCATGCGCGTGCACTTCCACGAGATGGGGCTGCTCGAGGAGCTGCGCTATCGGCTGCATCACCCCGCCGCGCTCCTCATCGTGCTGCCGAACGGCCTCGTCAAGCTGATCAACGCGCTGCCCTTCGTGTGCGGGGACCTGCGACGGCAGACCCTGGCCGAGATCTGGGGCCGGTTCCAGCGCGCCTGGCAGGACCCGCGCGTCGCCCGGTTCGTCGACGAGCTCGCCACCGATCCGCGGAAAACAGCGACGCTTCACCAATGGATCTATCTCTAGATTCCCCTTGGAAGCGTCTATGGCTGGTGTTCAGCCTGGTGCGCTACCGATTTTTCCTCTATGCGGGACTGCTGCCCTATCTCCTCGGCGCCGCGTGGGCCTACGCGATCGAGAGGGTCTTCGACGCCCCGGTTTTCTGGAGCGGGCTCGGCGGCGTGGTGCTCGCGGTCGTCGGTGTCGAATCGTTCAACGAGTACTTCGACTCGCGGATGGGCACCGACCGCGTGTTCAACCCGGACGATTTGCCGCCGATGTCCGGGTGGGTGCTGTGGCTAGGCATCGCGGCGTTCGCCGGCGCGTTTGCGGTCGGCATCTACCTCACCTGGCGCGGCGGCTGGCCGATCCTCGCCTTCGCGCTGCTCGGCGGCCTCGCGGCGATCTTCTACGTCGCGCCGCCGATCCGCTGGGCGTACCGCGGCCTGGGAGAAGCGGTCATCGCCCTCTCGTACGGGCCGTGGATGGTGCTCGGAAGCCTCTACCTCCATACCGGCACCTTCTCGTGGGGCGCGCTGTGCGCCTCGCTCGTTCCCGGCCTTCTCATCATGGCGCTCGCGGTGGTGAACGCGATTCCCGACTACCACCAGGACCGGCTGGTCGGAAAGCGCAACCTCGTCGTGCGCCTCGGCCGCAAGCGAGGCGTCCGGCTCTACGTGGCGCTCGCCGCCGCCGGATTGACCGTCGCCGCGATCGGCGTCGCGGCCGGCGTGTTTCCGGTGGCTTGCCTGGCGGCGCTGCTCGCGGCTCCGCTCCTCGTGCAGAGCGCCCGAGTCGGCGTGCGCACGTACGAGTCGCCGCGCCAGTTCGTGCCCGCGATCCGCGCCGTGGTGACCTGTTATCTGGCGGCCGTGGCCCTCTTCAGTATCGGCCTTCTATGGCACATCGCATAGACGGCCTGCGCGCACCGCTGTTCGTGTCCTGGCAAATCACCCGCGACTGCGATCTCGCGTGCCTGCATTGCTGCACCGAATCGGCGCCCGGGAAGCGCCTGCCGGATGAGCTCGACCGCGATGAGGCAATGCGCGTGGCGGGCGAGATCGTAGCGGGCGGAGTGCCCTACGTCATGTTGTGCGGCGGCGAGCCGCTGGTCGCGCCGCATTTCTTCGAGCTCGCCGAGGCCCTGGGCGCGGCCGGAATCCAGCTCAAGATCGAGACCAACGGCCAGCGCTTCGACGACGAAGCGGCGCGACGGCTCGCTCGCCTGCCGGTGCGCTCGATCCAGGTAAGCCTCGACGCAGATACCCAGGAAGTCTACGAGCGGCAGCGGCCGGGCGGGTCGCTCGCGC
The DNA here is from genome assembly GCA_035577785.1 of Burkholderiales bacterium. GTDB lineage: Bacteria > Pseudomonadota > Gammaproteobacteria > Burkholderiales > SG8-39 > SCGC-AG-212-J23. The sequence continues at coordinate 19,710 of DATLUZ010000058.1, read as the reverse complement.
GCGCGCACGCGGCCTGCCGCGCGGTGCGCGCGGCTGGAATGCCGCTCGAGGTGACGTTCGCGCCCACGCGCCTCAACCTGCACGAGGCGCCCGCGGTAATCCGCCGGGCGCGCGAGCTCGGCGCGTTCCGCTTCAACTCCGGGCAGCTCATGCGCGTCGGCACCGCGGCGCGCCATTGGCAGCGCCTTGCGCCGCCTGAGCAAGCTTGGCGAGACTTTCAAGCCCTGTTGAGGCGTGAAGCGGAGGCAGCGGGGATGGAGATCTGCTTCGAGCCGTTCAGCCTCGCAGAAGGTCTGCGCAAGAGCGCGCAGGAGCCGCCCGCCACGCTGCTCGTGCTGCCGAACGGCTGGGTCAAGGTCGCGGCCGCGCTGCCGGAGGTCTGCGCCGACCTGCGGCGCTGCGGTCTCGACGACGCGTGGCGTGCCTATCAGCGCGCCTGGCGCGAGCCCTCAGTCGAGCAATCCGTGCGCGATGCCCTGGCCGACGAATCGCGCCATCGCCTGGCGAACAGCTGGCAGCCCATGAACCTGGTCAGCGCGTAGATAATCGAACGATTCAAAGGGAGAAATAACATGGCAATCGGGCAGGAGAGAGCTGGATTCTGGCGACGGCTGACACGGCCGAGCATGCACTGGTCGGTGCTGACGCTCCTCATCATCGGCGTCGTGCTCGGCTTCGTGGCCACCGCCGGCACCGTGGTGATGGTGGAGGCGACCGGAACCGACAAGTTCTGCGGCACCGCCTGCCATTCGATGCAATGGGTGGCGAAGGAGCACGAGGCGAGCGTCCACGTGGCGAACCGCACCGCTTTCCATGCCGGGTGCCACGACTGCCACATTCCGAAGCACTACCCCGAGCTTCTCGTCTACAAGGCGAAGGCCGGCATCAAGGACGCGATCGGCGAGATGCGGGGCGTGATCGACACGGAGGAGAAGTTCAAGAAGGAGCGCCTGCGCATGGCGAAGGATGTGTGGGAGGAATACAAGGCCAACAACTCCCAGAACTGCCGCAACTGCCACCAGTTCACGCCCGAGGCGCTGAAGAAGCAGAAGGAGTTCGCCCAGCCGATGCACCAGCAGGTGCTCGAGGGCAAGGCGACCTGCATCGACTGCCACAAGGGCGTCGGGCACGTCGCGCCGACGGAGTGAAATTCTGCTATTCTGGATCCAACCCGTTTTTGCAACCCCGTTTTGCAACCCTTCGGAGCCGACATGGGTCACGCCGAACCGAATCTGCGGGAAGAGCAGCAAGAGGCCAGGACCGAGCAGGCCGACCCGGCCGAGCGCCTGAACTGGGAGACGCCCCGGATGGAGGACGTTTCCGAGCAGGTGATGGCCCAGCCTTACATCCGCTTTACCTGAAATAATCCGGCAGTCCGAAATGCCGGGGCGCGCGGTAGGTGAATACCGCGCGCCCCTTTTTCTTGCCTGGCAGCTCACGAACCGATGCAGCGCCCGCTGCATCGCCTGCTGCGAGGAGTCCGGCCCGGACCGCGCCTGGCGCGACGAGCTGGACCGCGGCGAGGCGCTGGAACTCGCGCGCCGCATCGTCGCGGCCGGGATCCCCTACGTCGCCTTCGGCGGCGGCGAGCCGCTCGGTGTGCCCCACTGCTGGGAGCTCTTCGAGCGCCTGGCCGACGGCGGCGTCGCGCTCAAGATCGAGACCGACGGCAGCCGCATCGACGAGCGCGCCGCGGAGCGCCTGGCTGCGCTCGGCGTCGAGTGCGTGCAGATCTCGGTGGACGGCGCCAGCGCGGCCATGCATGAGCGGGTGCGTCCGGGCGGGAGCTTCAGCGCGGCGACGGGCGCGATCCGGCGGCTCGTCGCACGCGGGTTGGCCCCTCAACTCGTGTTCGTTCCCACGCGGTTCAACATCCACGAAGCCGTTGCAACCTACGACCTCGCGGTCGAGCTCGGCTGCAGCGCCTTCGTCACCGGCCCGCTGATGCGCATCGGCCGCGCCGCGGCGGCCTGGGATGCGATCGCATGCACCGACAAAGAGTGGGATTCCTCCGTCGCAGCCCTCCGGGAGCACGCCCGTTCAGGTGGTAAAACAATTGCGCTGTCGATCTATCCCTGGGACATCCTCGCCGAGATGGAGCAGCGGCTCGAAAGCCCGCAGGCGATGCTGCTCGTGGTCCCCAACGGCAAGGTCAAGCTCCTGAACGCCCTGCCTTTCGCGCCCGCCGACCTTCGGCGCGACTCGCTCGAGCAGGCGTGGGAGGCGTACCGAGCCGCTTGGCGTTCCGAGGAGGTGCGCCAGTTCGTCGCGGCCTGCCGTCGCGATCCGGTCCTGCTGCGGCACGCGAACGAAACGTGGGATAGGCCCAAGGTCTAATTGCCGTTCCGCCCTGGCTACCTCAGGCTTTGTCCGAGACTCGGTCCAAATCCAGAAAAAGGAGCATGTCATGCGCAAGACCCTCGCAATTCTCGCCGCCCTCGCCTGTTCGGCGGCGCTTCCCGTGGCCGCCCAGCAGAAGCCCGACGTCACCGGCGGCACCGCCGTCGCGAGCGAGCCGGGCAGAGCGGCGATCGCGCGCACGATCAAGGTCACCGCGCAGGTGGTGGCGATCGAAAAGGCAACGCGCACCCTCACTCTGAAGGGACCCGACGGCAAGACAGTCGACGTCGTCGCGGATGAGGAAGTGAAGAACTTCCCGCAGATCAAGTTGGGGGATTTCGTGGTGGTGCAGGTCGTGCAGTCGCTCGCCCTGGAGCTCATGAAGACCAAGGGCGGCCAAGCGGTCGGAGCGACCGAGGGCGTGGCGACCGCCAAGCCGGGCGAACGCCCGGCGGCCATCGCGGCGCGCGAAGTCACCGCCATCGCCAAGGTCACCGCGGTGGATCCGAAGGGCAAGACCATCTCGCTCCGGGGCCCGCGCGGCAACACCGTCAAGCTCGACGTGCAGAACCCGGACCAGTTCAAGGTGGTGAAGGTGGGCGACGAGGTGCAGGTCACCTACACCGAAGCCGCCGCGGTCTCGGTCGAGCCGGGCAAGAAGCCCGCCGCGGCGAAGAAGAAATAGCCTAGAACTGGAACAGCGCGCTCAGCGAAAACAGGTCCACGCGGTCGGTGTCCTTGATCTGGAAGCGCTCGTATTCGGCGCGCAACCCGAACGGGCCCAGGTTGAGCCCGGCGCCCACGCCGTAGAACGCGTCGGTGCCGGATTTGCTCGTTGTCGCGCCTCCGACCGTGGTGTCCGCGCTCCAGTTGATGGCGCCGGCCTTGCCGTAGAAGTCGAACGGTCCGAGCGGCAGGATCGCGAGCCCCGCGAGGCTCGGCCCGTGCAGCTTGGTCTCGACCCGCTGTGCGCCCAAGGTCTGCGACGGCTTGCCGAAGTCGGTATAGGCGCCTTCGACAGCGAAGTTGACGACCGGCACCTTGAACCGCCATCCCACGAACGCCTTGTAGGCGGCGTCGTTCGAGTCGAACGTCCCGGTGTTGATGTTGTCCTTGATGCCCGCCTGGCCTATGGCGGCGCCGAGGTACAGGCCTTCGGCGTGAAGCTGAGCGACGAAGAGGCTCAATAGCGCTGCTGCAAAGATCGCCGGCCATTTGCGGTTCATTGGCTGCTGCCTTCCTTGTATTGAGGCTGCTCGAAGCTGCCGCCTAGAGCGAGGTGCAGGTTGACCCGCTGCACCAGGCGCTCGGCCTGCACGCGCAGCAGCGCGGTCCGCGCGGCGTGCAGCGCGAGGCTCTGCTGCTGCACCGCGCGCAGGTCGCCCACCCCGACGCGGTAGCGCACGTTCGCGAGCTCGAGCGCGCGCGAGTTCGCGGCGACCGATTCGGTGAGGATGGCTTCCCGATCCTCGAGCGCGAAAGCGCTCGACAACGCATTCTCCACCTCGCCGAAGGCGCGCGCGCCGATGCGCCCGTATTCGGCGAGCGCCTGCTTCTGCTCGGCCGTGCGCACCTCGACCTGTCCCTGGAGGGCACCGCCGGTGTAGAGCGGCGCGGTAAGCGAGGCACCCGCGCTCCACACCGGGTTGTCGCGGTCCTTGAGCACGAAAAGATCGCTCGAGATGCTGGTCACCGCGGCGGTGAGCGAGATGCGCGGCAGCCGCGCCGCCTTCGCTTCCTCGATGCGATAGAACGCCGAGGCCACGCGCCGCTCGGCGGCGATCACGTCCGGGCGGCGCTCGAGCAGCTCCGAAGGCATGCCGACCGGGATGGGTCCGGGAAGCGCCATGAGCTGCGCCGGGACCTGGACGGTCGCGGCCGGATAGCGCCCGGCGAGCGCCTCGAGCGCGCGCAGCGCCTGCTGGTAGGCGAGGTCGAGGCTGCGCACGCTGTCGCGGAACGTCGCCAGGTTCGCTTTCGAAAGGGCCACGTCGTATTCGTCGCCCCGCCCCACGCGCAAGCGGTCCTGCGAGAGGGCGAGCTGCTTCTCCGAGGAGCCCGCCATTTCCTCGGCGATCGCCTTCTGCAGGCGCGCCTCGGTGGCGAGGAACCAGCTCTTGGCGACGAGCGCGGCAAGCGATTGGCGCGCGTACTCGGCGTCGAGCGCCGCCGAGGTGTACTGGTCGCGCGCCGCCTCGCGCCCGGCGCGCACCCGGCCCCAGAGATCGAGCTCCCAGTTGGCGAAGATGCCGACGCCTTCCAGCCCGCTCGAGTCGCCGCTCAGCGCGCCGCCGCCGCGAGCGAGCGCATTGACCTGCGGCAGCAGCGTCGCGCCGGCTACCTTGACGTAGGACGCGGCCTGCTCCACGCGCGCGGCCGTGACCTGCAGGTCCGGGTTGTACTTGAGCGCTTCCTGCACCAGCGCATCGAGCTGCGGGTCCTTGAACGCGGCGAGCCAGGGCTGCTCGCCCACGGCGCCCGGCGCGCTTGCCGCGCCACCTGCGCCCGTCCATCCCGGCGGGAGCTGCAGATTGGGGAGCGATTCCTTCGTGATCTCGGCGCGCTCGGGCGGCTTTTTCAGCGCGCAGCCGGCCAGCGCCGCGAGCACGAACGCTACCGCCAGGACGGAGCGGCGCATGCGCATCGCTTCAGTGCAGCTTCGGGATCAGGTAGTTCAAATACGAGCCGACGCGCAGAATCACTTTGCGGATGATGTGGATCGCGGCAAAGCTGTCGGTGTAGATCGCGGCATCGCCGGCCGCGCCGGCGGCGAGAAAGATCTGCCTGTCGCGCTCAGCGATGTTGAACTTCACCGCGTAGCGGCCCGCCGGCATCGCCTGCATGCCGGACGTGGGAATGTTGCCGCTCGGCTGCAGCTGGCCCTGGCCGATCGCCCAGACGATCGAGTCGACCTTGCCCTTGATGATCTTGCCCGGCAGGGTCTTCAGCGCGAACTCGACTTCGTTGCCAGGTTGCACGGCGTGCAGCTCATTCTGGTTGTAGAACGCGACCACCTGGCCGTCGGCTTCCACGAGCGTCATGACCGGATTCACCGGCAGGCCGGCGACGAAGCCGCCCGGGCGCAGCTGCAGGTTGACCACATAGCACTCGCACGGCGAGAGGGTCGTGGTCTGGTCGAGCAGCCATCTCGCGTTCTCGAGCTGCGCGCGGATCTGCGCCACCTGCGCGAATTCGCCTTTGACGTTGGCGCCGAGCTTCTGCTCGATCTGGCGCTCGCCTGACACCGCCTGGCCTTCCGAGGCGCGCGCCTGGATTTCGGCGCTGCGCGCGGCGGCAAGCTGGCCCTCGAGCTCCTTGATCTCGGACTCGGTACGCTCGAGGTCGAAGCGGCTGCCGGCCCCGGTCTTCGCCAGCTCGCGGTATTGCTCGAGGCGGGTTCTCGCCAGCGCGAGCTTCGCCTCGACCTCCCGCACGCGGCTCGCGGCCTGCCCGATCGCGCCCCGCGTCTCGGCCGTCTTGGCGGCGGCGCCGCGCGCCGATTCCCTCAGCTCGCGTTGCCCCGCCTGGGAGTTGACCAGCTGCGCCTCGAGCACCTTGACGTCGAGCTCGTAGGGCGTGGGGTCGACCTTGAATAGCACCGCGCCCTTCTTCACCAGCCGGTTGCCCTCCTCGACCGGCACCTCGATCACCCGGCCGCGCACCTGGGAGACGATCGGCACGGTGTACTTGTAGACGCGCACGTCGGACGACGAGGGCGCGTAGATATTGAGCAGCAGGATGGTGGCGCCGAGGCCGACCACCGGGATGATGACCACGGTCACCTGGGTGCCGATGTTCCAGGGCAGCCACTTCAGCTTGATGAAGATCAGCCAGACGAAGAACGAGTAGATGCCGAGCAGCAGGATTTCCATCTACGCCGCCCTGTCGCTCTTGGCCTTGGCCGGAGGCGTGTTCGACGCGTCCGCGCGCGACTGGGCCTCGGACAACCTGAGGCGCGCGAGCTCGTCCTTCAGATTCCTCAGGTTGGGCGGCAACGCGCCGCGGGCCTCCATCGCCTCGAGCTCCTCGCGCAGATGGAAAACCTCTTCGCGCAGCAGCTTGCCCTCGCGGTGCTTCTCGGCCATTTCGTCGAAGAAATCCTCGTGCTTGTCGGTGCCGTAGGCCATGCGGTGCATGACCGGCTTGGTGTAGGCCCAGAGCCACGCGATCGGCCAAAGCAGCCCGCCGAACACGAGCGACAGGAGGCACAGCGTGGTGATGGCCGCGGTTTGCGGGTGATGGCGCTTCTCGGCGATCTTCTCCGGCAGAACGTGCACGATCCAGAAAAGCACGATTACGACCACCGGAACGACGAAAAGCACCACCAGCGCCAGGATGTCGGCGAAGGTGTCGAGCGCCTCCCCCGACAGGAACGAGGCGCGCGCCGGGGAGGCGGAAAGCGCCAGGACCATCGCCGCGGCCAGGATTCGTGTCAGCAAACGTCCCTCTGCGGTTGCATTCTAGCCGGGAAAATCATGCCCTTAGTGTGCTGAAGGCGCCTGCGGACTGATATTGGACCTTGGTCCAACCCGGGAAAATGAGCGGTAAGAACGACTCTATGAACGAAGCGCCCACGACAACCTAGTCGTCGCCCTTTTTGCTGGGGAAGCTGCAAGTCTTCCCGGAGTCGTCCATGAATGCACGATGCCGCCTTCCCGGTCCAACCCGCTCTCCCGGTCCGGCAGCGGCGCAAATCCGCCCAAGGTCCTATGTCGCACGTCCTACGATATAGACTCCTAGCGCTTGCGTCGCCGATTCCTCGCGCTGTCGGTCGTCCCGGCAATATTCTGGTCCTGCTCCGGAGAGACGCCGTCGACCTATCAGGGTTACGTCGAGGGCGAGTACGTGCACGTCGCCTCGCCGGTGGGCGGCCGGCTCGAGCGCCTGCTCGTGCAGCGCGGGCAGACGGTCGAGGCAAAAGCGCGGCTCTTCGAGCTCGAGGCGGACCAGGAAACGGCGGCCAAGCGCCAGGCCGATGAGCAGCTCAAGGCTTCCCAGGCGCAGCTCGCCGACCTGAGGGTCGGCCGGCGCAATCCCGAGCTCGATGTCGCCAAGGCGCAGCTCGCCCAGGCGATCGCGGCCGAGCAGCAGGCCGCGCAGCAGTTGAAGCGCGACGAGGCGCAGTTCGAGGTCGGCGGCATCCCGCGCGCGCAGCTCGAGGATTCGCGCGCGAACCACGCGATCAAGGCGGCGCGCGTGCGCGAGCTCCAGGGCCAGCTCGACGTCTCGCGCCTGCCGGCACGCCAGGACCAGATCCGGGCCCAGGACGCGCAGGTTGCCGCTGCGCGCGCGGCTGCCAGCCAGTCGGACTGGCGGCTCGACCAGAAGCACGTGTCCGCCGCGCAGGGCGGGCTCATCGTCGACACGCTTTACCGCGAAGGCGAATGGGTCCCGCCGGGCAGTCCCGTGGTGCGCATGCTCCCGCCGCAGAACGTGAAGCTGCGCTTCTTCGTTCCCCAACCCGTCATCGGCGGGCTCAAGCCGGGCCGCAAGCTCGTGGTTCGCTGCGACGGCTGCGAAGGCGAAGTGCCCGCGACGGTGAGCTACATCGCCGCCGAACCCGAATTCACCCCACCGGTGATCTACAGCAACGAGACACGCGCGAAGCTGGTGTTCATGGTTGAGGCGCGGCCGTCGGTGGAGAACGCGGTGCGCCTGCGGCCCGGGCAGCCGGTCACGGTCACGTTGAAATGAGCTCGCTCGCGATCGACGTGCAGGGCCTGAACAAGCACTTCGGCGACAAGCACGTCGTCAGGGACCTGTCGCTGCGCGCGAGCCGCGGCGAGATCCTCGGCTTTCTCGGCCCGAACGGCAGCGGCAAGACCACCTCGATCCGCATGATGTGCGGGCTCCTTACGCCGGACTCGGGCTCGGGCAGCTGCCTCGGCTACGACATCCTGAAGGAGAGCCGCGAGATCAAGCGCCGCGTCGGCTACATGACGCAGCGCTTCTCGTTCTGGGAAGACCTCTCGATCCGCGAGAACCTCGATTTCGTCGCGCGCATCTACGAGATGCGCTCGCGGCGCGAGGCGGTCGAGCGCGCGATCGAGGGGCTGAACCTGAAGGCGCGCGCGACCCAGCTCGCCGGGTCGCTCTCCGGCGGCTGGAAGCAGCGCCTCGCGCTCGCCGCGTGCATGCTGCACCAGCCCGAGCTCCTCCTTCTCGACGAGCCGACCGCCGGCGTCGATCCCAAGGCGCGGCGCGAGTTCTGGGAGGAGCTGCACGCGCTCGCCGCGCGCGGCATCTCGATCCTCGTGAGCACCCATTACATGGACGAAGCCGAGCGCTGCCACAAGCTCGCCTACATCGCCTACGGCAGGCTGATGGCCCAGGGCACGGCCGAAGAGATCATCGCGGCGGCGCGCCTCTCCACGTGGTCGGTGTCCGGCGAAGACCTCTCCGCCATCGCCGAAAAGCTGCAGGGCCAGCCGGGCGTCGAGCAGATCGCCGCGTTCGGCTCGGCGCTGCACGTCACCGGAAGGGATGCCGCCGCGCTCGAAGCGACGCTGCGCCGCGCGACCGCCGGCACCGCCTGGCGCGTCGAGCGCGCCGAGAGCGGGCTGGAAGACGTGTTCATCCACCTCATGAGCCGCTCGTCGGACAACTTCGGAACCGGGCAATGAGGCGGTTTTCTTTCTCGCGCTGGTGGGGGATCGTGCTCAAGGAGTTCCTGCAGCTCAAGCGCGACCGCATCACCTTCGGCATGATCATCGGCGTGCCGATCGCCCAGCTCGTTCTCTTCGGCTACGCCATCAACTCCGACCCGAAGCATCTTCCCACCGCAGTGGTCGTCTCCGAGCAAAGCGAATTCACGCGCAGCTACCTCGCGGCGATGAAGACGAGCGGCTATTTCGATTTCGTCGCCGAGCTGCAGAGCGAGGAGGCGGCGCGCGCAGCGCTCGCCCGTGGCGACGTGCAGTTCGTGGTGAACTTCCCGGCCGACTTCACGCGCAGGCTCCTGCGCGGCGAGCGCCCGGCGCTGCTCATCGAGGCCGACGCGACCGATCCCGCGGCCGCGGGCGCAGCAATCGCCTCGGTGCGCGAGCTCGCCGCCTCTGTCGCCCGGAAAGACCTCAAGGGCACGCTCGCCCCGCTGGCGGGCGGCGAGGCGCCGTTCGAGGTGCGGGTGCACAAGCTCTACAACCCCGAAGGCCTGACCGCGCATAACATCGTGCCGGGCCTGATGGGCGTGATCCTCACCATGACCATGGTGATGATGACCGGCCTCGCCATGACGCGCGAGCGCGAGCGCGGCACCATGGAGAACCTGCTCGCCACGCCGGCGCAGCCCCTCGAGGTGATGACCGGCAAGATCGTGCCCTACGTCTTTATCGGTCTCATCCAGTCGACCATCATCCTGATCGCGGCGCGCTGGCTGTTCGAGGTGCCCTTCGTCGGCAGCGTGACCGTGCTCTATAGCGTGGGGCTCCTTTTCATCGCCGCCAACCTGACGGTCGGCATCACGCTCTCGTCGATCGCGCAGAACCAGCTCCAGGCGATGCAGCTCACGTTCTTCTACTTCCTGCCGACGATCCTGCTGTCGGGCTTCATGTTTCCGTTCCAGGGCATGCCCGGGTGGGCGCGGGCGATCGGCGAAGTCCTTCCTGCCACCCATTTCATGCGCCTGGTGCGCGGCATCCTGCTCAAAGGCAACGGTTGGGTCGACCTCTGGCCCAACATTTGGCCGATGGCGGTGTTCACGGTGGTGGTCATGGCCTTCGCGGTGATCTTCTATCGGAAGACGCTGGACTAACGTGAAGTTCTCCAGGCGCAGTGCTTTCAGTTCGGTCATTGCCGGTGCAATGTTGGGGTGCACCCACGACGCGGTTCGGCCGCCCGAGGTTCCGACCGCCGCGCGATACACGGCGACTCCGGTTACGGAAGAGCGGCTCGTCCAGGGCAAGGACATCCCGGCGCAGTGGTGGACGCTGTTCCAGTCGCCGGCGCTCGACGGCCTGGTGCGCCAGGCGCTCGATGCAAGTCCCTCGCTCGCCCGCGCGAACGCGAAGCTGCGCCAGGCGCAGGAGGACCTGAGCGCGCGCACCGGCGGCACCCGGTTCCCGAAGGTCGACGGCAAGGTCTCCGCCAATCGTGTCGACGTGAATCCGCAATCGCTCGGCGTGCCGGCCCTTCCGGTGCAGACGCCGTTCAACCTCTACCTCGCCTCGGTCAGCGTGTCCTACACGTTCGATCTCTTCGGTGCGAACCGGCGCGAGCTCGAAGGCCTGCAGGCGGGCATCGATTACCAGCGCTACGAGCTCGAGGCCGCGCGCCTGACGCTCGCCGGCAACGTCGTTACCGCGGCGATCCGCGAGGCGTCGCTGCGCGAGCAGATCGCGGCGACGCAGGAGATCGTCGAGCTGCAGGAGCGCCAGCTCGCCATCACCGAGCGGCTGGTGAAGCTCGGCACCGCTGCGCAGGCCGACGCCGTGGCCCAGCGCCTGGACCTTGCGCAGATCCGCGCCGTGCTGCCGGATCTGCAGCGCCAGCTCGAGCAGGTGCGCCATCGCCTCGCGGTCTACATCGGCCAGCCGCCCGGCGCGGCCAAGCTTCCGGAATTCAAATTGACGGATCTTCAGTTGCCACCCGAGCTGCCGCTCGGCCTGCCTTCCGAGCTCGCTCGCCAGCGGCCCGACATCCGCGCGGCCGAAGCGCTGCTCCAGCAGGCGGGCGCCAGAGTCGGCGTCGCCACCGCGAATCTCTACCCGCAGATCACGCTCTCGGCCAACGTCGGGTCGCTCGCGTCGAGCGGCGGTGACCTCTTCTCGAGCGGGAGCGGCTTTTATCTTCTCGGCGCGTCGCTGACGCAGCCGCTCTTCCACGGCGGCGAGCTCGAGGCGAAGCGCCGCTCGGCGATCGCCGCGTACGAGCAGGCCGGCGCAGCGTACCAGGAGGCGGTGCTGCAGGGGTTCCAGAACGTGGCGGACGTGCTGCGCGCGCTCGAGGCCGACGCAAGCAAGCTCAAGGATCGCACCGAGGCCGCGACGCAGGCGCGCACCTACCACGACATCACCTCGGCGCGCTTCAAGGCCGGCGGCGTGAGCTACTTCTTCCTTCTCGACGCGCAGCGCAAGCTCCACGGCGCGCTCATCGACCGCACGCAGGCGCTGGCCGATCGCTACGCCGATTCGGCGGCGCTCTTCCAGGCGCTCGGCGGCGGCTGGTGGCAGGGCCCCGACCGCTAGAGCGAGCGCGTAGCCAGAAGGCCTAGCGTCCCGGCTTCAGGTCGGCGAGCAGCCTCTGGAAGGCCGGCGCCTCTCGCAGCAGCCGGCCGCCGACCTCGCGCACCTTGTCCGTCTGCTCCTTGGGCAGCTGCAATCGGGTCTTGACTCCCTTGAAGTAGCTGCGCTCGAGCGGATCTTTCAGGTTTTCGAAGGTGACCTGAGCCAGGTAGGCGCGCCGTTCGGGGCTGCCGGCCTGCCATGCGGCGAGCTTGTCGCGCACCTGCTCCACGCCGTCGAGGGTGATCCGGTCGACCGGGATCGACCACATCTGGTCGTTGAGCGTGTCGGTGTCCGGCGGCGCGTCGGATCGGTCCCAGTCCACCTCGGGGAAGCGCAGCGCGTTCACGGCGATCACCACGATCTTGCGCGCCCGGCGGAGCGCGGGCAGGACGGTTTCGTCGGCATCGACCTTCAGAAGCTCGAAGGCCCGGATCAGCTCGGCGAGGCCGAGGTTCTCGGAGAGGCCGCCGTCGAAGACGTGGACGTAGGGGCGGGACGGGTCGGCGTAGGACTGGAGCGCGCGGGCGCGGAGCAGGGCCCGCCCCGGCGTCTCGGACCCGCCGCTCGCGGCCTCGGCGGCGGCCTGCCAGGCCGGCGCGTTCCTGCCGCAGGTCCCGCCGCGGTTCTCGAAGCTGATGGGCGTGAGCAGCGGCGGCAGCGCCGTCGAAGTGGCCACGGCGCGGCCGAGCGGCACCCGCATGAGATCGGCGCAGATCGCGTCGAACTGGTCCTGCGTGAAGCTGAAGCGGGCGCCTGAGGTGACGTCGGTGCCGTTGATGATGACGAAGGGGCCGCCGGCCTTCTTCAGGTCGGCGAAGGTCGCGCGGTCGAACACCGTCTCATCGTAGATCTCGGCGAAAAGGTCCGACTTGCCGAAAGTCGCGGAGGGGAGCCGGAACCAGTTGGTCGGTCGCGCGATGCGTCGCACCAGCTCGCTTTCGAAATTGCGCGACAGCACCTTCGCCTCGAACTCGCCGAACGTCCTGTCTCCACGCAGGGCGTAATACGCCGCGGGAAACGTGCCGCCCGACACTGCCGAGATGACATCGACCTCGTCTATGAGGCGCCGCTTCACGCCGTTCAGCGTGACTTCGGTGCGGCGAAGCTCCTCGAGAACACCGTAGCCCAGGGCGGCGGCCCGGGTGCCGCCGCCCGACATGGCGACGAACAGGAGCACGTCATCAGACTGGCCGGGGCGCGCCGAGCCGTCGACGCGGTAACCGGGTGCGCCTGCCTGCTCGAGCCGCGGCGTGGCGGGCCAGTGCGCGCAGCCTCCGGCGAGCGCACCCAGGAACACCAACAGGGCTGACCTACATGCCGAAGCTGCCGAAGTCGGGCCCATTCCTACCATCATAGCCCTTGGACTTTGGTCCCATGGCCCCGGCTGGCCCGGTGCACTAGAGTCGGATCGCCTCCAGGGAGGGCGATGAAAAGAACTCTAGTTGCCTCGGCGGCGCTTGCCGCCGGCCTCACGCTCTTCACTGTCGCCGCCATCGCCCAGACCGCCAGCGGCAAAGCAACCCCGCGCGTCGGCCTTGCGCTGTCGGGCGGCGGGGCGCGCGGCCTCGCCCACATCGGCGTTCTCAAAGTGCTGGAGGAATTGCGCGTCCCGGTGAATTGCGTAACCGGCACGAGCATGGGCGCGATCGTCGGCGGCGCCTACGCCGCGGGAGCGACCGCGGCCGAGCTGGACGAATTCGTTCGCAAGGCCGACTGGGACGACGTGTTCCGGGACAGCCCGCCGCGGGCGGAGATCTCCACCCGCCGCAAGGTCGACGACTACAAGACGCTGTTCGCGCCGGAGTACGGCATCAGGCCCGGATCGCTCTTCCTGCCCAAGGGACTGATCGCCGGCGTTTCGATCGAGGGATTCTTTCGCCAGCTGACGCAGCAAGCGGTCGAGGTCGGCGATTTCGACAAGCTGCCGATTCCGTTCCGCGCGGTCGCAGCCGACATCGAGACCGGCGAGGCGGTGGTGCTTTCACGCGGCAGCCTGTCGCGCGCGATGCGCGCCAGCATGTCGGTGCCCGGCGCCATCGCGCCGGTGGAGATCGACGGCCGCCTGCTGGTCGACGGGGGAATCGCCAACAACCTGCCGATCGACGAGGCGCGCAAGCTTTGCGGCGACGTGGTCATCGCCGTCAACATCTCCACGCCGGCGATGAAGCGCGAGGCGATCAGCTCCGCGTTGACGGTCGGCACGCAGCTGATCAATTTTCTGGGCAAAGCCAACGTGGAGCGGCAGATCGCGTCGCTCGGCCCGCGCGACGTGCTGATCGCGCCCGAGCTGGGCGACATCTCGGCCGGCAGCTTCAACCGCGCCGGCGATGCAATACGCGTGGGCGAGGAGGCCGCGCGCGCGCTGGCGCAGTCGCTCGGCCGCTACAGCCTGCCCCCGGCCGAATACGAAGCGCTGCGCCGCCGGCAGATCGCCGAGAGCAAGCCGGTGGGCGCGGTGGACGAAATCCGCTTCGAGGGGTTGCGGCGGACCAACCCGGAAGCGCTGCGCGCGCTGCTCGAGACCAAGCCGGGCGAGCCGTTGACCGAGGAGAAGGTCGGCGCCGATCTGCGCCGCATCTACGGCCGCGGCGATTACGAGAGCGTCGACTATCGCATCCAGCAGGAGTCGGGCCGGCGGGTCATGGTCATCCAGCCGGTCGAGAAGGAGTGGGGGCCGAACTACTTCCGCTTCGGCCTCGGCCTCGCGACGGACTTCCAGGGTGAGAACAACTTCAACCTGCTCGCGCAATACCGCAACACCTGGCTCAACCGGCTGGGCGGGGAATGGCTCACCGAGGCCCAGGTCGGCCGGCAGACGTTCCTCGCGACCGAGTTCATGCAGCCGGTCGAGGAGCGGGGCCGCTGGTTCGTCGCTCCGTACGCCCGAGTCGGCAATGAATTCCGCTACGTATTCTCGGGCGACGACAAGGTCGCCGAGTACCAGACGAAGGAGACGCGTGTCGGCCTCGACGGCGGGTCCTATCTGGGCACCTGGGGCGAGGCGAGGCTCGGCCTGGTGTGGCGGCGGGTGGACGCGCACACTGAGACGGGCCTCCCGATCCTCCCCGACGTCGACGAAACCACTGCGGGGTTGCGGGCCTTGTTCCTCGTGGATCAGCTCGACAACGCCTGGTTCGCGCGCAGCGGCTACCGGCTGGCCGCGGCGGCGTACGCCGCCGACGAAGGCCTCGGCTCCGACCGCAATTACCAGCGGCTCGACGGCGAGCTCACCGCGGTCAGGAGCTGGGGTGCGCACACCGTGAATTTCAAGATTTCCGGCGGCACCGATTTCCACTCGGATATGCCGGCGTATGAAAACTTCACCCTCGGCGGGCCGCTCCGTCTGTCCGGCTACCGCATCGACCAGTTCAGCGGGCGGCAATTCGGGTTCAGCCGCCTGATGTACTACAACCGGGCGATTCACCTGCCGGACATTCTCGGCTCGGGAGTGTTCGTCGGCGCTTCGATCGAAGCGGGGCAAATGCAGGGCCGCGCCGGTAGCCAATCCACCACGGGCACCCTCTGGTCCGGCTCGGTGTTCCTTGCCGCAAGCACCTTTGCCGGTCCCGCGTACTTCGGGTTCGGCTTCGGTGAAACCGGCCACTACAGCCTCTACCTGTTGCTCGGCGCACCCTGATTTCCTTCGCCTGCGATGGCAGGATCAGAACCGGTAGCCGACGCCGAAGAGCAGGACATCGGTGTCGCGGTCGTAGTTCGACAGGACCCGGCTCCACGAGAAGCGTCCGGTCCAGTCGCGCCCGATCCGGTAGCTCGCGGTCATCGTGAGGATGCCCGCGGCGAAGGCATCGTGGTCTCCCTCGCGCTCCTCGTCCACGGCGACGTACACGCCGAGGCCGGCGCCGAGCGTGAACCGGTCGCCGAAAAAGCTCGGCTCGTACCAACCCTGCGTCACGATGCCGTAGCGCCCGACGAGGTTCGCGTTGCCCTCGTGGAGCCACGCGATCGAGCCCCGGAACGCGGGACCGAAGGCGTGCCGGTACTCGATGCTCGCGGCGACAGAGTTGTCGTTCTCGGAGCCCAGGCTGTTGACGATGGTCGCGCCGGCGAACAGCGTCAGCTCGTCGCGCTTCGCCGCCGGGCGCGCCTCCGAGCCGCGGTAGACGGACTCGTCATCCTTGTCCAGCTTGTAGCCGACGCCGAAGACGAGCTCCGTCGTGTCGATGCTTTTCTTCGTCTCGACGTGGTCGAGCCGCACCTGGTAGAGCCAGCGCCCCGCGCCGCTCCAGGTCGCAGTCGCGCTGTAGAGCACGCCGTAGCCGTGCGCGTTGGAGTAGTCGCTGGTGCTCTCGCCGGTAGCTACGGTAGTGTCGTAGTAGCGGTAGGGGCCGGCGCCCGCGGCGAAGCTGAGCCGCGGGCTGAACGCCGTGGTCTTGGCCCAGAGCTGCAGCGACTGGCCGTCGCGGTGGTGGTTGGGGACGTGCCCCTCGTTCTGGTAGGTGAAGCTCGCCGCCAGGTGCTCGCCGAGCGCCTGGTGGTACGAGATGAGCCAGGCGGACGCACGCTCGCGCTCCGCAGTATCCGCCTGCAGCGCGCCGGCGAGGCCGTAGATCTCCTGCGCCGCGGCGTCGGGGAGTATCGCAGCGCAGCCTGCGGCGAGCAGCGCGAGGGCGGCGCCCAGCCTTGCCGTCATCGCCGTGGATTACCTGGGGCTGCTGTCAACCTTCAGTTGCTCTGGCTGCTGCCGCCGCTCCGCCTGAATATCGGCGGCGAGCCTGCAGGCGACGTAGTACTTGTAGATGTTGGATACGTAGGTGACTGTCTCGGCCCCTGCGATTCATCTCCGCAGTGTGCTCAAGCCAAATCCCGGAACGTAATTGGACTTTGGTCCCATTTCGCCGTCGCAGCAGGGCCCGCTGTCGTGGCACGGCGTCAAAGGCCTGCGCCCCACAAATACTGCCAGGCCACGCCGAGCGTGTCGAAATCCGTGCCGGTGCGGGCATAGAGACCCGTGTTCGCGTAGAACTTCATCGCGTACTGGCGGGCGAGCGGGAGCGAGAAGGTGAGCCCGATGCGGGAGCCCGACTGGCGATCGTCGCGCGGAACACCGTTCAGCGAGGTGCGCCCGCCCTCGTAATACGTCGTGCTGATCGCGCCCCACATGCCCCGGCCGAACTGGCGCGTGAGATGAAGCTGCGCGGAATAGAGCGGATCCTGCTCGCGCACGTTGCCCTGGACGTAGTCGTCGTTCCTGGTGAAGAAGGTGACGCCCGTGCTCAGCTCGACGGTCCACACGTCCAGCGCCTTCGACAACCCGACCTCGGGCTTGGCCGACCAGCGGTTCGTGCCGAGGTTCGCGACGCGGCTGGAGTCGTACTTCCCGAGCGGCGCGGTCACTACGACGCTCGCACCCACGATCAGATCCTGCCTGTAGGCCTTGAACTGCTCCAGGTTCATCGCCGGGGCGCCGTGGAAATTCACCGCGAAGCGCAGCGCGGGATCGGCCATGCCGCTGATTTCCCGGTCCTGCTGCACGCCATTGAACGTCGCGCTGCCCGAAAGGTTGGCAAACGGCAGGACCAACCCGAGGCTCCCGGCATTTCCGAAGACGTCGAGCGAGCGGATGTAGGCGAGCGGCACGGCGTTCACTCGCGCGTGCCCATTCTCCAGCGGCACTGACGGATCGAATGCAACCCCGCCCGTCGAATAGGCGTAGCCCGCGACCAGAAAATTCAGGCCGACCGGCGCGTTCGCATAAGCACGCGGCTCCAGCGACTGCGCTCGCGCGAGGACCGGCGCGAGGATCAGCAGAAGCGCCGCCGTGCGCACGGGGAAGCAATCTTCGCTTCGACTACTGGCTCAACTTGACTGCGCGTCCATTCAGCGGCTGCACCGGCCGCGCGTTGGCGCGGTAAATCTTGCCGAAGCGGGCAACCTGCTCCTTGGAGATGGCCTTCGGCGTGGCCAGCACGAACCAGGTCACCCCTTCGCTGCACGGAGGCGTGGTGAGCGACCCGGCAAACGTGTAGTACTTGTGATTCTTCGGAAGCAGGCTGGCCGCGTTGATCTTCACCTGCTCCATCACTCTTTCCTTCTCCTTTTCCTTCGGCAGGTCGGTCCACAACGTCTTCACCACCGGGTTCCGCGCGCCCTCCTTCAGGAGCACCGCGACGACGGCAAGCTCGCCTTCGGCGTTCTTGTGCACGAGATGCGCGACCATCGGATAGCGCTTGCCGTTGATCCTTTCCTCGCTCGGCTTGTGAAAATGGAACTGCGTGAGCTGGTAAAGCTTGCCGCCGACCGAGATCGAGCTGCCGGGCTCGTAGTTCACCTGGATGGTGTGCCCGTTGTCGATGATGTGCAGCGGCGTGGGGTGGTAGTCGAACTCGATCGCATCGAGCTTGGCCGGAACCGCGTCGCGGATGTCGATCGGCGACTGCGCCTTGCCGACCCCGCACGCCTCATATTCGGCATTCATCTCGGCCCAATGCCTCGGACCGTGTTCGCCGCCGTAACCCCAGTGGTGCTGCGTCTCCTCGGCGTAAGCAGCGGCCGGAACGAGCGCAAGAGCGCATGCCAACACGATCGAACGCGTCTGAGTCAGAGAATTCATCCCGCCCCCTTGTGAATTGACTGCTCCAAGAGGCGATGCTAACGCCGATCGTGCGCCTATTGGTCCTTGGTCGTATCCCGCCGCGGCTGAAGGCAGTGCCCGGCTGGTTCACGTTGCCGGCGGCCTCAAACCTCGCCGATTTTCATGTTCCATGATGACGTCCACGGCCTTCAGGAAGAATTCAGTAGGTGGCGTCTCGATTCCGCGAATCCATAGCGCCAAATGGCTCGGCGTAACCTTCAGATGGCGAGCAAGCTGTTCCTCGCCGCCCAAGAGTTCCGCGGCACGGCTCAACGTTCTTGCATATACCGTCGGCACCGGTCCCCCACGAACCGGCTTGGCCACGCCCCACGACGCAACCAGCGCAGAATGAGTCTGCGCCCTTACCAATTAACAATGCATTACGGCGGCGCGGATTTTGTCACAAAGGCCCTCAGAATCACCATTCAGACTACAGACGAACCCGACAACGGGATAAGTCTCGGCCGCGCCCGGGAAGTACTGTGCTCGCGCGTTGCCGGCGCGTCCTCCCTAAACGATTCGCCGGTCAAGGCCCGGCTCCAGCGATGGCGACCGGGTCTTTTTTTACGAGGAGCGGGTTCGACGAGAACGGCGCGATTGGCGCTGATCTGGCGCTGTGGTTGTTACTGCGGGATTACACGGCCGGGGTTTTCTGCACTGCGTCGCCGCGCACCCAGGCGTTGAGGAGCGTATGCGCCACCGCCAGCACCAGCGGGCCGATGAAGATGCCAATCAGCCCGAATGAGATCAGGCCGCCGATCACGCCGATGAAGATGAGCAGCAGCGGCAGCTCCGCCGCGCCCTGCTTGATCAGGAACGGGCGCAGGAAGTTGTCGAGCGTGGCGGCGATGATGGTGACGATGAGGAGGAAGGTCCCCATGCCCGGATGGCCGCTCCAGTACAACCAGATAACCGGAACGACGAGCACCAACGCGGCGCCGATCTGGGCCACCGCAAGGAGGAACATCAGCGCAGTCAGGACCGAGGCGAAGGGGATCCCCGCGATGAACAAGCCGATGCCGCCGACCGCGGTTTGCACGAGCGCCGTGACCACCACGCCGCGCGCCACGCTGCGGATCGCCTGTCCGGCCAGGCTGATGGCGGCCTCGCCGCGCTCGCCGCCCAGGCGCGAGCCGAAGCGCAGCATCCAGTCGGCGGCGCCTTCGCCCCAGCCGTACAGGATCGCGGCGGCGACCACCGTGAGCACGAACTGGACGAAGAGCTTGCCGAAGCTGCCCATCTCGGCGACGAACCACGCCAGCAGGCCGCGCGCGTAGGGAGCGACCTTGTCCCGGAGCACCTCGACGCCTTCGCTCGATACTTCCTGCCAGACATCGCTCAACCGGGTGCCCACGAACGGGATCTGCGGCAGCCACGCCGGCGGCGGCGGCACCTGGAAATCCTGCAGCCCCTTGATCCATTCGGTGATGTCCCCGAGGTGGGAGATGATCGTTCCGATCGCAACCGACAGGGGGACGATGAGCAGGAGAACCAGGATGAACGTCATGACCGTCACCGCGACCCAGCGCCGCCCGCCCCCGAAGCGCTGCACCG
>DATLUZ010000057.1:0-3991 GCA_035577785.1 Burkholderiales bacterium | reverse complement strand
AAAGAGTAACGGAGGAGTACGAAGGTACGCTTACCACGGTCGGAAATCGTGGCTCAATGTGCATTGGCAAAAGCGTGCTTGACTGCGAGACTGACAAGTCGAGCAGGTGCGAAAGCAGGTCAAAGTGATCCGGTGGTTCTGTATGGAAGGGCCATCGCTCAACGGATAAAAGGTACGCCGGGGATAACAGGCTGATCTCCCCCAAGAGTTCATATCGACGGGGAGGTTTGGCACCTCGATGTCGGCTCATCACATCCTGGGGCTGTAGCCGGTCCCAAGGGTATGGCTGTTCGCCATTTAAAGTGGTACGTGAGCTGGGTTTAAAACGTCGTGAGACAGTTTGGTCCCTATCTACCGTGGGCGCTGGAAGTTTGAGGGGGGCTACTCCTAGTACGAGAGGACCGGAGTGGACGCATCCCTGGTGTACCGGTTGTCACGCCAGTGGCATCGCCGGGTAGCTATATGCGGAAGAGATAACCGCTGAAAGCATCTAAGCGGGAAACTTGCCCCAAGATGAGACTTCCCGGGAGCTCGACTCCCCTAAAGGGTCGTCCTAGACCAGGACGTTGATAGGCAGGGTGTGCAAGAGCCGTGAGGCTTTGAGCTAACCTGTACTAATTGCCCGTGCGGCTTGACCCTATAACCGTGAGCACCGAACGACGTGTTTGGTGTTTACCGGTGGGGCGCTTGGAGCGCAGTCACTTATTCAGAGCCGGTTCGCTGAACCGGTCTTCACTTCTTCGTTCTTATTTGCGCCAGGTGCCGGTCTGGCATCTCGCGCATCCACTCCATGTGGCGGCCACAGCAGCTTGGAACCACGCCTTCCCATCCCGAACAGGACCGTGAAACGAGTTTGCGCCGATGATAGTGTGCCGTTTGCGCACGCGAAAGTAGGTTACCGCCACGCCATACACCAAACGAAAACCCCGGGCTCGAGAGAGTGCCGGGGTTTTTTGTTGGCGGCTGCCCAAGGGAAGCGAATCGGTACCGGAACAGATCTCTATCTCCCACCACGGAGGAACACATGCCCAAGATCCTGGTGATCCACGGCGCAGGGATGAACATGCGTGGCAAGGTCCAGGTCGACATCTTCGGTCCGATGACACTGCCCGAATACGACGAGCGCATCCGCGGCTATGCGAAGGAACTCGGCGTGGACGTCGAGATTTTCCACTCGAACGTCGAGGGCGAGATTGTCAACCGGCTCTATGCCGCCAACGATCAGGGCTTCGACGCCGCAATCTTCAATCCCGCGGCGTTCGGGACCGGCTATCCGGCCCTGGTCGCGGCGATCTCGCAGGTCAAGTTCCCGACCACGGAGGTGCACATCTCCAACCCGCTGCGGCGCGGTCCCGCCTCCCAGACGGCCGCGGTCTGCCTGAACGTCGTGGCCGGCTTTGGAATCGCTGGCTATGCGCTGGCACTACGGGGCATCCGCGACATGCTGGCGGCGAAGAAGTAGCCGCGTCTAGGCGACGGCAGGCTCGCGCTGCGTGCTCCTCGCCACGCGAGCGAGCATCGCGGCGGCGTTGTCGTTGAGAATCTGCTCGCGTGCCTCCTCGCCGATCTGCGCCTCGGCGAGCGCCTTCCTCGTCCAGTCGACGCCGAACTCGGTGCCGTCGGTTCCGCAGACGATGCGGCCGGCGCCGTACAGCGCCACGGCCGCCTCGATCGCGCGCGGACCGAACGAGTTGCAGTCGACGTGGACTTTCGCCTTCCGGAAGCGCGCCGACGGCAGCTCCTCGTTCGGCGTGTCGAGCAGACAGCGGTGGTCCATGCGCTCGACCTCGTAGGGAATGTTGCCGCCCAGGTTGTGGACGTGAACCATGGCGTCGGGGTAGTCCGCGAGGTAGTCGGTGAGGCACAGCGTCACCATCACCGAGGACAGGCTCGCCTGCATGTCGAGCGTGCCGTTACGCCGGCGCGCGTTGTCCGTGTCGCCGGCCACCTTGGGGAACGCATCGCCCGGTCGGGGGCCATGGTGGACGAAGAGCACGGCGTGGCGGCGGTTCGCGACTTCCAGCAGTGGACGCATCGCTTCGGCTTCGTTGCGCGTGAGGAAGGCGTTGCCAGGAAGCTGTGCGCCGATGATGCCCGGCAGCCGGAGCGCTCGGTCGAGCTCGGCCGCCGCGGCGGGCATGTCGGTCAGCGGCACCGCGGCGTAGGCCGCGAAGCGGCCGGGATGCTCCTGGCAGATGGCGGAAAGCCGGTCGTTCACCGTCCGGCACAGCGGCACAGCGACCTCTGGCGGCTGGGATTCAATCCAGCAAAACGAGCCCAGGAGGGACAGCACGCTGATCCGGACCGCCTGGCGGTCCATCCGATCGAGATGGAAATCGACGTGATCGAACGCGTTGGCGAGCGGCTCTTCGCTCATTCGCTGTAACTTCAGCACCTCGACTCCGCCAGGATTGCGCACGATGCGCGGTTCGCGGCTGCGGGCGCGCAAGGCGTCGGCGAGCTCGGCGGGTCTCCAGTGCGCGTGCATGTCAATCATGGTGGATGCCTCCTTGGTTGACCGAGTTTACCCCCACGACCGCTCCCGTTTGCGCACGCGAAAGTAGGTTACCGCCACGCCATACACCAAACGAAAACCCCGCGCTCGAGAGAGAGTGCCGGGGTTTCTTGTTGGTCCATTGCGGTCTCGGAGCTTTTTCGTAATCGCTCGAGTCAGAAGCTGACGGCCGGGCCAGCGGGGCAGCTAATTTCATGCGTTCAGCGGACCGGCCGTCACGGAGCTAACGCGCTTCTCCACGTCTTCCATCCTGTGCCGGGTCTCTGTTGAGTTGTTCAGAGCCCACGCTTCTTTATCTTCCAGTCCGAATAAGCAGCATCGCGCGGAATTGCCTCGTCGCACCCCTATACTGAAACGAGGCGCCATCTACTGGTGCCGTGCCGGGGAGGGCACCGATGGATCGAACTGCGCCGCGAACAAAGGCGGCCCGCGCGCTGCTGATCGTCATGACCGGGCTGTGGCCGTTCCTGGAAGCGCAGCCGCATCCGCCGCAGGAGAGCGCGATCGGCCGGGAGGTCGCGGTTCCGGTCCACCTCGAGAACGGCGAGGAGCTGCACCTGAGCGTGCAGAAGCTGATCGCGTTCGGCAAGGCTCTGTTCACCGCGCGCTGGACCAGCCAGGAGGGGCAGGGACGCCCGCTCGCCAAGGGCACCGGGGAGGAGCTCACCGATCCGGGCTCGCCGCTGGTCTTTCCGCGCAGATTCAATCACGTGTCTGGCCCCGACACCGGAGGCTGCTCCAGGTGTCACAACCGTCCCGCGATCGGCGGCGGCGGCGATTTCGCCAGCAACGTTTTCGTCCTGGGGCAACGCTTCGACTTCGCCAGCTTCGACGCCGGCGACGGCGTGCGCACCCGAGGCGCGTTGGACGAATTCGGCAACCCGGTCACGCTGCAGTCGATCGGGAACTCCCGCAAGACCATCGGCATGTTCGGGGCGGGGTTCGTCGAGATGCTCGCGCGCGAGATGACGCGCGAGCTGCAGGCCCGGGCCGCGACCTGTGCCCGAGGCAAGAGCTGCACGCTGGTCGCGAAGGACGTAGGTTTTGGACGCCTCACGCACCGCTCCGATGGCAGCTGGGACGTGTCGCAGGTGGCGGGCTTGCCGGCGCAAAGCCTCGCCACGTCGGGCGCCGATTCCCCCAGCCTCGTGATCCATCCCTTCCATCAAAGCGGCAGCTCGGTGTCGCTGCGCGACTTCACCAACGGCGCCTTCAATCAACATCACGGCATCCAGTCGGAGGAGCGTTTCGGCGCCGGCGTGGACCACGACGGCGACGGCTTCGTGAACGAGCTCACTCGCGCCGACCTCACCGCGGTGACTGTGTTCCAGGCCACGCTGCCGGTTCCCGGCCAGGTGATCCCGAGAGACCCGCGCTTTCGCGCCGCGATCGCCGCAGGCGAGCGGCACTTCGAGCGCGTGGGCTGCGCCGGCTGCCATATTCCCAAGTTGCCGCTGACCGACAAGGGCTGGGTGT
>DATLUZ010000056.1:0-22624 GCA_035577785.1 Burkholderiales bacterium | reverse complement strand
CTCGACGCGCTCGGCAAGGCGCTCGCCAACCCGGCGCGGCCGCTCGTCGCCATCGTCGGCGGCTCGAAGGTGTCGACTAAGCTCTCGGTGCTGGAGGAGCTGGCGAAGAAGGTGGACCGCCTGATCGTGGGCGGCGGAATCGCCAACACTTTCCTGCTGGCCGCGGGAAAGCCGATCGGGAAATCGCTCGCCGAGGCCGACCTCGTCGGGGATGCGAAGCGAATTCTTGCCAGCGGGAAGGTTCCGCTTCCGACCGACGTGGTCGTCGGCAAGAGCCTGGACGACACTCATCCAAGCGTGAAAGCGGTGGGCGAGGTGCAGGCGGACGAGATGATCCTCGATATCGGGCCCCGGACCGCGCAGGCCTATGCGGCCGAGCTCGCGAAAGCCGGCACGATCGTCTGGAACGGCCCGGTCGGGGTGTTCGAGAAAGAGCCCTATGCGCAGGGCACCCAGACGCTCGCGCGCGCCGTCGCCGAGGCCAAGGGATTCTCGATCGCGGGCGGGGGCGACACCGTGGCGGCAATCAACAGGTACGGCATCGCGGACAAGATCGACTACGTGTCGACCGCGGGCGGAGCGTTTCTCGAGTTCCTGGAAGGAAAGGAACTTCCCGCGGTCGCGGCCCTCGAGGCCCGGGCGGATGGTTAGGCAGTTCAGCGTCGAGACACGCGGGCAGGGTCTCTACGACATCACCTCGAAGGTCCAGTCCTTCGTCACCGATTCGAGCGTCAAAGAGGGTCTGTGCACTGTCTTCGTGCGCCACACCTCGGCGAGCCTCGTCATCCAGGAGAATGCCGACCCATCGGCAAAGCGCGACCTGGAGCGCTGGATCGCGCGGCTCGTGCCGGAGGGCGATCCGTTCTACACGCACGACACCGAGGGCCCCGACGACATGCCTGCGCACATCCGCGCGGCGCTCACGGCGACGGCGCTCTCGATTCCCGTGGTCGATCGCGCCCTTGCGCTTGGCACGTGGCAGGGGATATATCTGTGGGAGCACCGCCGGCGCGGCTCCGCGCGAGAGCTGGTGCTGCACATCGGCGATTAGCTGTGGACTTTATCGAGGTCTACGACGACGCGTTGGAGGCGGACGCCTGCCGTGCGCTCATCGAGCGCTTCGAGACGAGCGGCCTTGCACGGCGCGGGCTGACCGGCGGCGGCGTCGACGTCTCGATCAAGGACAGCTGGGATATTCACCTGAGCGAGCACCCGGGCTGGGCGGACGCGCAGCAGATGTTGATCGACGCCGTGCTTGCCGGATTCAAGCGCTATCTGAGGCGCTACGCGCACCTGGCGCTCGCGACTTCGCGCTTCCAGCTCACGCCACCCGGAGGAGGCGCGCCGGTCACGCTCGACGCGGCGGCCTTCGCCCAGCTCGAGGACGACCTGCTCAATGTCGTGGTGATGAACCTCTTCCGCCCCGGGACCATCAATCTGCAGAAGTACTTCGCCGACAGCGGCGCCTACCCGTACTGGCATTGCGAGCTGCACCCGGACCAGGAGGACCAGGCGGAGTCGCTGCACCGAGTCGTGCTGTGGACGATCTATCTCAACGACGGCTTCCGTGAAGGGGAAACCGAGTTCCTGTACCAGCACCGCAAGATCGTGCCCAGGACCGGCTCGCTCCTCATCGCTCCGACCGCCTTCACCCACACCCACCGCGGCAACATGCCGAAGGGCGGCGACAAGTACATCGCCACGAGCTGGGTGCTGTTCAAGCGCCGCGCCGCGGCGCGAAAAGTCTGAGGCATTCTATTTGCTACACTGAATAGCACTATGTACCGTGCTACCAAGATCGTCGCGACGCTCGGCCCGGCGTCGTCGGAACCGGCAGTCCTGGAAAGAATGGTGCGCGCCGGCCTCGACGTGGTGCGCCTCAATTTCTCCCATGGCACCACGGAGGATCACCTTTCGCGCGCCGCGCTGGTGAAGGAGATCGCCTCCAAGGTGGGGCGCACCGTGGCGATCATGTGCGACCTGCAGGGGCCCAAGATCCGCGTGGGCAAGTTCAAGGAAGGCCGGGTGACGCTCGAGAAAGGCCGCCGCTTCGTCCTCGATGCGGCGTCGAGCGCCCCGGGTGACGTGGAGCGCGTCGGGCTCGACTACAAGGAGCTGCCGCGCGACGTGGGGCCCGGCGCGGTGCTCCTGCTCGACGACGGCAAGATCGTGCTCGATGTCACCGAGGTGCGCGGCGACGAGGTGCAGACCGTGGTGCGCCACGGCGGCGTGCTCTCCAACAACAAGGGGATCAACCGCCAGGGCGGCGGGCTCACCGCGCCCGCGCTCACCTCGAAGGACATGGAGGACATCAGGACGGCGGCGAAGATGCAGGCCGACTACCTCGCGGTGTCCTTCCCGAAAAGCGGCGCCGACATGTACATGGCGCGCGAGCTGCTGCGTGCCGCGGGCGGCAAAGCCTTCCTGATCGCGAAGATCGAGCGCGCCGAGGCGGTGGCCGAGGCGGCGCTGCTCGACATCATGCGCGGCTCTGACTGCATCATGGTGGCGCGCGGCGACCTCGCGATCGAGGTCGGCGACGCCTCGGTGCCGGCGCTGCAGAAGAAGATGATCCGCCTTGCGCGCGAGCAGAACAAGCTGACGATCACCGCCACGCAGATGATGGAATCGATGATCGCGAGCCCGGTGCCCACGCGCGCCGAGGTATCGGACGTGGCCAACGCGGTGCTCGACGGCACCGACGCCGTGATGCTTTCGGCCGAGACCGCAAGCGGACGCTACCCGGTGGAAGTGATCGAGGCGATGCACCGCATCTGCGTGGAAGTGGAGCAGACGCAGCCGCTCAACCTCGAGCAGGACTTCCTCAACCGGGTGTTCACGCGCGTCGACCAGTCGATCGCGATGGCGGCGCTCTTCACCGCCTATCACCTGAAGGTGAAGTGCATCGCCTCGCTGACCGAATCGGGCTCGACTGCGCTGTGGATGAGCCGCCTCAACTGCGGCGTGCCGATCTACGCCCTCACCTCGCAGACCACGACGCGCTATCGCTGCGCCCTGTTCCGCGACGTGTACCCGCTGATGGTGAAGTACGTCGGCCACGACCGCGAGGAGCTGCTGCAGGAAGCGGAGAAGGCGCTGGTTGGAAGCAAGGTGGTCAAGGAGGGCGACATCATCGTGCTCACCATCGGCGAGCCGATCGGCAAGGCGGGCGGCACGAATACGATGAAAATCGTCAAAGTGGGGGAGCACCTGAAATCATGAACCGGCGCGTGGATCTCGCTTCCAGATTTATCGATGTGGAGAACCTGCCGTGGGAGAAAACGGCCTACGCGGGCATCGAGCAGAAGACGCTGCTCGTCGACCAGCAGACCGGCCTGATCACCGCGCTGATGCGCATGGCGCCCGCTGCGCGCCTGCCGGACCACGAGCACGTGAAGATCGAGCAGACCTATGTCTTAGACGGCGAATTGCACTGCGGGGAGGGGATTTGCAAAGCAGGACAATTCGTCTGGCGCCCGGCGGGCAGCCGCCATGAGGCCTGGGCCGGCCCGCAGGGCGGCTTGTTCCTCGCCATGTTCCAGATCCCGAACAAATTCTTCCAGCGCGACGGCCGGGTCACCGACTTCCTCGGCAACGACTGGCAGCAAGCGTGGGGATCGGCCGCTTAGTAGCCGGGCTGTTGATCGCGGCGGCCGCCGCACACGCGGCCGCTCAGGGCGGCTATCCCGAGCAGCCGCTGCGCATTCTCGTGGGCTTCACGGCCGGTGTCGCGCCGGACGTGACCGCTCGACTGCTCGCGGAGAGGCTCGGCGCCGCGTGGGGCAAGGCGGTGGTGGTCGAGAACGTGACCGGAGCCGGCGGCAACATCGCCACCGATCGCCTCGCCAAGTCGCCGCCGAACGGGTACACGCTCGGCATGATCGGCAACAGCTCGCTGGTTTTCAGCCCGAGCATGTACGACAAGCTGAGCTTCGATCCGGTCAAGGACCTCGCGCCGATCTCGCAGATCTTCGTCGCCGCCAATGTGCTGGTCGTGCCGAGCGGGGTGCCGGCGAAGACGCTGGCGGAGCTCGTCGCGCTGGCCCGCGCGCAGCCGGGCGCGCTCAGCTACGCGCATGCCGGGGTGGGGACTTCGCAGCACCTCGCTGCCGAGCTCTTCAAGTTCATGGCGGGCGTCGACATCCGGCCGGTCGCCTATCGCGGCACGACCGCCCTTCTCCCCGATCTGCTCGCCGGCCGCGTCAGCCTGTCGTTCGCCAACGTGGTGAACGTCGTGCCGCTCGTGCGCGAAGGGAAGCTGCGCGCTTTTGCGGTGACCTCGGCCACCCGCTCCGGCGTCGCGCCCGAGCTCCCCACGATGGCGGAATCCGGTTATCCGGGGTTCGAAGCCGTTCCGTGGTTCGGCCTGATGGCGCCCGCCGGAACGCCGGGCCCGATCGTCGAGCGGCTGCATCGCGATACGGTCAAGGTGCTCGCGCAGCCGGACGTGCGCAGGAAAATGAACGACCTCGGTCTCGACGTGATCGGCGGCACGCCGTCGGAGTTCGCGGCCGCGATCGAGCGCGAGACGCCGCGCTGGGCAAGAGTGATCAAGCAGGCAGGAATCAAGGCAAGCGACTAGGAGGAACGACGAATGAAGCGGATCGGAGCCGCGCTCTTATTCTTTCTTGCGAGCGGCGCGGCGCTCGCGCAGGACTATCCCGCCAAGCCGGTGGTGATCATCGTGCCGGCGGCGGCCGGCGGGCCGACCGACACCCTCACGCGGGTCCTCGCGGGGTCCATGGGCGAGGCGCTCAAGCAGCAGATGATCGTCGAGAACGCCGGCGGCGCCGGCGGCACGATCGGCGTCACCAAGGCGGCGAAGGCGCGCGCCGACGGCTACACGCTGCTCCTCTACCACATCGGCATGGCGACCGCGCCGACGCTGTACCGCAAGCTCCAGTACGACACGCTCAACGACTTCGACTACGTCGGGCAGGTGGCCGACGTGCCGATGATGCTGATCGCGAAGAAGGCCACGCCGGCGGCGAACTTCGCAGAATTTCTCGCGTACGCCAAAGCGAACAAGGACAAGGTCAGCTACGCCAACGCCGGCGTCGGCTCGGCTTCGTACCTTTGCGGGCTGCTCTTCATGAGCGCGGTCCAGACCGACTTCACCCAGGTGCCGTACAAAGGCACCGGGCCGGCGATGAACGACCTGGTCGGCGGCCAAGTCGATTTCATGTGCGACCAGACCACCAACACCGTGCCGCAGATCAAGTCGGGGAACGTGAAGGCGTACGGCGTCACCACGGCGTCGCGCATTGCGTCGTTTCCCAATCTGCCCACGCTCGATGAGCAAGGCCTGAAAGGCTTCGACCTGGTGGTGTGGAACGGACTCTTCGCACCCAAGGGTATCCCGAAGCCGGCGCTCGACAAGCTCGTCGCCGCGCTGCAGACCGCGGTGCAGTCGAAGGCCTTCCGCGCGCGCCTCGCGGATCTCGGCGCCGAGCCGGTGCCGCCTTCCAAGGCGACGCCGGGCTCGCTGGGCACGCTGCTCAAGGCGGAGGTCGAAAAGTGGGCGCCGATCATCCGCAAGAGCGGCGTGTACGCCGACTGAGCGGGCCCGCGGGGAGCTAGCGCGTGCGCATCGCGCTGTGCAACGAGGTGATCGCGCCGATGCCGTTTCCGCGCCAATGCGAGTACGCGGCGAAGCTCGGCTACGACGGGCTTGAAATCGCGCCCTATACCCTCTCCGAGGACCCGCACCGCATCGGCTCCGCCCAGATCGCCGCGGCGCGCAGCGCCGCCGAAGACAGCGGCATCGCGGTGACCGGCCTGCACTGGCTCCTCGTGAAGCCGGCCGGCCTTTCGATCTGCAGCAAGGATGACGCGGTCCGAAAGAGAACCGTGGACGTGATGCGCTCGCTCATCGATCTGTGCGCGGCGCTGGGCGGCAGGTACCTGGTGCACGGCTCGCCCCAGCAGCGGCGCATCGAGGCCGGCGAAACGCGCGCCGCGGCGCTGGCGCGCGCGAAGGAGTGCTTCGCCGTGGCAGCCGAGCGCGCGCAGAAAGCGGGCGTGGTGTACTGCGTCGAGCCGCTGTCGTCGGAGCAGACGCCGCTCGTCAACACGCTGGAGGAGGCGGCGCAGATCGTGGCCGAGATCTCCAACCCCGCGCTGAAGACGATGCTCGACTGCAGCTCCGCGGGGCGCATGGAGAAGGAGCCCCTCGGCGCGCTGCTCGAGCGCTGGCTGCCGAAAGGCGTCATTGCCCACGTCCAGGTGAACGACCGCAACCGCCGCGGCCCCGGCCAGGGCGAGCAGCGCTTCGCCCCGGTGTTTGCCGCATTGAAAAGGCACGGCTATGCGGGGGACGTGGCCGTGGAGCCGTTCGACTACGTGCCCGACGGTCCCGGTGCCGCGGCGCGCGCCATCGGCTACATTCGCGGGATCCTGGAAGCGCTGGACGCCTGAGGAGGGGCGTCGGAGTGGGCGAGAAGCGCATCGGCGTCATCATGCACGGCGTCACCGGCCGCATGGGCATGAACCAGCACCTCATCCGCTCGATCCTCGAGATCCGCAGGCAGGGCGGCGTGGCGTTGAGGAACGGCACGCGGCTCATGCCGGATCCGCTCCTAGTCGGACGCAACGCGCCGAAGGTAGAGGCGTTGGCAAGAGAGCACGGCGTCGAGCGCTGGACGACCGATCTCGATTCCGCCCTGAGCGCGAAGGAGGATCAGGTCTTCTTCGACGCCGCCTCCACGCAGTTGAGGCCCAAGCTCATTAGGCGCGCGATCGCAGCAGGCAAGCACATCTATTGCGAGAAGCCCGTCTCCACCACGCTCGCCGAGGCGAAAGGCCTCTACGCCGCCGCCAAGAAGGCGAGGGTAAAGCACGGCGTAGTGCAGGACAAATTGTGGCTGCCCGGGCTGTTGAAGCTCCGCAAGCTCAAAGAGGAGGGATTCTTCGGGCGCATGCTTTCGGTCCGCGGCGAGTTCGGCTACTGGGTGTTCGAGGGCGACCGCGAGAAGGGACAGCCCGCCGCACAGCGTCCCTCCTGGAATTACCGCAGGCAGGATGGCGGCGGCATCATCCTCGACATGCTTTGCCACTGGCGCTACGTGCTCGACAACCTCTTCGGCGAAGTGCAGGCAGTGAGCTGCCTCGGCGCCACGCACATCCCGTACCGCTGGGACGAGGAAGGCAGGAGGTACAAGGCCACCGCCGACGATGCCGCGTATGCGACGTTCCAGCTCGCCGGCGGCGTGGTGGCGCACTTCAATTCATCGTGGGACGTGCGTGTGCGGCGGGACGATCTGCTTACCCTCCAGGTCGATGGCACGAAGGGAAGCGCCGTGGCCGGCTTGCGCAACTGCTTTTTCCAGCGCTATGAAACGACGCCCAAGCCGGTCTGGAATCCGGACATTCCCCAGCCGATCGACTTCTTCGACGGCTGGGAGGAAATGGCGGACGAAGGCTACGACAACGCCTTCAAGGCGCAGTGGGAGCTTTTCCTGAGGCACGTCGCCGGCGAAGGTGCCTTCCGCTGGAACCTCCTCGAGGGCGCGAAAGGCGTGCAGCTCGCCGAGCTCGGGCTGCGGAGCTGGAAGCAGCGCAGGTGGCTCGACGTGCCGAAGCTCAAGCCGTGATGCGACTGAAGAAGCTGAGCGATGGCCTCGGTGCAGAGTCCGACGAAATTGCATCGGATTTCCGGCAGGTCTGGGACGCCTTCTTTGCCTCGCAGGTCCTGGTGTTCCGCTCCCAGCGCTTCACCCCCGCCGGGTTCCTGGGCTTTGCGAAGAAGTTCGGCCGGCCGGAGCCGCACGTGATCGATCAGTTTCACCATCCCGAGCACGCCGACATCCTCATCCTCTCCAACCGCAGGAAAAACGGCGAGCCGATCGGACTGGCCGACGCGGGCACCTATTTCCATACCGACTACTCGTACCTGGAAGTCCCGGCGCGCGCGACGCTGCTCTGCTCGATCGAAGTACCTGGAAAAGGCGGAGACACGCTGTTCGCCGACCAATACGCCGCGTACGACGGGTTGTCGTCCTCTTTGAAGCGCCAGGTCGAGGGCCTGGTAGCGCTCCACCACTATGGCAACCGCGACGACCTGGACCAGACTTCGAGGACGGTGGCGTCGGTGCTGACGGAGGAACAGGAGAAGAAGGTGACCTGGGTGCGCCATCCGGTGGCGCGGCGCCACCCGATCACGGGGCGGACCGCGCTCTACGCGGTTTCGGGCAGCTCGTTCGGCATCGAAGGCATGCCGCAGGACGAGGCAATCGATCTGCTGGACGAGCTCAAGCGCCACGCAACGCAGCAAAAATATCAGTGCCGCCTCAAGTACGGGGTCGGCGACGTTGTGGTCTGGGACAACGCCTCGCTCCTGCACTCGGCGACCCTCATCGATCCGGACGATCCGCGTACACTGTGGCGTATCACCGTCAAGGAGGAGAGGAGATCATGAAGAAGGGGATGCTTTTTGCCGCGGCCGGCTTGGCTGTCTCGCTGAACGCGAATGCGCAGCTCACGCTGCACGGCGCGGTGCAGTTTCCGGACGAGCACGTGTTCACGCGCGCGCTGGTGCGCTTCCAGGAGCTGACCGACAAGTACTCCGGAAAGAAGACCACCTGGGTGCTGCACAAGAACAGCGAGCTCGGCCTGGAGAAGCAGTACTTCGAGTACATGGCGCAGGGCAAGGCGGTCGACTACGGCATCGTCTCGCCGGCGCACATGTCGACCTTCTCCAAGGCGGCGCCGTTCATCGACGCGCCGTTCCTGTTCCGCGACCTCGACCACTGGAACAAGGTGCTCGACGCGGACCTGCTCAAGCCGGTGGCCGACGAGATCAACCAGAAGGCCGAGGTGATGCTGATCGGCTACGCCGGCGGCGGCACGCGCAACATCTTCGTCAACAAACCGGTGCGCAACCTGCAGGAGATGAAGGGCCTCAAAGTCCGCGTGCAGGGCGCGCCGATCTGGTCGAAGACCTTCGCCGCCATCGGCATGGCGCCGACCGTGATCGCCTACAACGAGATCTACAACGCGATCCAGAACAACGTCATCTCCGCCGGCGAGAACGAGGCCGCCGGCGTGGAGCAAATGAAATTCTACGAGGTGGCGCCGCAGCTCGCGATGACGCAGCACGCGATCACCATCCGGCCGATCTGCTTCTCGACCAAGACCTTCAACAGGCTCGACAAGAACATGCAGCAGGCGATCGTCAGGGCGGGCAAGGAAGCCGGCGCCTACGGCCGCCAGCTCGAGTCGAGCGAGGACGAGCAGAAGCTGGTGGCGCTGGAGAAGGCCGGCAAGCTGACGCGCGTCAAGTTCACCGACCGCGCGCAGATGAAGAAGCTCGCTGACCCGGTCATGGCGCAGTACGCCAAGGAAATCGGCGCCGACCAGATCTACGCCAAGATCAACGCCATCAAGTAAAAACAATTAGAACCTTTACGGTTTGGTACGCGCGGCTGCTGTCCTGGCTGCTCGCGTCCTCGGTCGCGGTGCTGATCATCCCGGTCAGCCTGCAGATCTTTTCGCGCTATACGCAGCTCATCCCGGCCTATATCTGGACCGAGGAGATGGCGCGCTTCCTCTTCATCTGGATGGTGATGATCGGCGCGATGGTCGGCGTGCGCGAGGGCTCGCATTTCGAGGTCGACGTGTGGCCGGAGCTCGGCGCGAAGGCCAGCGCCGCGCTGCAGCTTGCGGCGGGTGTCTTCATCCTGCTCTTCGCCTTCGTCTTCCTCTGGGCGGGCTGGGAGTTCACGCGTTTCGCCTGGAACCGCGTCTCCGAGCTCGCCGACCTGCCGCTCTGGATGATTCACGTCGCCTGGCCGGTCACGGGCCTGACCTGGTTCGTTTTCCAGAGCGAGCGCATGGGGGACGCTGCGATGGTCCTCGCCGGCCGCGCGCAGCCCAAGGCCGAGGCGAAGCACCTGGAGGCCGCCGAGTGAGCGCCGGCCTGCTTGCACCCTCGACCGCGGCTCTGATCCTGTTCGGCGTCTTTTTCGTGCTCCTCGTGCTGCGCGTGCCGGTGGCCTTCGCGCTCGGCCTCGCCTGCGTGCCGTTGATGATCTTCGAAGAACGGCTCTCGATGCAGAACCTGGTACAGGAGACCTTCAACGCCTACAACTCCTTCATCCTGCTCGCGGTGCCGTTCTTCCTGCTGACCGCGAACCTGATGAACATTGGCGGCATCACAGACCGCCTGGTGAGGCTCTCGCGCACCATGGTGGGGCACTTTCCGGGCGCGCTGGCGCAGATCAACGTGCTGCTCTCGGTGTTCTTCGCCGGCATCTCGGGCTCCTCCACCGCGGACGCGGCCAGCCAGTCGAAGATCTTCATCGATGCGCAGGTGAAGGAGGGCTACGGCCTGTCCTTCTCCATCGCCATTACCGCGGTGTCGGCGGTTCTCGCTGTGATCATCCCGCCCTCGATCCTGATGATCGTCTGGGGCGGCGTGATCTCGACTTCCATCGGCGCCATGTACCTCGCGGGCATCCTGCCGGGGCTGCTGATCGCCGCGGCTCAGATGGCGACCGTGCATGTCTACTCCAAGATCTACAACTACCCGGTCTATCCGCGCGCCACGCTGAAGCAGTTCTTGCTGTCGGGCTGGCAGTCGCTGCCGGCGCTCTTCACCCCGTTCATCATCGTCGGCGGCATCCTGCTCGGCTGGTTCACCGCCACGGAGTCGGCCGCCGTCGCGGTGCTCTATGCAGTGGTGCTCTCCTCCTTCTTCTACCGCGAGATGGGCTGGAAGCAGCTCTACCACTCCCTGCTCGAGACGGGCCGGCTGTCGGCCGTCGCGCTGTTCTGCGTCGGCACGGCGTCCGCTTTCGGCTGGCTGCTTGCCTACTACCAGATTCCAAAAGCGCTGCTCGCGAACGTGACGACCTGGGGCATGGGCATCACGGGTGTGGGCTTCTTCATCGCCTTCGCCTTTCTCGTGGTCGGCTGTTTCCTCGACGCCATCCCGGCGATCATCATCGTTGGCACGATCCTGCAGCCGCTCGCGGCGTCGGTGAACATGCACCCGATCCACTTCGCGATCATCGGCATCGTCTCGCTCGCCTTCGGCCTGGTGACGCCCCCTTACGGCCTGTGCCTCATGATCTCGTGCGCGGTGGCTAAGGTGCCGCTCAAGTTCGCGCTCAAGGACACCCTGATCATGCTGGTGCCGATGCTGCTCATGCTCGCCGCGATCATCATCTGGCCGGAGATTCCGCTGATCCTGCCGAAGCTCGTCGCGCCCGAGCTGCTGCGCTAGAAGCCGTGAAGCTCGGCTACTTCACGATGCCGCTGCACGCGGTCGGGCGCGACTGGCGCCAGACCCTCGCCGAGGACCGCGAGGCCGTGCTCCTCGCCGAAGAGCTCGGTTTCGAGGAGGCTTTCATCGGCGAGCACGTCACCGACCTCGCCGAGACCATCACCTCGTGCCTCATCTTCGTCGCCACGCTGGCGCGCGACACCCGGCGCATCAAGCTCGGCAGCGGCACCGTGAACCTGGCGAATCGGCATCCCGCGATCACCGCGGCGGAGATCGCGATGGTCGACACGCTGCTCGAGGGCCGCTTCATTCTCGGCGTCGGCCCGGGCGGGCTGCCCTCCGACGCCGAGATGATGCAGACGATGGACGACGACCGGAACGCGATCTTCGTCGAGGCGATGGACCACATGATCGCGCTGTGGACGCAGGAGCCGCCCTACCGGCTGCAGGGCAAGCGCTGGCGCCTGAGCACCGAGCGCACCTGGACGCCGGATCTGGGCATGGGCGGCATGCTGAGGCCCTTCCAGAAACCGCATCCGCCGATCGTCGTCACTTCGATTCTGCCGGCCTCGAACGGCATCGCCGCCGCCGCGGCGCGCGGCTGGACGCCGATCTCCGCCAACTTCGTGCAGCCCTGGGTGATCAAGACGCACTGGCCGAAGTACGCAGAGGGCTGCGCGCGAGCCGGCCGCGCCGCGCGTCCGGAAGACTGGCGCGTAGCGAAGAGCATGTTCGTGGGCGACGACGAGGCGACCGTGCGCCGCATGACGCGCGATGCGGGCAATCCCTTCGCCTACTACTTTCGCAATCTGCAGAGGAAGGCGCAACGAACCCGCGGCAACGCGCTCCTGAAGCACGACCCCGCGGTGGCGGACGAGGCGCTCACCGACGACTATCTCGTTTCGAACTTGCTGATCGCGGGCACGGTCGACGAGGTGGTCGACAAGCTCCTCGCCTTCCGTGAGCACATCGGCTCCTTCGGCACGCTCCTGTACGTCGGCCACGACTGGACGGATCGAGCGGCGATGCGCCGCTCGATGGAGCTGATGGCCGAAGAGGTGCTGCCGCGCGTGAACCGCGCGCTCGGCGAATAAGACCCAAAATCAGGGACAGACCACGTTTTCTTCCCGAATAAAGGGTTCAGAGGAATTTTCCTGTAACAGTCGCCTAAAACGTGGCCGGTCCCTGATTAGTCGCTGGTTTCAGTCGTACAGCTTGCGGATCGCCGAGCTGTCGAGCTCGGCGTAGCGAAACGTCAGATCGCGGCTTCGGTCTTCGGGTCGAAAAAATGCAGGCGCTGTGGGTCGAGCGCGAGGCGGACGCTCTCGTGCGCCTTGACCCGCACGCCAGGGTCGACGCGCGCCACCATCTGCACGCCGCCGGCGCGGAAGTTGAGCAGGATCTCGTTGCCGAGCGGCTCGAGCACGTCCACGGTGGTGGCGAAACCGTGCTCGTCTGCCCCATTGGCAAGGCGCAGCGCTTCCGGTCGCACGCCGAGCGTGAGCCGCTGGCCGCCGAGCGAGCGCATGCGCTGCGGCACCTGCAGCCGCAGACCCTGTGCTTCCGCCCAAAGCCCGTCGCCGCTGATGTTGACGTCGACGAAGTTCATCGCCGGCGAGCCGATGAAGCTGGCGACGAAGCGGTTGGCCGGCCGCTGGTAGAGCGTGAGCGGCGCGCCCTCCTGCTGCACTACGCCGTCCTTCATCACCACCACTCGGTCGCCGAGCGTCATCGCCTCGATCTGGTCGTGCGTGACGTAGATCGCGGTGGTCTCGAGACGCTCGTGCAGGCGCTTGAGCTCGACGCGCATCTGCACGCGCAGCGCCGCATCCAAATTCGATAAGGGTTCATCAAATAAGAAGACTCGGGGATTGCGGACGATAGCCCTGCCGAGGGCGACGCGCTGGCGCTGGCCGCCCGAGAGCTGGCGCGGCTTGCGCGCGAGCAGCGCCTGGATGCCGAGGATCTCGGCGGCCTGGCGCACACGCCGCTCGATATCGGCCCGCTCGAACTTGCGCATCTTGAGGCCGAACGCCATGTTGTCCTGCACGCTCATGTGCGGGTAGAGCGCGTAGTTCTGGAACACCATGGCGATGTCGCGGTCCATGGGCGCGAGGTCGTTGACCACGCGGCCGTCGATGCTGATCTCGCCGGAGGTGATGTCCTCGAGGCCCGCGACCATGCGCAGCGTGGTGGTCTTGCCGCAGCCCGAGGGTCCGACCAGCACCACGAACTCGCGGTCGCGGATCTCGAGGTTGACGTTCTTAACCGCGTGGACGTCGTCGTACTTCTTGTTGAGATCCTTTATGAGAACCTTGGCCATCTAACCTTTCACGCTGCCGGTCATGCCGGTGACGTAGTACTCGACGAAGAACGAATAGACGATCGCCACCGGGATCGAGCCGATCAGCGCGCCGGCCATCAGCGGGCCCCAGAAGAACACGTCGCCGCGGATCAGCTCCGAGACCACGCCCACCGGCACGGTCTTCTGCTCGGGCGAGGAGAGGAACACCAGCGCGTAGATGAACTCGTTCCACGACAGGGTGAAGGCGAAGATGCCGGCCGAGAGGATCCCCGGCACCGCGATCGGGAAGATGATGTAGACCATTGCCTGCCAGCGCGCCGCGCCGTCGATGCGCGCGCATTCCTCCAGCTCCTTCGGGATGGTCTTGAAGTAGCCCATCATCAGCCAGGTGCAGAACGGGATCAGGAAGGTGGGATAGGTCAGGATCAGCGCCCAGGGCGTGTCGCCGAGGCGGTACTCGCGGATGATGTCGGCGAGCGGGATGAAGAGCAGCGTCTGCGGCACGAGATAAGTGATGAAGATCGCCGTGCCGAGCAGCCCCGCGTAGCGGAACTTGAGGCGGGCGAGGGCGTAGCCGGCGAACACGCCGCACACCAGCGAGATCAGCGTCGCCGCCGCCGCGATCAGCATCGTGTTCCACATCCACTGGTTGAAGAGCGTCTCCTGCAGCAGGTTCTTGATGTGGTCGAAGGTCGGGTGCGCGGTCCAGAACGGCGAGTAGAGGGGGTGGTTCCAGGGCCGGTACAGCTCGCCGTCGGGCCGCACGGTGGTGACCGCCATCCAGTAGAAGGGGAACAGCAAGGCGAGGACGAATGCGCCGAGCGGCAGGTAAAACCACAGCCACTTCTTCCACTTCGCGCCTTCGATCATCTGTTCTCGACCCGCCGGATATACCAAAGCTGGAAAACAACCACCAGCAGCAGCGCCGGGAACATGGCGAGCGAGATCGCCGCCCCCTCCGAGAGCAGGCCCGTGCCGATGCCGATCTGGTAGGCATAGGTGGCGAAGAGCTGCGTCGCGTTCGCCGGGCCGCCGCCGGTGAGCACGTAGACGAGCTGGAAATCGGCGAAGGTCTGGATCACCGAGAACAGCACCACCACCATCGTCACCGGCAGGAGCAGCGGCCAGGTGACGTACCAGAAGCGGTGCCAGCGGTTGGCGCCGTCGATCGCGGCCGCCTCGTGCAGGTCCGGGTTGATGGTCTGCAGGCCCGCCAGCAGGCTGATGGCGTAGAACGGCACGCCGCGCCAGATGTTGACGATCGAGATCGAGGTCATCGCCAGGTCCGGGTCGCCGAGCCAGTTGATGCGCGAGCTGATGATCGAGAGCTTCCAGAACAGCCAGTTGAAGACGCTGAAGGTGGGGTC
Source organism: Burkholderiales bacterium (assembly GCA_035577785.1). Classification (GTDB taxonomy): domain Bacteria; phylum Pseudomonadota; class Gammaproteobacteria; order Burkholderiales; family SG8-39; genus SCGC-AG-212-J23. The sequence goes on along the minus strand of DATLUZ010000056.1, from coordinate 7,728 downwards.
GAACATCCACTTCCAGGCGAGCGTCGAGAGCACCGTGGGGATGATGAACGGCAGCAGGATGAAGGCGCGCACCCAGCTCTTGCCGCGGAAATGCCGGTTGAGGAGCAGCGCCAGCCACAGCCCGAGCGCCAGCTTGAAGACGGTGGTGACGCCGGTGTAGACGAAGGTGTTGAGCGCCGCGGTGCGGAAGATCGAGTCGTCGAAGATCCTCTGGAAGTTGCGCAGGCCGATGAAATGCCCCGCCTCGCCGACGGTCGCGTCGGTGAGCGACAGCCAGACGCCGCGCACGAACGGGTACGCGATGAACAGCGTCAGCAGCACCAGCGTGGGGAAGAGCAGCCAGAAGGCGAGCGCATCCTCGCGCTCGAGTATCCGGCTGCGCTTTGCAGCGAACACGGCCCTAGCTGCCGGCGTACACCTTGCCGACCTCCTCGGCCGCCCACTTCACCGCCTCTTCGGCCGACATGCCCTGCACCGCCTTGGCGTACATGTCGGTGATGATGTACTTCGTCAGCACCTCGGCCGACTTGCGGTTCGGCGGGCCGGCGTAGCCCGGCGAGAGGCCGAGCTTGGCGGCGATCTTGAACGGCGCCATCACCGGATCCTCGTCCCACATCTTGTGCTTCTCCCACTGCGCCGTGGGCGGCGTGGAGTAGCCCTTCTGCGAGACGAACCACTTCTCGTAATTGGCCGGCGTGTGGATCCACGTCAGGAACTCCTTCGCCGCCTTCTGATTCTTCGAGTAGCTCATCACCATGTGCGACTGGAAGAGGTGGAAGCCGAACTGGCCCTTCGGCCCCTTGGGCAGCGGCGAATGGCGGATATCTTCCTTCATCGGCTTGCCGCCCTCGGTCTTGTACTGGTCGGGCTTGCGCAGCGTCTCGATGTAGATCGAGGCGCCGTTCAGCGTCGCCGAGATGGTGCCGGAGAGGAAGGCGCGGTTGTTGTTGGTGTCGTCCCAGGCGAGGCCGCCCTCGTCGAACGCATCCTTCCAGAACGTCTTCATGAACTTCACCGATTCGATGGTCTCCTTGGAATTCAGGACCACCTTGCCTTTTTCGTCGACCTCTTTGCCGCCCCACGACCAGAGATAAGGATAGCTGAAGGTCGGCGCGTCGCCGAAGGTGTGGCCGAGCGTCTGGCCGAGCGGGCGACCCTTGGCCTTCAGCTTCTTGCCGGCGTCGTGGTACTGCTCCCAGGTCTCGGGGAATTTGCTGTAGCCGATCTCGTCGAACCACGACTTGCGATACGCGATCTCGGCGCCGATCACCGCCCAAGGCACTGAGAGCGTCTTCCTGCCCTCGGTGGTGTTCGCCTTGGCGACGTCGTAGTAGCCGCCCTGCGCCTTGCCGATCGCCGAGGCGACGTCGCTGACATCGACCGCGCTCGAGCCGTAGATGTGCGGGTGGTTGTTGAACAGCATGAAGACGTCCGGGCCCGAGCCCGACTGGATGGCCGCGGTGACGCGCGGCTGCAGATCGTTGCCGTTCACCGTCTCCAGGTTGATCTTGATGCCGAGCGCCTTCATCGCCTCGGGCAGCATCGACTTGCGCAGCAGCTCGTCGGACGCCGGGACGAAGTCGTTCCACTTGATCCAATGCACCTGCGACTGCTGGGCGAATACCGGCGCCTGGCGCGCAACGAGTATTCCCGCGATCCCCGCCTTCAGGAAATCGCGCCGTTTGAACTGAGCCATGTCTTCTCCTCCTCCAGAGGTGAACCAGAAATGTACTACTACATGCGCCGCGGCGACTAGTAGCCCAGCACCCGCGGCAGCCAGAGCGACAGGCCGGGGAAGTAGGTGACGATGAGAAGCGCCGCGCACATCGCGCCGTAGAAGGGCCAGAGCTCGCGCGAGACCTCCTCCATGGTCACTTTCCCTATCGCGCAGCCGACGAACAGCGTCGGCCCGACCGGCGGAGTGATGAGCCCGATGCCCAGGTTGAGCAGCATGATCATGCCGAAGTGCACCGGGTCGACGCCGAGCGCTTTGATCACCGGCAGCATGATCGGGGTGCAAATGAGGATCATGGGCGCCATGTCCATGAACGTGCCGAGCGCGAGCAGCATGATGTTGATGAGCAGCAACATCATGTACTTGTCGTTGGTGACGGACAGGAAGAACTGCGTCGCCTTCGCCGGCAGCTGCATGATCGCCATCAGGTAGCCGAAGCCGGCGGCGAAGCCGATCACCATCATCACCATCGCCACCGTCTTGGTGACCCGGTGCAGGAGCTTGGGCAGGTCGCGCCACTTGTATTCCTTGTAGATCACCATGGTGCAGAAGAGCGCGTAGACGCACGCCACCGCGCCGGACTCGATCGCGGTGAACACGCCCGACAGGATGCCGCCGAGGATGATGACGATGGTGACGAGGCCCCAAACCGCGTCGAGCGCGATCTTCAGCGCCTGGCGCACCGGGATGACCTGGCTCGCAGGGAAGTTGCGCCTGCGCGCGGTCCACAGGATGAGCGCAATCAGGCAGGCGCCGAAGAGCAGCCCCGGAAACACGCCGGCCATGAACAAAGCTGCAATTGACACGGTGCCACCCGTGGCAATTGAATAAATCACCGAGTTGTGCGACGGCGGCACCAGGATCGCCTGCACCGAGCCGCAGATGGTGACGTTGGTGGCGAACACCTTCGAATAGCCGTTCCGCACCATCTCCGGAATCATCACCGAGCCGACCGAGGCGGTATCGGCGACCGACGAACCGGAGAGGCAGCCGAAGAGCGTCGAGGCGACCACGTTGACGAGCGCGAGCCCGCCGCGGATGAAGCCGACGAACACCTTGGCCAGGTCGACCAGGCGCCGCGCCACTCCGCCCTCCGACATGATGGCGCCCGCCAGCACGAAGAACGGGATGGTGAGCAGCGCGAAGTCGTCCATGCCGTCGGAGATCTTCAGCATCACCGCTTCGAGCGGCATATCGATCCACAGCGCGGTGATCAGCGTGGCGAGCCCCATCGCATACGCGACCGGAATGCCGAGGAACATGAGGATCAGGAACGATGCCAAGAGGATCAACGCATCCACGGATCAGCGCTCCCTGGGCGTCACTCGGTCTGCGGCTGGTCGCGGAACGTATACGAGTCCGCGGGCGGCTGCCCGAGCCAGAGGCGCTCGATGCAGAAGAGCAGCGTGATCACCCCGGCTGCCGGGATCGGGATATAGGTCGCGCCGGCGGAGATCCCGGGGAATTCGGCGATCGAGTTCTGCCACACGGTCTGCACCAGCAGCACGCCCCACTTGATCATGAAGAGGCCCACGATCCCCATGCCGACGTCGCCGGCGAACTCCAGCCGCCGGCGGTTGGCGTGGTTCACCATGTTGAGAACCGTGGCGACCGCGATGTGCGCATTCGCGCGGTAGGCGGCCGCGCCGCCGATGAACGAGAACACGATCATCATCAGGATGCCGGCGGGCTCGGGCCAGCTCGCCGCCGAGTTCATCACGTAGCGCATGAACACGCCGTACGGAATGATGATGGTGATTACCACCATCGCGACTGCGGCCAGCGCGATGCAGGCGATGTAGAGCCACTCCATCGCCTGCCGGTACAGCTTGTTCAAGCTATTTCGTGTCCAGGATGCGCTTCTGCAGCCCGGCGTACTTGGCGCCGTACTTGTCGCGGATCGGCTGGGTGGCCTTGAAGAAGGCTTCCTTGTCCGCGGCGACGAACTGCACGCCCGCCGCCTTCAGCTTCGCCTCGGCTTCGGCGGTGTACTTGTTCCAGCGCTCGCGCTGCTCCATCTGCGCCTCGCGCGAGTGCTTCTTCACCAGCGCCTGGTCCTCCTTCGACAGCTTGTCCCAGGTCGCCTTGGAGAACACGAACATCTCCGGGATGATCAGGTGACCGGTCAGGCTGTAGACCTTGACGACCTGGTAGTGGTTGGCGGTGAGCATCGAGGGCGGGTTGTTCTCGGCGCCGTCGACCACGTGGGTCTGCAGCGCGGAGTAGAGCTCGTTGTAGCCCATGGCCACGCCGTTGCCGCCCATGGCGTTCATGGTCTCGACGAAGATCGGGTTGCCCATCATGCGGACTTTCAGGCCCTTGAGGTCCGCGGGCTTGGTGATCGGCTTCGCGGCGTAGACGTTGCGCGTGCCGCCGTCCATCCAGCCCAGGCCGATCAACCGCGCGCTCGAGGCTGAAACCTTGTCGAGCAGCTCGGCGCCGATCGGACCGTCGATCACCTTGCGCATGTGCTCTTCGTTGCGGAACATGAACGGCAGGTTGAAGACGTTCAGGTCGTCGACCACCGGCCCGAGCGCGCCGACCGAGACGCGCGCGATCTGCAGCGCGCCGACCTGCGCCTGCTCGATCATTTCCTTTTCGCCGCCGAGCTGCATCGAGTGGTACATCTGGATGGAGATACGGCCGTCGGTGTCCTTCTCGAGCTTGCGGCCCATGCTGATGATGGCCTCGATGGTCGGGTAGCCGAGCGGGTGGACGTCGGCCGCCTTCCATACCTGCTTCTGCTGAGAGTGCGCCGGCAAGGCGGCCACCATGAGAACTGCTCCGGCGGCCGCGCCGACGAATTTCCGGCGAACCATGGACTGAACCAAGGAATCCTCCTCTGGTAAGATTCGTCAGTCATCATACAACCGTGCCGAATCACGTCAAGATCAGGCCGCTCGCCGCGGAGCGAAAGCTCTCGCGGGGGCTGTTCGATCAGCTCGCCGAGCAGATCAAGAGCGGGCGGCTCGCGCCGGGCGCGCGGCTGCCGACCGAGCAGGCGCTGACGCGCGCCGCGCGCGTGAGCCGCACCGTGGTGCGCGAGGCGGTGGCGGCGCTGCGCGCCGAAGGGCTCGTGGTCACGCGCCAGGGCGTGGGCGCTTTCGTCTCGGCCGAGCCGCAGCACGCGCCGTTCCGCATCGAGCCCGAGCGCATGCAGACGCTCGCCGACGTCCTCAATGTCATGGAGTTGCGCCTGGGCGTCGAGATCGAATCCGCCGGCATCGCCGCCGAGCGCGCCTCCAAACTGCAGCTTCGCGCCATCGCGGCTGCGTTGAATGCGATTGAAGAGGCAAGCGCCGCCGGCCGATCGGCGGTCGACGAGGACCTCGCGTTCCACCGCGCCATCGCCGATGCCACCGGCAATCCGGAGTTTCCGAGGTTCCTCCAGTTCATCGGCCGGCACCTCATCCCCCGGCGCACGGTCAGCGGGCTGCCCGAGCGCATGGGAGGGCAGAAGGCCTATCTCGCGCTGATCCAGGAGGAGCACCGGCGCATCTTCGAGGCGATCCGCGACCGCAACTCGGGCGCGGCGCGCGAGGCGATGCGCCGGCATCTCACGCGCTCGCTCGAGCGCTACCGCAAGCTCGCCGCCGAGCGCCAGCAGGCTGCGTGAAGATTCTGCTCACGCATTCGCCGGAAGCGCGCGAGCTCTATTACGGCCCGCGCGCGCTCGCCGGACTGCGGCAAGTGGGCGAAGTCCGGCTTCACCAAGGAAGACGACCCCTCGAAGGGGAGGCGCTGATCGAGGCGGCGAGCGACTGCGATCTCATCGTCTCCTACCGCCAATCGCCGGGACCGGCGGCGCTGTTCGAGCGCCTGCCGAAGCTGGAGGCGTTCCTGCGCTGCGCGATCGACATCCGCAACGTCGACGTCGCCGCGGCGAGCAGGGCCGGCGTGCTCGTCACCCAGGCGAGCGCCGGGTTCGTCACCTCGGTCTCCGAGCTCGTGATCGGTCTGATGGTCGACCTCTCGCGTGGCGTCACCCGCTCCACCATCGAGTACCGAAGCGGCCACGTGCCGAAGGCAACGACCGGGAAGGAGCTCAAGGGAAGCACGCTGGGCGTCATCGGCTACGGCGCGATCGGGCGCGAAGTCGTCCGCATAGCCGAGGCGCTCGGCATGCACGTGCTGGTCAACGATCCGTACGTCAAGGACGTGGAGCAGACCCCCTTCGATGAGCTGCTCGGGAAATCCGACTACATCGTGCCGCTCGCAGTTGCGACCGCGGAAACCGAAAATCTTCTCAACGATGGAGCATTCTCCAGGATGAAACGCGGCGCCTACTTCATCAATGTCTCGCGCGGCAACCTGGTCGACGAGGCGGCGCTCGAAGCCGCGCTCGACTCCGGGCAGCTCGCCGGCTGCGCCATCGACGTCGGCCGCGCGCCCGACCAGATGCCGACGCCGCGGCTCGCCGCACGTCCCGACGTCATCGCCACGCCCCACACCGCCGGGCTCACGGATCCCGCGATCGAGCACCAGTCGCTCGAGACCGTGGCGCAGGCGGCCGAGATCGTCAGGGGGCGCGTGCCGAAGGGCGCGGTGAACGCCGAACACTGGAAGAGGAGGCCATGAAGACCGTGCTGATTACCGGCGCTGCCGGCGATGTCGGCTCCCACCTGCGGCGCGAGCTCGCGGGGAAGTACGCCCTGCGCCTTTCCGACAAGAGAAGCCTCAAGCCCGGCAGGGACGAAAAATTCATCCGGGCCGACATCTCGAAGATGCCCGACGCGTTGAAGATCACGAAAGGCGTCGACGCCGTCGTCCACCTCGGCGGCTATTCGGTGGAGGGCCCCTGGAAGGCGATCCACGAGGCGAACATCGTCGGCTGCTACAACATCTTCGAGGCCGCGCGCAAGAACAAGGTGAAGCGGATCCTTTTCGCCACCAGCAACCACGCGGTGGGGTTCTATCGCCGTGCGCAAACGATCGACCACCGCGTCTACATCAAGCCCGACGGACGCTACGGCGTCTCCAAGGTGTTCGGCGAAGCGCTCGGCAGCCTCTACGCCGACAAGTACGGCATGGAGGTGTTCCTGATGCGCATCGGCAACGTCAATCCCCAGCCGCTCGACAAGCGGCGCCTGTCCATCTGGCTCAGCCCGCGCGACCTGGCGCAGCTCGTCCAGATCGGCATCGACCATCCCGACGTGAAGTTCGAGATCGTCTACGGCGTGTCGGGCAACAAGAGGAGCTGGTACGACAACTCGAATGCGACACGCCTGGGCTACCGGCCGCTCGACAACTCGGAAAAGCACGCCGAGGAAATCCTGGCGAAGGAGAAGGAAGGCGATCCTGTGGCCGAGCTGTACCAGGGCGGCATCTTCACGGTCGCCGAGGAAGTGCCCAACCCAGCCGCCGCGCCGAAACGAGGAGCGAAGAAGTGAGGATCACCGTCCCCAAGGGTGCTTGCGACACCCACATGCATTTCTACGACGGCGCGCTGAATGCCAAGCCCGGCACGCCCAATCCCGGCCATTTCACCGTGCCGATGTATCGGGAATTGCAGAAAGCGCTCGGACTCGAGCGCGTCATCGTCGTGCAGCCGAATGCCTACGGCGACGACAACACGGTTACTTTGAATGCAATGAAGGCCTTGGGCAAGGACGCGAAAGGCGTCGCGGTGGTGAAGCCCGGCGTCGCCGATCAGGAGCTCGACCGCCTCACCAAGGCCGGCATCTGCGCCATCCGCATCATGACGCTGCACGGTGGCACGCTGGGCTTCGACGTCATGGACGAGCTCATGGCGCGGGTGCATCCGTTCGGCTGGCACGCCAACATCCAGCTCGACGGGCGCGAGCTGCCGAAGTGGGAAGACAGCATCAAGAAACTGCCCGGCAAATTCATCGTCGACCACATCGGAAAATTCCTGGAACCCGTGAGCGTGGACTCGGCGCCCTTCCAGTCGCTGCTGCGCCTGCTCGACACCGGCCGCTGCTGGGTGAAGCTCTCAGGCGCTTACGAGACTTCGAGGTCCGGTGCGCCGAAAT
>DATLUZ010000055.1:0-3079 GCA_035577785.1 Burkholderiales bacterium | reverse complement strand
ACACCACCAGGAACACGAGAGCCATGGCGATGAGCAGCGTCTCGACCACCTCCTTGATCGAGACCTCGACGAAGCGCGTGGTGTCGTAGGGCACGGAGTAGGCGAGGCCCTGCGGAAAGCGCTTGGCGATGTCGGCCACCGTGCGCTTCACCTCGCCGGCGACGCCCAAGGCGTTGGCGCCGGGCTGCAGGAAGATGCCCACCAGCGTGGCTTCCCTGCCGTTGATGCGGCCGATGAAGTCGTAGTCCTTGGACGCAAGCTCGACGCGCGCCACGTCCTTCAGCCTGAGCGAGGAGCCGTCGGGGTTGGTGCGAACCAGGATGTCCTCGAACTCCTTCGGGTCGGACAGGCGCCCGCGCGTGGTGACCGTGTACACCAGCTCCTGCCCGGGAGGCGCGGGCGACTGTCCCACCTTGCCCGCCGCGAACTGGGCGTTCTGCTCGTTGATGACCTTGATCAGGTCCGAGGGCGTGAGCTTGTGCTGCGTCATCTTGTCGGGCTGCACCCAGATGCGCATCGCGTAGTCCTTGGCGCCGAAGATCTGGACGTTGGTGGTGCCGGGAACGCGCTTCAGGAGGTCGAGCACGTTCAGCGTGACGTAGTTCGAGATGAACACGTCGCTGTGGCGGCCATCGGGCGAGTAGAACGCGAGCACCTGCAGGAAGGCCGAGGAGCCCTTCTCCACCGTCACGCCCTGCCGCCGCACCTCGAGCGGCAGGCGCGGCTCGGCCTGCTTGACGCGGTTGTTGACGTTGAGCGCCGCCTTGTCTGGATCGGTGCCGATGTCGAAGGTGACCTGGATCTGCACCACGCCCTGCGAGGTCGAGGTCGAGTTCATGTAGATCATGTGCTCGACGCCGTTGATCTGGTTCTCGAGCGGCGCGGCCACGGTCTGCTCGAGCACCTGGGCGGAGGCTCCCGGGTAGACCGCCTGCACGGTGACCACCGGCGGCGCGATCTCCGGATACTGGGCGACCGGCAGCACGCGCATCGCGGCGAGCCCGGCGAGGACGACAAACGCCGAGAGCACCGCGGCAAAGATCGGCCGATCGATGAAGAAGCGGGAGAACACTACTTCTTCCCTACGACAGATTTCTCAGAAGGTTTTTCGGACGGCTGCTCGGCGATCTTGACCGGCGCACCCGGCCCGAGCTTGAGCAGGCCGTCGACGATCACGCGCTCGCCCGGCTTCACGCCCTCCGTGATGATCCAGCTGTCGCCCGACCACTCGCCCGCCTGCACCGGGCGCGGCTGCGCGGTGCTCTTGTCGTCGACCACGTAGACGAACTTGCCCTGCGGCCCCTCGAGCACCGCGCGCTGCGGCACGGTGACCGCGTTGGGCCGCGTCGCCCCGTGCAGGATCACGCGCACGAACTGACCCGGGCGCAGCGCGCCGTCCGGATTGGGCAGCTCGGCGCGCGCCTCGCGCGTGCCGGTCGCGGGCGAGGTGCGCACATCGGAGAACGAGAGCCGGCCCTTCCTCGGATAGACGCTGCCGTCGGCGAGGCGCAGCTCGACTTCGAAATTCTTCGGCAGCTTGAGGCGGCCGGCGTCGGCCTCCTTCTGCAGCCGCGACTGCTCGTTGTCGGGAATGCCGAAGTTCACCCAGATCGGATCCACCTGGGTCACGCTGGTGAGCAGCACGTTGGGCCCCGAGACGAGCGTGCCATCGGAGACCAGCGCGCGGCCCGCGACTCCGGAGACCGGCGCCTCGACCTTGGTGTACTCGAGGTTCAGCTTCGCCTCGGTGAGCCGCGCCCGGGCCGACTTGAGGTCGGCGGCGCCGATCGACTCGGCCGAGACCGCATCGTCGTACTCCTTCTGGCTCACCGCCTTCTCGGCGTAGAGCGGCTTCAGCCGCGCGGCGTTGCGCTGCGCCTGCTCGAGCCTCGCCTCGGCGGCGGCGACGTCGGCCTGGGCGCGCGCGAACGCCGCCTCGAACGGGGCCGCGTCGATCGTAAAGAGCGACTGGCCCTGCTTCACCGGCCCGCCTTCCGTGAAGTTGCGCTTCATCAGAATGCCGGTGACCCGCGCACGCACCTCGACTTCGCGCGAGCCCGCCGTCTGCGCCGTGTACTCCAGCGTGACCGGCAGGGTCTGCGGCTGCACCGTGGTGACGTTCACTTCGGACGGCGGCATGCCGCCGCCTGGACCGCCGTGGCCCTTGCCGCCCTTGTCGTGCCCGCCCTGCCCGCAGGCCGCGACCGACAGGACGAGCGACAGCGCTGCGAGATGTTTGAAACGCATGGCCTTCGCGGTGATGACTGGCGGGAGTTCGATTCTAACCTTCGAGAATCCGCGTAATGTTGCACTTGTAATGGATAACCCGGATATCTCCAAGCTCGCGATCGATCGCGCCGCCACCCCCGCGAGGCGTCGGCGCAGGCGCTGGTGGCCGTGGCTCGCCGGCGCTGCGGTGCTCGCCGCGGTCGGGTTCGTGGCGTACGGAAGGTTCGTCGGTGGCCCGCCCACGGTCGAGACCGCAGCGGTGAGCGCGGCCTATCCGTCGCAGGCGGTGACGCTTCTGAACGCGACCGGCTACGTCGTTGCCCAGCGCAAGGCGGCCGTCGCCTCCAAGGCGACCGGACGGCTGGAATGGCTCGGCGTGATGGAAGGTAGTCGCGTCAAGCGCGACGAGGTGATCGCGCGCATCGAGAACCGCGACGTGGCCGCGAGCCGCGACCAGGCGAAGGCGAACGTCGGCGTCGCCGCCGCCAACCTGGAGCAGGCGCACGCCGAGGCGCGCGAAGCGCAGGCCAACCTGGCACGCTCGCGCGACCTCGCGGAAAAGAAGTACATCAGCGGCTCGACGCTCGACTCTGCGGTCGCGCGCGACGACAAGGCGCGCGCCGGCGTGCGCTCGGGCGAGGCCGCGCTCGCCGCGGCGCAGGCGAACCTCAAGGCCGCCGAGGTGGCGCTCGACCAGACGCTGATCCGCGCGCCCTTCGACGGCGTGGTGCTCACGAAGAGCGCCAACGTCGGCGACAACATCACGCCGTTCTCCAGTGCCGCCGACACCAAGGGCGCGGTGGTGACGATCGCCGACATGGAAACCCTGGAGGTCGAGGCCGACGTCGCC
>DATLUZ010000054.1:0-4900 GCA_035577785.1 Burkholderiales bacterium | reverse complement strand
ATCCTCCGGGGACCCGCAGATGGCCGCGACGATTCTGGTGATGGACGACGACCAGTGCATGAGGGAGCTGCTTCGCCTGCACCTGTCCAACGCGGGGTACAAGGTGCTCGTTGCCGAGGACGCCATCGATGCCGGCCATCTGCTCCTTCGACGGCGCCCAGACCTGATCCTTGCGGACATCGAAATGCCGTTCATGGACGGTCTTGAATTCTTGCGGGCAGTGAAGGCCGACCACACGACGCGTTCGGTCCCCGTGATCTTCGTCACCGTCAGAACCGAGGCAGAGGCGCAAGCGAAAAAGCTTGGCGCTGCGGCATTCCTCACCAAGCCGCTGCTCCTCCCTGAGCTGCTATCAACCGTGGCTCGGCATATCGAGGGATGCGTAGCGGTCTAGTTGTCCCTCCGAGCAGCTCGCGGCACCGATAAGGGTTCCTTAAGCCTGCCCGACGGATCATCCCACCGGGCCTCGCCGGAAGGTTGCCCGCGGGGGCGGTTCCTCCCTTTTCTCGCCGCCCTTGAAGGCAATCATCCTGCGAGGGCCCTCCAGGAAAGTAGACCGCCGAATGATCGCAACAGCCCCGGTCGACGTTTATCGCCGTGCAATCGAGCGCGTCGTTCAACTGCTCGGGGATGAAGGCCGTCTCGCGCGCTACCTGCGGGTGCCTGCGAACAGGCTGCACGCCTGGCGCACCGGCGCCGAGATCCCGCCGCTCGCCATCTTCCTCAATTGCGTTGACCTGATTCTCGACGACGAGCGCGCCAGCACCACGCAGCTCTATCTTCGTCATGGTAGCGGCCCTGGCGGCGTACGCCGCTAAGGCGGAGCGCCGGATCCCATTCGCGATTCGACTCGGCCTTGGTTTGCTGCTGGTTGGCGCAAGTGGTGCACTATGGGCCGAGGCGCCGGCGTCGGCTTTCGCCGCGGCGCAGTTGGAGTTCGCCCAATCGGAGCTCGATCGCGCAAAGGCGGCGCTCCAGACCCGCGACTACTCGCTCGCCAGGCAGCTTGCCGGACAGGCGCTTCTCGATGCACGCCTCGCGTGGGGCATGACGGAGTCGACGTTCGTCCGCACGGGAGCGGCTGAGGTCGCGCGCCGCGCGGAACGGTTGAGCGCGCAGGGCCTCCTTTCAGCCGGCATTGGCGCTGCGCGCTAAGTTTTCTTCTAGGGCTTTACCACCGCGATCACCTCGATCTCGACGAGCAGACCGTCAATCGCGAGACCCTGCACGCCCACGGTCGTGCTTGCCGGAGGATTCGGGCCGGTGAAGAAGCGCGCGCGCTCCTCGCGGTTCACGGCGCGGTGCGTCGCCGGGTCCCAGTTCACCACGTAGGTCGTCACCTTCACTACGTCGTCGGGCGTCGCACCGGCGGCGGCAAGCGCGGCGCGCACGTTCTCGTAGGTCTGGCGGAACTGCGCGCGCAGGTCGCCTCGTCCGACGATGTTGCCCTTGGCATCGAAGGCGACCTGGCCGGCGACGAAGACCATCTTGCCGCCGGTCACCGTCACGGCGTTGCTGTAGCCGCCGGCGGCGAACATCGTAGGCGGGTTGAGGAACTCCTTGGTCGGGGCGCATCCCGCGAGCAGGCAGGCAAACAACGGGATGGCGATTCTCATCGGTTCTCCCAGTATATATTTAGCAGATCGTGAATCTGATAACGTCCCGCGCGCTGGTCGACGACCTCGTCGTCGCCAACCGCATCCTGGCGGAGCTCGGTGTGCTCGACGCGTTCGGCCACGTCAGCGTGCGCAGCGACGCCGACCCGCGGCGCTACGTGCTGACGCGGCTGCTCGCGCCGGAAATGGTCACGCGCGACGACTTGATCGAGTACGACCTCGACAGCCGGCCGGTCCACGACGACGACCGCAAGCCCTGCCTGGAGCGCTTCATCCACGGCGAGATCTACAAGGCCCGGCCCGACGTGCTGGCGGTGGTCCACAGCCACGCCCCTTCGGTGATCCCGTTCGCCGCCTCCTCGGTGCGCCTGCGGCCGATCTACCACATGGGCGCGTTCCTCGGCCGCGGCGCGCCGGTGTTCGACATCCGCAAGCGATTCGGCGCGACCGACCTGCTGGTGCGCAATCCCGATCACGGACGCGACCTCGCCTCGATCCTGGGCGCTGGCGCGGTCGCGCTGATGCGCGGGCACGGCTTCGCGACCGTCGGCGAGAGCCTGCCGGTGGCCGTCTGCCGTGCAATCTATACCGAGCTCAACGCCCGGCTGCAGGCCGAGGCCATCGGCCTGGGCGGCGAGATCACGTACCTGGACGGCGAGGAATCGGAGCTCGCCGACGCGGTGATCCGCTCAGTGGTGGCCAAGCCGTGGGACCTTTGGAAAAAGCGCGCCCTCGAGCGCATGAAGAACGGAGGCAGGACATGAGCGGCGTCGTGACCTGGGCGCTGTGCCGTGCCCTTTCCCTGGTCCTGCTTGCCGGCTGCGCTCTGCCGGCTGCAGCGCAGGACGACGCCTGGCCGTCGAAGCCCGTGCGGTTCATCGTGCCGTCCTCGCCGGGCGGTGGCACCGACATCTACGCCCGCCTGCTCGCGCAGTCCCTGGGTGAAACGCTCAAGCAGCAGTTTGTCGTCGAGAACCGTCCCGGCGCGAGCGGCAACATCGGCGCGACCGCGGCGGCGAAATCGGCGCCCGATGGCTACACCTTCATGGTGACCGCCAACCCGGCGCTGACCATCAATCCGAGCCTGTACCGTGACCTGCCGTACGACGCGGAGCGCGATTTCGCGCCGATCACGCGCGGCGTCATGGCGCCGATGGTCATCGTCGCTTCGCCTAGCCTGCAAGCGAAGACGCTGGCCGAGCTGGTGACGCTCGGCAAGAGCCAGCCCGGCAAGGTCGCCTACGCTTCCGCGGGCACCGGCACGCCCCTGTATCTCGGGGTGCGGATGCTCGAGGAGAAAACCGGCGCCCGCTACACGCACGTGCCCTACAAGGGGGCGGGCGCCGCCTACGGCGACCTGCTCGGCGGCCAGGTGCAGTTCATGTTTCCCGACGTGGCTTCGGCCATCTCGCACATCCGCTCGGGCAAGCTGCGGCCGCTCGCGGTCACCCACGCGACGCCGCTGCTGCCGGGCGTGCCGACGCTCGCGGAGGCCGGCTTTCCGCTCGAGGTGCTCACGTCGTTCAGCGTCGTGGCGCCCGCCGGCACGCCGGTTCCTGTGGTTCAGCGGATGAGCGTCGAGATCGCGCGCGCCATGCGCACGCCCGCCGTTGCCGAGAAGCTCGCGGCCCAGATGCTGCTGCCGGTGTTCGACTCGCCGGAGGAGTTCCGAGCGAGCGTCAAGTCCGAGCGCGATGGCTGGGCGGCGTTCATCCGCCGCAACAACATTCGCCCGAGCGACTAGGCGCCGGCCTGTGCTCCAATACAGGCCGCATCCCCAAGAAAGGATCCCTGCGTCATGAAAAAGACTTGCGCCTCGCTTTCGTTGTGCCTGCTCGCCGCCTGCGCTACGACGCAGGAGCCCTCGGTGCCGCCCACCGCTTTCCGGCTTATGTCGCCCGGCATCCCGGACAACTCGATGATGCAGCCGAAGAACGCCGGCAACTTCGCCAAGAACCCGAACTGCACCGGCCAGAATGTCTCGCCGCCACTCGCGTGGACCAACGTGCCGGACAAGACGCGCAGCTTCGCGATCATCTGGGACGACCAGGCCGGCCGCGCCGGCCTCGGGGTCTCGCACGCGGTGATCTACGGCATTCCGGCGAACGTCACGTCCTTCGCCGAGGGCGAGCTGGGCGGCGCGCCGGCCGCCGGCCGCTTCGTTCCCGGCAAGAACACGCTCGGCATGCACTGGCTCGGGCCCTGCTCGCCGAAAGGCAACGCACCCCAGCACTACGTCATGACGCTCATCGCTACCACGGTCGAGCCCGGCGAGCTGCCCGCGGGCCTCACCAAGCCCGAGCTGCTGAAGGCGCTCGAGAGCGGCAAGGCGCTGCGCGCCGCGAGCCTGGTGCTCCGCTTCGCGCAATAGCGCGGGCGAAGTAAGCTAGGAGATCTTGGAGCGACTGGCCTGACCAGCGAATGCCGCATCGGCAGCGCGGTGGACGTGCCGTGTCGCGAGCATGGCGGCGAGATCCTCGTCGCCATCGATGACGGCCTCGAGGATCTTGGAGTGCTCGTCCCAGTCTTGCCGCGCGCGCCGCGCGGTATTCGCGGCGAAGACGAGGCTGGTGCGCTCGCGGAGTACGCGCATGATGTCCCAGAGGATCGTATTGCGCCCGGCCTCGGCCAGTCCGTCGTGGAACTCGCCGTTGAGGCGCACGAGATCATCCACGTTCTTCGATTTAGCCGCCCGGTTCCCGGCCTCGAGCACGCGCTGGAGCGACACAACGATGGCTCCATCGTGGTGCCGAGCGGCGAGGCGGGCGTTCAGGCCTTCCAGCGTGGCGCGCACTTCCACGAGGTCGCGCGCCACTTCAGGCGACACGTCGGCGACCGAAGCGCCGCGCCGCGGCTGCATGTCGACCAGCCCCTCGCCGGCGAGCATGCGGAGCGCCTCGCGGATCGGAACGCGCGATACGCCGAGCTCCTCGGAGAGACGGTCCTCAACGAGGCGCTCGCCCGGACGGCGCCGGTTGGTGAGGATCGAGCGGCGCAGCTCTTCCGCGACCCGCTGGCTTAGCGAGGGATGATCCTTCAGCGTCATTCCATCATGATACCGGCGCGCTTGATGACCTGCGCCCAGCGGTCCCGGTTGTCCTTCAGCCACGCCGCCGACTGGCTCGGGTCGAGGCCCGTGGCGACGTAGTCGAACGTGCGGTTCTTCTCCTGCACGTCAGGCTGCGCAAGAGCGCGCAGCATCTCGCGGTTGAGCGTCTTCACCACGTCGACGGAGGCGCCGGCCGGCGCCATGAAGGCGTACGCGAACGCCGCCTCGAATCCTG
>DATLUZ010000053.1:0-4399 GCA_035577785.1 Burkholderiales bacterium | reverse complement strand
CGGCGTGGTGCCCTTCGGCCTCTTCGTCACCCTGGACGACTACTTCGTCGACGGCCTGGTGCACATCTCGGAGCTCGGCCGCGACTACTTCCAGCACGATGCGGCGCATCACGCGCTCATAGGCGAGCGCACCGGCAAGCGTTTCCGGCTCGCCGATCGCATGAGCGTGAAGCTGGTGCGCGTCGACCTCGATCAGCGCAAGATCGACCTCGTTCCGGCGTAAAAAACAGGGACAGACCACGTTTATTGGAGTTGGACGGTACATCCTCAGGTGGCTAAGCCCATCATCTCGATTCAATTCCCCTCGCCGGCGCCAACGGAGTTCATGCATCGCGCATTGAACTTCATGGAGGACGTGTACCGATACCTGAGGGACAACCCATTTGGCTCGGTTGACGACATTGACCACTACCACACCGGCCAGTTCGTCGTGAGGCTCTCTCGCTTTGACTTGGAATTGCCGCTCGATGAGGCGGCCGCGAGACTCAAGAGATGAGCCGCCAAGGAGCCCGTGAGCCGCGGGTAGTGTTCGGCTTTCACGCCGTACTCGCGCGGCTGCGCGCCGATCCCTCGTCGGTGCTGGAGATCTATCTCGACGAGACGCGCAATGATGCCCGCGCGAAGGACTTGGCTGCCGTGGCCGAGCGCGCGAAGGTACACCTCATGCGCGTGCCGACCCGCCGCCTGGACGGCTTCTACGGCGGCGGCCGGCACCAGGGCGTCGTCGCCCGCATCGAGATCAAGAAGACTTCGGATTCCGTGGATGAAATCCTGGAGGGCGTGGAACATCCGCTGCTCCTCGTGCTCGACGGCGTCACCGACCCGCACAACCTGGGCGCCTGCCTGAGGGTCGCGAACGGCGCCGGCGCGCATGCGGTGCTGGCGCCCAAGGACCGTGCGGTGGGCCTAACCCCGACGGTGTCCAAGGTGGCGAGCGGCGCCGCCGAAATGACGCCCTACCTGATGGTGACGAACCTGGCGCGCACGCTCTCGGAGCTGAAGGAGCGCAACATCTGGGTGGTCGGCGCGGACGAGCGCGCCGAACAGACCCTCTACGAGGCCGACCTGCCGGACTCGATCGCCTGGGTGCTCGGCGCCGAGGGCGAGGGCATGCGGCGGCTGACCCGCGAATCGTGCGACCTCCTGGTGCGCATTCCCATGCGCGGCGAGGTCGAGAGCCTCAACGTGTCGGTGTCGGCGGGAGTCTGTCTGTACGAATCAGCGCGTCGGCGTCGCGCTCCGGCGTGATCTCGCGGAGCTTCCGCGCCACGACCAGCACGCTTTCGACCCGCGCCGCCAAGTAGCCGATGGGGGCGCGGCTGTCGCTGAAGGCGATTTCGCGGGCGCCGCCCCGGAACATCCCCCCCTCGAACGACGCCTCGTCGAGCTGGTGGAACCGGGCGCTGCGGTAATTGACCGTGTAGATCGGCGCTAGCGTCGAGATGACGTGCGCGAGGGCGTCGAGCTGGCGCTCGGAGAGCGCGGGCTCGGCGATCGAGTACTGCTGGGGATAGGCTCGGCGGTGCACCATACGCGCGGCAACCGCCAGGGAAACCAGCCCCTGCCTTACCAACCGCTCCGGAAAATGTCCGCTTCGATCGAGTCTGGGCATGGCTGGAAAGCGTATCGGGAAAGCCCCCGATCGAGTGTGGGAAACCCCGCCGCACACCCGTGTCTAACGAAAGATGACAACTTTGAGGATTCCCTAACGCCATGAAATTAGATACTAAGAACTACGCGCCACCCGATCCGGCGAAGATCGACGCCGACAATCCCGAAGCGCTCCGTTTCTGGGCAGGCACCCTGGAAACGAACGAGGACCGGCTCCGCCAGGCCGTCCGCAAGGTCGGGCCCATGCTGGAGCAGGTCAAGCAGGAGCTCGGCATCGGCGGCCCCGGCTAGAACGCGCGTATAATCCGCCCCCTTCCTGGTCACACCGCTACGCATGGCGGTTGGCCCCGTTTGCAACATGAGCCCATAGGAAAAGGAGTCCAACTAGAGCATGCGACATTACGAGATCGTCTTCATCGTCCATCCCGACCAGAGCGAGCAGGTGCCCGCCATGGTCGAGCGCTACAAGGGCGTGATCGCCGCCCGCAGCGGCACGGTGCACCGCCTCGAGGACTGGGGCCGGCGCCAGCTCTCCTACCCGATCCAGAAGGTGCACAAGGCGCACTACGTGCTCATGAACATCGAGTGCGACAACGAGACGCTCGGCGAGCTCGAGCATTCGTTCAAATTCAGCGACGCCGTGCTGCGCCATCTCATCATCAAGATGGACAAGGCGCATACCGCGCCCTCGCCGATGATGCGCGAGGAGAAGTCGAAGTCCATGATGGAGCGCGGCGGCGAAGGCCGGCCGGGAGAAGCGCCGACTGAACCGGGTCGAGCTGAGCGGCCGGCTGCTTGAGCTGAGCGCGCTGCGCTACACGCCGGCCGGCATCCCCGCGGTGGAATTCAAGCTCCTGCACGAGTCGGAGCAGGCCGAAGCGGGGAACCCTCGGAAGGTGGAGGCGGAAATCGCCGGCATCGCGTTCGCTGCGCAGGCCAGGCTCCTGGCAGCCGCAAAACTGAACACGGAACTGAAGCTGCACGGATTTCTCGCCGCCAAGAGCAAGCGCTCGAAGAAGCTCGTGCTGCACGTGACCAACATCGAATTCGTCGAAGGACTGGGAAAGGAAACAGAGCATGCCTCCGCCGCGCAAAGGTAAGGGAAAGGGCAAGGGGAAGTTCGGCAAGGACAAGAAGGACAAGGGCCAGCGGGCACTTTTCCGCCGCCGCAAGTTCTGCCGCTTCACCGCCGAGAAGGTCGAATGGATCGACTACAAGGACGTCGAGGTCCTGAAGGACTTCGTCAACGAGACCGGCAAGATCATCCCCGCGCGCATCACCGGCACCGCGGCGGGCTACCAGCGCCAGCTCTCGGACGCGATCAAGCGCGCGCGCTTCCTCGCGCTGCTGCCGTACACCGACCTCCACTAAGCCAAGAGGAAAATGAGCATGCAAGTCATCCTCATGGAGAAGGTGGCGAACCTCGGCAACCTGGGCGACGTGGTCAAGGTGAAGGACGGCTTCGCGCGCAACTATCTCATCCCGCACGGCAAGGCGAAGCGCGCCACGCCCGAGAACATCAAGCACTTCGAGGGGCGCCGCGCCGAGCTGGAGAAGGCGCAGAACGAGACCCTGGCCAAGGCGCAGGAACGCGCGGCGAAGCTCGAGAACCTGAAGCTCCAGATCAGCCAGAAGGCGGGCGTCGACGGACGTCTCTTCGGCTCGGTCACCAACTACGACATCGTCGAGGCGCTCGAGAAGCAGGGGCACGACGTCGAGCGCTCGCAGGTGCGCATGTCGCAGGGGCCGCTCAAGCAGGTGGGCGAGTTCCCGATCCAGATCGTGCTGCACACCGACGTGACGGTGACGATCACCGTGGCGGTCATCGGCGAGCAGTAGGCCGCAGTCTCCTGTCCCGCCGGCAAAGGGCTCCCTCGGGAGCCCTTTTCTTTTTATTTCGGGCTCTCCGTTTGTCCTGAGGGGTTCCTCGTCGCCCTCGTCGTCGTCCTCGCCGGGATCGTCCTCGTCAGGCACGGGGTCGTCGATAGGCACGTCGTCGTCGTCATCGTCGCCCCAGGGGGTCTCGAGTTTCAGCATTTAGCGCCTCCTACCGAATGCGGTACCGCTGGCCGCGATCGTGCATGGATATACATACAGTGGCAGACTTACACTATACAGAACTGCCAACAGGTTAATCACAAACTGACCACAGGAAATCCACAACCCCTGGCGCAAGCTCCTTTTGTTCTTAAGAACATGCGCGCGCAGCAAGCGAATCGGGCACCGCATGCCGGTTTTTTCGTTGGAGCGCCGGAGGTTTCACTTGGCAATCCTGTCCCGCGGCGCGGTTGGGGGATGATTCGCGGCTCGTCGTCCGACAACAAGCTGTGTCCTCTGGGGAGGAATGATCGATGGCATTAGCGCAGCAGGTTACGTACGCGCGCTCGGAAAACGCCGACCCGCAGCTCCTGGCGCTGAAAGTCCCGCCGCATTCGATCGAGGCCGAGCAGTCGCTGCTCGGGGCGCTGCTACTCGACAACCAGGCGTTCGACCGGGTGGCGGACCTCGTCACCGGCGAGGACTTCTACCGCGACGATCACCGGCGGCTGTGGCGCCACATCGCGCGGCTGATCGAGGCAGCGAAGCCCGCCGACGTGGTCACCGTCTCGGAGTCGGTCGAGGCGAGCGAGGACAAGGACAAGACCGGCGGCCCGGCGTACCTCGGCGCGCTGGCGCAGAACACGCCGAGCGCGCTCAACATCCGCCGCTACGCCGAGCTGGTGCGCGAGCGCGCGGTGCAGCGGCGCCTTGCGCAGGTCGCGACCGGCATCGCCGAGGAGGCGCTCAA
>DATLUZ010000052.1:0-66020 GCA_035577785.1 Burkholderiales bacterium | reverse complement strand
CTCCTGCTGGCTGCCGGCGCGGCCCAGGCCGACACCGAGAACGTCCGGGAAGCGCAGTCCCAGCTGCGTTTCCTGCCCGCCACCGCTTCGGCGAGCGGGGGCTCCACGGCCAAGGCGCCCCCATCATCGGACAAGGAGGCGATGTTCCGCCGGCTCGACATCGACGGCGACGGCTTCGTTTCGAAGGCGGAGGCGGCCGGGAACGAGGCGGTGACCGTGGGGTTCGACCGGGCCGACCGCAACCGCGACGGCAAGCTCTCCTTCGCCGAATACGACTCGATCGGCAAGCCGCGCCCGGCTCGCAAGAAGACCGCGCGGAAACCGGGTTCCGCCAGCGCAGGCGCGACCCAGAAGGCGGACAAAAAGGCGGACTAGGAGTGGAAAGGGGAGGATAAATCTCCCCCCTTCATATCCCCCCTAGCCGGGTCGACCCAGAACGCGCAGCCGGCGCGCCGGGCGGACCTGCGCACGGCGCTGCGGCATTTCTTTCGAGCCGATGATCGCCTTGACCGGCAGGTGATCGGATGCCTGCGCCGCGAGCGGGGAACGATGCGCGCCGAAGGCGAGCAGCGCGTGGCGCGGCCGCACCCAGACGCGGTCGAGGGCGAAGAGCGGCCAGCGCGCGGGAAAAGTGCGCTCCCGCGGCGAGTGGCCGAGCAGGGCGTTGAGCCAGCGCAGCGGCCGGCTGAGCGGGAGCCATTCGTTGATGTCGCCCAGCACCACCACACGCTCGTAAAGCGGCGTCGCCTTGATGAGGTCGAGGAGCTTGCGCACCTGGAAGCGGCGCTCCGCCGGCTTGAGACCGAGGTGGGTGACGATCACCCGCACGGTCTCCCCCTCGACGTCGAGGTCCACATCGAGCGCGGTGCGGGGCTCGTGCCTCGGCCAGGTGTAGTCGTGGTTGCGCACCTCGAGCACCTTGCGGCTCGTGAGCAGCGCGTTGCCGACATGGCGTCCGTGCCACACGTACGGCGGCCCCGAGATCGCCTGCAGGCCCGTGCGCCCGGCGAGGAGGTCGAGGTGATAGACCTCCTGCAGGCCGACCGTGTCGCAGCCGAGCTCGCCGATCACGCCCGCGATGCGCTCGGCGTCGCGCTCGCCGTCGCGCCCCACGCAGCCGTGCAGGTTGTAGCTCGCGATGCGCAGGCAGTCCGCGCCGAGCTGCTCGTCGAGCGAGCGCCAGCTGGCGAGGCTCGCGTCGGCCTTCACCTGGCGGCTGGGTCTTCGCGCTGCGAGCGGTGCGCCATCCTGGCGAACCAGCGCTTGACCAGGTACGCGCCGCCGGCGAGCAGCGCGGCGCAACCTGCCACGATCCACCAGTTGATCCGGCCGCCGGAGAGCGCGTGCTCGAGCTGATCGCCGAAGAGCGTGGCGGCGAGCGTTCCCGGGAGCATGCCGACCGCCGTGCCCACGGCGAGGTGCCACAGCTTCAGGCGCACGGCGCCGGCCACCACCCCCACCACGAAGAATGGTGCGAGCGGGACGAGCCGCAACAGGCTCATGGCGAGCAGGCCGTGGCTTCTCAGGACGCCGACCATGCGCTCGATCTTCGGCCCGGCGAGCCGCCGCACCGTATCGCGCCGCATGCGCTTGCCGGCGAAGAACGTGACGACGGAAGCGAAGACGATGCCGATGAGGGAATACAGGAACCCGAGCCAGGGTCCGAACGCGATCACGCTCGCCAGCGTGATCAGGGGCCGTGGAAACATGACGAAGCAGGCCGGCGTGTAGGACAGCACCACCACGATCGGCGCCCACCACGTGGCGCCGAACGCCTTGGACCAGTCGATGACGCGCTCGGCGCTCGCGATCTCGGCGAGCGGGGTCCAGCGCCACAGGGCAGCGAGCGCGGCGATCAGCAGCGCGAAGAGCGCAAGCCGGCCCCACGCCGGATGGCCGTTCTGCTGGTTGGCGGCCGAGACGCGGTCGCTCGACAGGAAGTCGAGCGCGATCGGCTCGCTCGGGTCGGCCACCGAGGCGATGCTGAGCAGAGCGTCGGGCCATTCCTTGGTTTCGTCGAGCTCGCGCAACGTGCGTCCGTCGCCGCGCAGCGAAGCGATCGCGCCGTGCAACGAGCCCGTCTTGTCGTGCACCTCCCGGAAGCGTGCGGCCGCCACGCCCAGGTGCTCGGCGAGCAGCCGGTCGCGCAGCCCGCGGATCGCCGCGGCGACCTGCGCGTCGCCGCGCGACTCGATCAGCACGTCGCACTCGGTGTCCATGCCCATCGAGCGCTTGCAGAGGTTCGCCGAACCCACTCGGAGCTGGCGATCGTCGACCGCCATCATCTTGGAATGCACGTCGAGGCAGCAGCTCTCGCCCAGGCCGGGGATGTGCGGGTAGTACACGTGGAAGCGCCCGTGGCGGTCGGCCTTCTTGAGCCGCTGGATGAGGCGCGTGCGCAGTACGTGCATCGTCGCCTCTTCGAGCCAGCCGTGGCTCAGCAGGCGCAGCACCAGCACGATCTCCGGTCCGTCGGCCTCGCCGAGGCGCTTCTCGAGCGCGGCGGCGATGCCCGGGGAGGTGAAGTACTGGTTCTCGATGTAGATTTCGCGCCGCGCCGAGGCAATCTGGTCGAGATACAGAGCCTCGACCTCGCGCACGGCCGGCGCGTCTTCCCGCGGCGGCATGGTGCGCGCGATGCCGACCTCGACGCCGCGCAGGTCGGGCTCGAGCGCGGGCGGCCAAGGATCGTTCTGCGCCGACACGGCCTTCAGCGTGCGTCCGGTCGCGAGGCGCCAGCGCTCGCGCGCGATGCGCGCCAGCGCCAGCGCCGCTTCGCCGTCGAGGGCCACCATCAGGTCGTGGAACGGGGGATAGGGCTTGCCATAGGCGACGCGGCGCGGGTCGTCCGGCGCGTGCTCGCTCGAGTCCCAGCGCCGCACCGTGAGATCGATGCCGCCCGCGAAGGCGAGGGCGTCGTCGATGAGCACGATCTTCTGGTGCTGCGAGCCGGCCACCGGATGGGTGTCGTCGTACCTGAGGCGCACGCGCCGGGAAGGCTTCCAGCCGAAGCCGTACAGCGGCGGAAATTCCCGGTCCGCGCCGAACACCATCGGGTAGTCCCAGTTGAGCACGTTGATGTGCAGGCCGCGCCTGCGCCGCACGAGGTAGTTCAGAAATTCGCCGAGGAGCGCCGGCGGTCCGCCCTGGGGCACCGGATCGAAGTGCAGCCGCGTCTGGCTGTTGAAATCCCAGCCGAGAATCGTAATCGAGCGCTTCGCCCGCAATGCCGCGCGGTGGAACGCGCGGAAGTAAGCTTCCGCGTCGACCAGCACTGACAGGCGCTCGGCAAGCGCGACGGCGCAGACGTTATGGCCTGGCCGGAGGAGGCTCTCCGGCCGTTCCGTCGCTGCGGTAAGGGAGGATTCCTTGCGCTGCAGGCCCCGGTGGAGATGGAGGACGCTGCCCATACGTCGGGTCAGCTTGCAAACTTTATGCCTGAATTCGCAACGCTCGCTTTACTCGATCTTCGCTCCGGACTCGCGCACCAGGTCCCGCCACATCGGCGCCTCCGCGCGCAGCTCGGCCTCGAACGCGTCCGGCGAGGCCGATGGCGTCGCGTCCATCCCCTGAGCTGCAATTTTTTCCCGGACCTCCTGTTTTGCCAGGCCCCTCGCAGCGGCTTCGTGCAGCCTGCGCACGACCGGCGCGGGAGTGCCGGCCGGCGCATAGAGGCCGAACCAGAACGTGTAATGGTATCCGGGCAGGCCGGCCTCCTCGGCGCCCGGGATACCGGGAATGGCGGGTGACGCATGGCGCATGGAGATCGCGAGCGGCTTCATGCGTCCGGCGCGGATGAAGCCCATCACCGTGGGCGAGGTCGCGAACATCACCTGGGTATCGCCGGCGAGCAGCGACTGCGCGGCCGGGCCGCCGCCCTTGTACTGCACCGAAGTGAGCTTCACGCCGGCGACCGACTCGAACAGGACTGCCGCGAGCTGCGGCGCGGAGCCGAAGCCTGCAGACGCGTTGAAGAGCTTCCCCGGGTTCCGCCGCGCGTAGTCGATGAGCTCGCGCAGGTTGTCGAACGGCTGGCTGTTGTTCACCACCAGCACGGTGGCGCCGGTTGCGACCCGGCACACCGCGGCGAAATCCTTCTCCTGGTAATTCGCGCTCTTGTAGAGCGCGATGTTGATCGCGTGATGCCAGGCGTTGAGCAGCGTGTAGCCGTCGGCGGGCGCCTTGGCCACGATTTCGGCGGCGATGTTGCCGCCCGCGCCCGGGCGGTTGTCGGCGATCACCGCGACACCGAGTTCCTTCGCCATCTCGTCGGCGACGAGACGCGTCGTGAAATCGCCCGAGCCGCCCGGCGGATAGCCGACCACGACGCGTATCGGCTTGACGGGAAACGCCTGCGCAAAAACCGAACCGCAGGCAAGCGAAAGGAGCAGGACGCGCAGCAGCACGAAGCCTCCCCTGGGGCCGCCGTCTTACCGGCGCCCGCGCGGCACGACCGCTCCCATCGTCGTGCCGCCGGACGAGGACGCGCCCGGGCTTGCGACACCAGGCGAATTGCTGGTGCCGGCGCTGGACGAGTTGCTGGTCGCGGTGTTGGACGAGCTGCTCGTAGCGGCCGACGACGAGTTGCTGGTCCCGGCAATGGACGAGTTGCTGGTTCCCAGCGTCGAGTTGCTGGTTCCCACTGTCGAGTTGCTGGTGCCGCTCACCGTCGAGTTGCTGGTCCCGGTCAGCGTCGAGTTGCTGGTGCCGGCGACCGACGAGTCGCTGCTGTTGGTCGACGGCGAGGCACTCGTAATGCCTGCGCTGCTGCTGCTCGTGTTGCGCACCTGGCCCTGCAGCACGCCCTGAACGGGGAATACGGCGCCATTCGCGCCGACGATCGTGCCGCCGAAGAGCGCCGCGCGGAGCTGGTCAGGGGTTGGATTGAGCACGCCCTGCTGGGCGAGCAACGTGCCGGCGAGCTGCAGCGCCTGGTTCACCTCGAGGTCGCTCAGGCGCGCTCCGCTGGGGGAGAACACGACGTTCTGTTTACCCGCCGTGGTGAGCGTGACGGCCGTCCCAGTGGCGAGGGCATTGCGCACGGCGGCGAGCTGCGCCGGAGAGAGGTTCGAGTTCGCCGCGCCGGTCTGGAGCGCGGCGGCATTGGTGCTCACCAGGACCGGCGTAGGAGAGCTGCTCGTCCCGGTGAGCACGCCGGTGAGCGTGCTCGTGCCGGAAACCGTGGTGATGGTTCCCCCCATCAGCGAAGCCGCGATCTGGGCGCCGGTCGGTGCGGCGACGCCGCGCGCGATCAAGTTCTGGCGCGCCGTTTCGAGCAGGCGCGCTGCGTCGCCCGCCGGTACCGCCTTCGACGGCGTGAAGGTTACGATCTGCAGGGAGCCGTCGGCGCCTACGGTGGCGAGCGTCACCGCTGTCCCGCTAGTGAGGCCGGACACGAGGCTCTCGAAGTTGCCGGTCGAGCCGGCGAACGGAATGAGCTGGGGGGCGACGAACTGTACCTGCTGCGTCGACGGGGAGAACGTCGCACTGCCGGAAGTGTTCGTCGTTTGAGCGAGGGCTGCCGGGCTAAGGGCGAGGGCGGCGATGGCGGCATGGAGGGGTCTGAGCATGAGTGGATCCTTTCGCGGACTGACCTGCAAACGTCGGTGTCGCAAAGTCTATTCCCGACGCTACATCCGGAGCAGGCGCCGCGCGTTGCCGCCGTAGATTTTCGCGCGGTCCTCCGGGCCGAACGGGATGTCCTGCATCCACCTGACGCCCGGCGGGTTGAGCACGAAAGGGTAGTCCACCGAGAACAGGATCCGGTCCGCGCCCATCTCGAGCACCGAGCACAGCAGCGCCGCGGTCGAGAAATTGCCGCTGGTAGTGATCCAGAAGTGGTCGCGGAAAATGTCGCGGAAGGACGAGCCGCGGTTGCTCTGGCGCCCGAGGGCCATGTCGATGCGCCAGAGCGAGAACGGCAGCCCCTCGCCCAGGTGCCCGAGGATGATCTTCAGCCGCGGATAGGCTTCGAACATGCCCGACAGCACCATGCGGATCGCCTGCGTCGCGGTCTCGACGCCGAAGCCCCAGGCCGCGGTGAGGAGCGCGGGATATTGCTTCAGGTAATCCTTGTAATAGACCTCCGCGACCGCGGGATGCGGAATCGCCGGATGCATGTACACGGGAACGTCGAGCGCCTGCGCGCGCTCGAAGATCGGCCAGAAGCGCTTGTCGTCGAGCCACTGGCCGTTCGCGAGGCCGTGGATCATCGCGCCCTTGAATCCCAGGCGCACCGTGCGCTCGAGCTCGTCCGCGGCGCGCGCCGGATCGGCGGTCGGCAGCGCGGCGAAGCCCTCGAAGCGTCCGTTCGACGCGCGAATGGTCTCGAGCAGGCGGTCGTTCGCCTGGCGCGCCAGCGGCACCGCGGTTTCGGCGTCCATGCGCTGCGTCGCCGGCGCCGCGTGCGAGAGCACCTGCACGTCGATGCCGGCTTCGTCCATCTCGCGAATGCGCCCCCCGCCCACGTCGAGGAGGCGGTTGCGCAGGTCGGGGAGCCGCTGCTCGGGTCCTCCCTGCTGGAAGTGCTTCGCGACCTCGGGGTCGTAGTAATGCTCTTCAAGGGCGATGACTTTGGGGTTTTCCATGTCGAGTTCCCGAATCTAATTCCTGAATCCGCGGCGATAGCGAATCATGAGATAGCCACCCAGCATGCCGCCGAGGTGCGCGAAGTGCGCGACCCCGGCGGCGGTTCCCGTGACGCCGAGCACCAGCTCGAGCACCGCGTACACGACCACGAGCGTGCGCGCGCTCATCGGGATGGGAGGGATGAGCAGCATCACCTGCCGGTGAGGAAAGTAAAGCCCATAGGCGAGCAGCACCCCGTAGATGCCGCCGGAGGCGCCCACCGTCGGGACTGGATCCGCGCCCATCCAGGTAGTGACCACGAGGTGGCAGATCGCCGCCGCGAAAACGCTCACGAAATAGTACGCGGCGTAGAAGCGCGCTCCGAACAGGCGCTCGACATCCGACCCGAACATGTACAGCGCGAACATGTTGAAGAAAATGTGCGCGGTGTTCCCGTGGAGGAAGCTGTAGGTGATTAGCTGCCAGAGCTCGAAGTTGGACCCGAACGGTCCGGAGACCGGAGGCCACAGCGCGAGCATGCCCTCGGGCGAAAGGGTGCCCGCGCTCTCCAGAAGGAACACCGCCACGTTGGCGATGATCAGGTTGAGTGTGACCGGCGGCATCCGGGCTCAGGATACCGTGGGCGCAATCGTCACGGTGATCGCTTTCGAATCCCTTTCGAAACCCTTTCGAAACTAGAGGGCCTGCATGACCCTGTCAGGATAGTCGCTGATCAGCCCGTCCACTCCCAGCTCGAGCATGCGCCGGATGTCCGCGGGCTCGTTCACGGTCCAGGGAATCAGCCTCAGCCCGAATCCGCGCGCTGCCGCGGCCCTCGCAGGGTCGAGCGCGCTGAAATCCGGCGACCAGGTGCGCGCGCCAGCGGCGGCAACCTTGCTCGGGTCCGAATCTTCCCGCTCCGTCAGGTAGGCGGTGGCGAGCTCGGGGGCCTCGCGTTCGATGATCTTGACCACGCGCCAGTCGAAGCTTTGCAGCGTGCAGCGCCCTTCCATGCGGGCGCTTCGCAGCACTGCCACGACCGCCGCGGCGAAAGGCTCTGGCGGCAAAGTCTCGTCGGCCGCATCGGGAAGCAGTTTCAGCTCGATGTTGAACCGTACGCTCGCGGAGCGATGGCGCTCCAGAAGCTCGGCCAATGCGGGGATCCGGGCGCCATCGACCGGCTGCTGCCGCGGGAAGCGCCGCGCGTACTCCGAGCCCGGCTGGATGCGGCCGACGTCGTAGCGCTGCAGCTCGTCGAAGTCGAGCTCGCGGATGAGCGGCGCGGGCGCGGCGACCCAGCGGCCGTCCGGGCCGCGCGCCACGTCGGGATTGAGCCGGCGGTCGTGGTGGATCACGACTACGCCGTCGCGGCTCACGCCGACGTCGAGCTCGAAGGTGCTCACGCCGAGCTCGAGCGCGCGCGCGAAGCCGGGCAGCGTGTTTTCCGGGGCGTGGCCGCGCGCGCCGCGGTGGCCTTGCACATCGAACGCTTTATCGACAACAGACATCTACCCAGCCAGTCTATCGCGCAACGGGTGTTGACGAAGCGAGCCAGATCCCGGCTGCGACCGCGACAACGCCGAAAAGAAGATGGACTCCGAGCGGCTCGCCAATGAGCACCGCGGCGAGGAGCGACGCGGCGACCGGGTTGACCGTCATGGTGTTGGCGACGCGTGTCGGCGTGGTGCGCTCGAGCGCGTAGACCCAGAGATAGAACGCCGCGGCGCCGCCGAAGACGCCGAGACAGAGCACCGCGAGCCACTGCGGCGGAGCGAATGCACGGGTCGCCGCCAGGCCGCCTGAAACCCACGCGAGCAAAACGCTTGCAGCCGCACCGCAACCCATGCCGGCGGCCAGGAACCCGAGCATGCTCGAGCGCGCCATCAGCGGCCGCGACCACACGTTATAGAGCGCCATGCAGACCGTCGCCGCCGCCATGATGAGGTCGCCTCGCCATGCGCCCGCGGGCGCGTCGGCGAGGCCCGCGGAGAGCGCGATGGCGACGCCGGCGATGGCGATCAGCACGCCGAGGGTCTTGCGCCGCGTGAGCTCCTCACGGCGCAGGAGCGCCGCGGCGAGCATCGTGGTGAGCGGCAGCACCGACAGCGCGAGCGAGCCGCGCGCGGCGCTCGTCAGGCTCATCGCGATGTTGTAGGCAAAAAAGAACACGGCGAAGAAGAGAATTCCCAGGCCGGCGACCGCAAGCCGGTCGTTCCCCTGCGGAAATTTGGCTCCGGCCGCGAGCGCGAGCGGCAGGATCAGCAGGAAGCCGATGCCGAAGCGGAACGCCGCAAGTGTCACCGGGTCGGAAGCGCCGATCGCGTAGCGCGTGAGCGCCGCGGCCGAGCCGCCGAGCGCGCTCGAGACCACCGCGGCGGCGACGCCGTTCACAGGATCATCTGGGTCTGGATCGTGAGCGAGAGCAGCCGCCCGGCCTGGTCCGTGACCCGCGTCTGCCACACGTGCGTGCGCTTGCCCTTGTGGAGCGCCATGGACTCCGCGCGGATGGTCCCCTGCAGCGCGGCGGCGAAGAAGTTGGTCTTCGACTCGAGCGTCGCGGTGCGCAGCCCCATCGCCGCGGTTCCCGCCGCGCCCACGCTGTCGGCGAGCGCCATCAGCGTGCCGCCGTGGAGCGCGCCGCCGACGGTGGCGAGCTCGGCGCGCACCTCGAGCTCCGCGACCACCTTGTCGGGCCCCACCTCCACGAAGCGCATTCCCAGATGGGCCATCAGGCCGGTGTTCCATTCCTTCATAGCATCTCCTCAGGGCTTCCTGATCCAGAACTGGTACATCGAGGCGAAGGTGTCGGGGTTCGCGCTCTCGTAGGCGTCCCACTGCTCGAGCGACAGGCAGAGCCTGAGCCCCGGGAGCTCGAAGCCGAGGAACTCGACGCCAAGCTCGGCGATCGCCGAGGCGAGCTGCGGAATCGTGAAGCGATGCTCCTGCACGTGCAGGACGAGATCGCGCGCGCCCGAGGCACTGTAGAAATCGCGCAGCGCGGTGACCGCGCGCGCGGGGTGGCTCGCCGGAAGCTCGAACAGGCGCCAACGCGCCTCGGTGACCGACAATCCTTTAACGATTTCGCGCGCGGCTACGACGTGCCTGCGGGCTGCTTCCGAATACAGGCCGAGCTTCATGAATCCGCCGCGCCTGACGAGCGATAGGAGCACGCGCCAGCCCTCGAGCGGCTCGCGCAGGTGGTGAAGCACGCCGCTGCACTCGATGAGATCGAAGCGTTCCTCGAGCGTGCCAAGCTCGAGGAGGTCGGCTTGGGCAAAGCGCAGGTTGCCGAGCCCAAGCTCGGTGCAGCGGCGCATCGCGTAGGCGAGGCTCGCGCGGCTGATATCGACCGCGAGCACCCGGCCGTGCGGCTGGAGCTGCGCGGTGACGGCGGCATGGCGACCCGTGCCGCAGCCGGCGATGAGGATGTCGGGCGCATCCGGCGCCGCGAGCTTGGCGGGGTCCGCGTGCGGAAAAAGGGAGCGCAGCATGCGCGGCAGCGGAAAGGCGCCCGGCACCGGCGCGCGCTGCCAGCGCGGGTACGGATTCGTTTCGTACTGGGCTTGCACGCGGCGCGACACCTCGTCGCTCACCGGGGTGAGCGGTTCGACACTCAGCGCACGCTCGATCGCGGGCTCCTCCACGAGCCGCCGCCACATGCGCTCGAACGCGTCGCCCCCGCCCGCAGGCTTCTCATGCCCTTGCGGCGGGCGGTACATGGCGAGCGCGGCGAGTTCGAGCGGCGTGCTTGCCGCGCGCTCGAGAGCGGCGACGCGCGCCGCCTCCGCTTCGGTCTCGCCCCAAACGTATTGATTGAGGAAGCATTGCTGTGCGAGCGCGCAGCACAGCTCAAGCGACGGCGTCTCGAGCGTCTCACGGCGCAGCGCGGTCATCTCGCGCTCGAAGGCCTCGTCGGCGACGAGCGCGTACTCGAGCAGGAGCAGGAACAAATTTCCGCGCGGACCGGTGCGCGCGAGGCTAAGGATTGCCTCCGCGCAGGGCTGCACGTCGACTTCTGCCTGGGAGAAGAGCCGCTCGCAGTCGGCGGCGAGCTCCGCGTCCCATTGCGCAAAGCGCATCCCACCCATGATTTCCGCGAACAGCTGCCACGCGGCGCGGTGCCCGGGATCGCAACGCACGGCGGCACGCGCCGCGTCAAGCGCGGCCGCCGGATCGCCGAGGTCGCGCAGCGTGAGCGCGAGGTTGTGGTGCGCGTTGGCGAACCGTGGCGCGAGCGAGAGCGCGCGCCGGTAGCACTCCGCGGCGCCGCGCGGGTCGCCCATCTCGCGCAAGGCGTTGCCGAGGTTGCTGTGCGCCATGGGGCTCGTCGCGTCGGCGGCGATCGACCTACGCAGCCAGGGCAGCGCGCGTTCGAGCTCGCCGCGCTCGAGCAGGCAGTAGCCGAGATTGTTGGCAGCCGCGGCGTCCCCTGGCCTCAGGCGCAGCGCCTCCTCGTAGGAGGCGATCGCCTCGTCCATCCGGCCGAGCCGCTGGCGCACCGTGCCGAGATAGTTGTGCGCCGTCGCGTTGTCCTTTTCGGATTGGAGAATTGCGCCGAACTGGGCTTCGGCGGCGGAGAGCTTCCCGGCTTCGGCCAGCATCAGGCCGAAATTCTGCCGGTAGAGGCTGTTGCGCGGTGCGAGGCCGACGGAGCGCTCGATGAGGGGCATGCCTTCGTCGCGCTGGCCGCTGCGGACGAGGCAAATGCCGAGGAAATGCAGCGCCTCCGCGTGATCCGGGTTTGTTTCCAAAAACTCGTTATAAAGCCGCGCCGCGTCGGCGAACCGTCCGGCCTGGGCGAGCCTGGATGCGTCCTGCAGGCGCGTGTTCAAGAACGCCATCTTGTCGCAATTGCGAAGCCGAAGGCGAGCAGCGCGAACAGCACCCCGGCGCTGATCGCGAGCGACGCGTGGATGCCGATCAGGCTGCCGCCGACGCCGACGGTCACCCCGCTGAACGCGCGCAACCCCATGGCGGACATGACGAAGACGCCGATCACGCGGCCGCGCATTTCGGGCGGCGCGTGCAGCTGCACGAGCGTCTGCGCCATGGCGTAGAAGGACAGCTCGAGAAAGCCGGCGGCGAAGAGGAGCGCGAGCGCGAGCGGGTACGACGCCGAAAGCGCGAACGAACCGATGGCTAGGCACCACAGGATCGCCAGGACGAACGCGGTGCGCGCCCGAGGCGGCAGCAAGCCGCGGCTCTCGAGCACCAGGCCGGCGGTGAGCGCGCCAAGCGCGTCGGCCGCGAACAGCAGGCTGTACGTGATATCGGCGTCGACGTGGCCGAAATCGCGCGCGAATTCCGGCAGCTGCGCATGGTACGCGTTGCCCACCAGCAGCGAAGCGCAGCCGGCGAGCAGCGTCATGGAGGCGAGCACCCGGTTCGCCGCCACGACGCGCGCCGCGGCGGCGACGTCGCCGAAGCCGCGCAGCGGCGGCGGGCTCGCCTTGCGGCTGAACGGGATCGTGCGAACCCACAGCATGAACGGCAGATAAATGAGCGCGTTCACCAGGATGCCGTACGTCGGCCCAAGAAGCAGCAGCAACGGCGCGCCGAGCGCCGGGCCGAGCATCAGGCCGGCCCAGCGCGCGGTCGCGGTGAGCCGCACCGCGCTCGGCAGGGTCTGCGGCTCGACCATGTGGTGAATCAGCACCTGCGCCGACGGGCCCCAGGTCGCGCCGGCGCAACCGTGCACGATGAGCAGCACGGCGGCATGCCACGTCCGCAGCGTGTCGGTGAAGAAGAGGAAGCCCCAGGCGAGCGAGGCCGCCATGAAGAGCGCCATCCCGATCTGGATGATGCGGCGCGGGTCGTGGCGGTCGGCCGCGGCCCCGCTGTAGACCGAGAACAGCAGGAAAGGGAGCCAGTGCGAGACGATCGCGAAGCCGGCGAGCGTGGGCGAATGGAACTTCTCGAACAGGACCCAGTAGCTGATCACGTGCTCGATGGCGTCGGCCATCATCACCGAGGCGACGCCGAGGAAGAAGAGGCGGAACCTCGGCTGGCGCAGGGCGGCGAACGATCGCGGCGCCGTCATGGTCGTTGGGGCGGGGTGGTCATGGCCTGTAATTTGCTGCAAAACGGAAATGGTCCGGCCGGAGGTCCTCCGCTGCCCGACCTGCGGGCTTACCCTGCAGGTCGAGGCGCCCGCGCGCGGCCAGCGCGCCGAATGCCCGCGCTGCGGCTCGACCGTGAGTGAAGGACCGCACGGCAGCCTGCAAGTGACCGCGGCGCTCGCGATCGCCGCGCTGATCCTCTATATCCCGGCCAACATCTACCCCATCCTGCGCATGCATTTCTATGGCGCCTTCAGCGAGAGCACGGTGTGGGACGGCGTAGTGAGCCTGGCGCAGACCCGGCAATACTTCGTCGCGCTCATCGTATTCATGGCCAGCATCGTGATCCCGATCCTCAAGCTCGCAGGGCTGCTATACCTCGTCGTCAGCGCCCGCTTCGGCGTGGGGCGGCGCCTGCACGGCCGCACTCGCATCTATCGCTTCATCGACGTCATCGGCCCTTGGGCGATGCTCGACGTCTTCCTGCTGGCGATCCTCGTTGCGCTGGTGAAGCTCGGGCAGATCGCCACCATCCGGCCCGGGCCGGGGCTCATTGCCTTTACCGCGGTGGTGGTCCTTACCATGCTCGCCTCGGCTAGCTTCGACCCGCAGACCATCTGGGAGCGCCGAAGGTGACCGGCGAAGAGCTGCCGAAGGCGCGGCTGCGCCGGCGCCGGCTGTTCAATTTCGCCTGGCTCGTTCCGCTCGTCGCGGCGGCGGTCGCCGGCTGGCTCATCTGGCAGCGCTATCAGGAGCGCGGCCCCGAGGTCACCATCAGCTTCAGCGACGGCGGCGGCCTGCGGGTCGGCGTCACGCCGGTGAAGTACCGCGGCGTGGTCATCGGCGAGGTGAGCGGGGTGGGGCTCAGCCGCGATCACAAGCATGTCCTTGTGCGCACGCGCCTGCAGCGCGACGCAGCGAACGCGGTCGCGCGCGAGGGGGCAACCTTCTGGATCGTGCGGCCGCAGGTGGGCTTGGGCAACGTGCAGGGACTCAACACCGTGCTGACCGGGCCGGAGATCCAGGTGCTGCCGCCGAGGAACGAGGACGCGCCCAAGGCGTACGAATTCGCCGGGCTCGATTCCGCTCCGGTGGGTCTCGGCATGCTTGGGCTCAAGATCGTGCTGCGCGCCGAGCGGCCGCGCTCGATCCGCGCCAACACGCCGGTGCACTACCGCGGCGTCGAGGTCGGCGTGGTGCAGAACGTCGATCTCGCCCCGAACGCCACCTCGGCGGACGTGCACGTGCTCATCTACGAGCGCTACGCCGGCCTCGTGCGCCAGGGCTCGGCGTTCTGGGACACGAGCGGAGTCAACGTGCACGGCAGCCTGCTCAAGGGAATCGATGTCGACATCGAATCGTTGCGCGCCATCGCCACCGGCGGCATCGAGTTCGCGACCCCGAGCGAAAAGGCGCCGCGCGCCAAGCCCGGCACGGTGTTCTTCCTGTACGACAAGCCGAAGGACGAGTGGCTCTCCTGGCTGCCGCGGATCCCGCTGGCACCGGAACGGAACTGAGGGCGTCAGAATTTCGTCGCGCGCTGCATCGCCGGGCGCGCGGCCATCTCCATCGCCCAGCGCTCGAGGTTCGGCAGTCCTTCGCACAGGTCGGGTAGAGCGCCCTTGGCGCGGACCCACCCCGCGTAGAGCGAGATGTCGGCGATCGTCATCCCGGCGCCGGCGGCGTACTTCCGGCTGGCCAGCGCGGCGTCCCAGACCTTGAAGTACTCGCGGAAGCGGTCCTTGAACATCTTCGCGGTCGGCGCGTGCGGCTCCTTGGAGCGCTGCACCGCGAAGATCGAGCCGATCTGGGGCGTGATGTCGGTCGAGCCGCTCATCAGCGCCTGCCACATCGCCGCGCGCGCGGCGCCGTCCTTGGGCATGAGCTTGCCGGACTTTTCGGCGCAGTAGATCAGGATCGCGGTCGACTGGGACAGCGTGATCGGCTTGCCGCCCGGGCCTTCGTGATCCACGACCACCGGCACCTGCGCGTTCGGGTTCAGCGCCAGGAATTGCGGCGTCTTGTGCTCGCCCTTCTCGAGCGCGACAGGGTGGAAGGTGTAAGCGAGGCCGCATTCCTCGAGCGCCATCCTGGCGCGCATGCTGTTCGAGGTCGCCGCAGCGTAGAGGTCGATCATGAGCTCTCCTTTAGGAACATACTAAAGGAGAAACGAGGGACTCATGAGCCGCGAAACTCGGCCATTTCGCCTGAACATCCCCGAAGCCGCGCTCGAGGACCTGCGCGGGCGCCTCGCGCGCACTCGCTTGCCGGACGAGCCGCCGCTCGAGCGCTGGTCGACAGGCACCAGCCGCGCGTACATGGAGGAGCTCGTCGCCTACTGGCGCACCGGGTTCGACTGGCGAGCGCAGGAAGCGAGCCTCAACGGCTTGCGCCAGTTCACCGTACCGCTCGGCGGGATCGAGCTTCACTTCATCCATGAGCCCGGCCGCGGGCCGCAGCCGATCCCGCTCCTCCTGTCGCACGGCTGGCCCGGATCGATCGTGGAGTTCCGCCGCCTGATCCCGCTCCTCACCGAGCGCTTCACGGTGGTGGCGCCTTCGCTCCCGGGCTACGCGCTTTCGTTCCGCCCGGGACAGAAGCGCTTCGCGGTCGAGGACATTGCGGACCTCTTCGGCGAGCTCATGACGGACGTGCTCGGCTACCGGCGGTTCGCCGCGCAGGGCGGCGACTGGGGTGCGTTCGTCAGCTCGGTCCTCGGCTGGCGCCACCCCGAGAAGTTGATCGGCATCCATCTGAATCTGCTCGCCGTGCGGCGTGACCCGAAGATTCCTCACCAAAATGAAGAAGAAGCCGCTTACCTGGCGGAGCTCGCGCATTTCCTGAAGGAGGAAACCGGCTACCAGTGGATCCAGGGCACCAAGCCGCAGACGCTCGCTTATGCGCTCACCGACTCGCCAGCCGGGCTCGCCGCCTGGATCGCGGAAAAGTTCTGGAAGTGGAGCGACTGCAGCGGCGTGATCGAGAACGCGGTGAGCCGCGACGATCTCCTCGCCAACGTCTCGCTCTACTGGTTTACGGGCGCGATCGGCTCGTCGTTCTGGCCGTACTACGCGCGCATGCACGGCCCGTGGCCGATCCCGGAAGGCAAGACGGTCGACGTCCCCACCGGCTACGCGGCCTTCCCGAGGGAGATCCTGCGGCCGCCGCGCTCGCTCGCGGCGCGCACCTACACCGACATCCGCCGCTGGACGACGATGCCGCGCGGCGGCCATTTCGCGGCGCTCGAGCAGCCGGAACTCCTCGCGCGCGAGATCGTCGAGTTCTTCGCCTCGCTGCGCTAACCCTCGGCTAGCGCGCCTTGGAAGCTCTATGTACCGGAGAGCGGGCTGAAAGGCCGGCTTTTCTTGTGCGCACCTCGGCTTGCCGCCGCCAGTAGAGCCATTCGCCGAGCTGGAGACGCTGGTGCCTGAACCATTGCCGCAATGAAGCCATGCGTCTTCAGTGTACGCTGCGGTGTGTTACGAGCCGATGAACCGGGTTGACGGTAGTTTGGCATTTGGCATCGTTCAACCGCGTGGCGTCAATGCGTCAATGCGCCGCGTCCTCCGTAAAGTTGTTACTACAATCGCGCATGGCGAAAGCGAAATCGGGACTGAAGCGCGCGCCGGCGAAGCGCCGGCCAAGGAAGGCGAAAGCCGCAACGCGGGGGTTAACACCCGCCGAGTCACGGCTCGAGAACCTGAGTGGCGCGGCCGAAGAGGCGGCGCGGCGGGTGGAAAGCGTCGGCGGCCAGCTTCTCGGCTCCTACCAGGATCCGCTGGGGCGCGAGCCGGTGCTGGTGGCCATCCTGCCGCTCGAGAGCGTCGAGCCGACCCCTTTCCAGCGGGACCTGTCGCAGGCCCACCACCGCCGCCTCGCCGACGTTCTAGATCGCACTGGAATGTTTCTCGATCCGATCATCGCGGTCACTGCGCCCGACAAGGGTTTCTGGACTCCCAACGGGATGCACCGCCTCATGGCGATGCGCAGGCTCGGCGCACGCTCGATTACCGCCCTCGTGGTGCCGAAGCGTGAGATCGCCTGGCAGATCCTCGCCCTGAACACCGAGAAGGCGCACAACCTGCGGGAGAAATCGCTCGAGGTGATCCGGATCTACCGCGGCCTCATCGACGAGGACGCGAAGCGCCCGGAGACGCAGTTCGCGTACTACCTCGAGGAGGCTGCGTTCGTCACGATGGGCATGTGCTACGAGCGCAACGGCAAGTTCGCCGGCGGCGCCTACAACCCGGTAGTACGCCGCCTGGAGAAGTTTTCCGACCAACCGCTCTCCAGGGCCGTGAAGGATCACGAGAAGCACGCCGATATGCTCATGGATCTCGACGAACGCGTGGCGGCCGTGATCGGCAAGCTCAAGGCGCGCGGATTCGTGAGCCCCTACCTGCGCGCGTTCGTCATCGCGCGCATCAACCCCCTGCGCTGGATGCAGGGCGAGCCGCCGCCGCTCGAGGACGTGCTGAAGACGATGCGCGAGCGCGCCGGCAAGTTCAACACCGACAAGGTCAAGCAGGAGGACCTCGCCGGCGTCGGCGGTGCGCCCGATGAAGCCGAATAGCGGCGCGGTGCGCGGCGCGCTCTGCGACGAGATCGCCGACGCGTTGCAGGCCCTCTGGGAACGGCGCCCGCCGAACGACGCGGCGATGCACCAGGTGCGAAAAGACCTCAAGCGGGCGCGTGCGGCGTTGCGCCTGCTGCGCGACACGGTCGGCGATGCGGCCTACAGCCAGGAAAACGTGGAGCTGCGCGACGCGGCGCGCCCGCTCTCCGGCGTGCGCGATGCCGCCGTCGGGCTCGAGGTGGTGCGCGAGCTGCTCGAGCGGGAGAAGAAGCCCGCGCGCCGCGCGATGCTCCTGGAGGTGCGACGCACGCTGCGAGAGGAACGCAGCCGCGCGCGGCTGCGATTGCTCGGCGGGAAAAGGCTCGCCGCGATCGAATATTCCCTGCAGGACGCCGGCGAGCGCGCCGAATACTGGCGCTTCCCGCTCCACGACGCGCCGCTCCTGCGCGCGGGGTTCGAGCGCGTCTACCGCAAGGGACGCAAGACGCTGAAGAACGCCCGCTCGGAAGGCTCCGCCAAATCGCTCCACGAATCGCGCAAGCAGGTGAAGTACCTTCAACAGGCGCTCGCAATCGCCGCCGACGGCGGATCCCGACGCCTGAAGAAGCTCTCGAAGCGGGCAGCGAAGGTTGCCGACCGCCTCGGCGATGATCATGACCTGGCGGCGCTGGAGGCAAAAATCCTGGCGCTGCCGTTGCAATCGAAGGCCGAGCGCAAGCTCGTCGCGCACATCGAGGCGCGCCGGGCCAAGCTGCAGAAGAAGGCCTTGAAGCTGGCGCGACGCGTCTACCGCAGGAAGCCCAGCGCCTTCGTCAGGAAGCTGCTGCCGGGGCGGCTGGCCGGCGCCTAGGCGGCCTTGCGCCGCTCGGGGCCGAGCCAGGGCGTGTTGTTCGCCCGCCGCTCGGGCCCGCCGTAGCCCTCGGTTTCGAAGCGACCCTTCCAGCCCTGCTTCTTCCATTCCGCGTCGCGCTCGTCGATGTCCAAAGCGCCGTGGCGCTCCAGGATGGCGTGCGCCCGAGCCGCCAGTCCGGGCTCGTCCGCGGCGACGGTGATGACGATGCCCAGGGCGTCGTCCGCGCCTTCGCCTTCGCTTTCGTTAAGCTGAGCGGTGCCTGGTACGCCATGCCCCTGGTCGGCCATGAAGCCGATGTCGTGCTCGGCGATGCCGTTTTCCGCGAGCTCGCGCAGTACGGCTTGGGCCGCGCTGAGATTGTCGAACAGCCCGATGACGGTCTTGGCCATGGCGCACCTCCTTGGGTCGTAAAGGAAGGATCGAAGCAAGCCGAGTGCCAAGCGGCCCATATCTGCTCGGATCATGCCGGGCGGTGGCGACACGCCATGCGGATCACGAAAATGCCGAACGTCCAAGTTGAAATCCATGCGCATCACGGTTCTCGATCATCCCGCGACGCTCGCCAGCCACTTGGCGGCCTGGAACGACCTCGCGGCCGCAGCGCTCGAGCCGAACGTGTTCCACGAGCCCTGGATGATGCTCCCCGCGATCGACGTCTTCGGCCGGGACGCGAATCTTCGGTACGTGCTGGCTTACGCCGACCACGGCGGCGCTCGGCCGCTCCTCTGCGGCCTGTTTCCGCTCGAGCGCGTCGCGCGCTACAGCGGGCTGCCGTTTTCCCACCTGCGGCTCTGGCAGTACAAGCACTGCTTTCTCGGCACGCCGCTCGTGCGCGCGACACACGCGCGCGCCTGCCTCGACGCCTTTCTCGACTGGCTCGAGGCCGATGCGCAAGGCGCTGCGGCGATCAAATGGGGCTCGGTCGCCGCCGACGGCCCGTTCTGGCGCGAGCTCGCCGAAGCGCTCGCGGAAAGCGGGCGGCGCAGTTTCGTGCCCTACCGGTTCGAGCGCGCGGTGATGCGGCCGCGCGGCGGCAGCGAGGCCTTCCTGAGCGAAGCGGTGTCGGGCAAGGGCGCGAAGGAATTGCGGCGCCTCGAGCGGCGGCTCGCCGAAGCGGGCAAGCTTGAATACGCTGAGCTGCAGCGGCCCGAAGAGGCCGAGCCCTGGATCGCGGATTTCATCGAGCTCGAAGCGCGCGGCTGGAAAGGGCGCAACGCGAGCGCCCTCGGCTCGAGCGACTCGGGGCGCACGTTCTTCACGCGCGCGGCCCGCGCTGCGGCGCGGCAGGGCCGGCTGATGATGCTCGGCCTGCGGCTCGCGGGAAGGTGGATCGCATTGAAATGCAACTTCCTGAGCGGCGAGGGCTCCTTTGCCTTCAAGATCGCCTACGACGAGGAGTACGCCCGTTTCTCGCCCGGCACGCTCCTCGAGCTCGAAAACATCCGCCGCTTCCACGCGCGGCCCGAGCTGCGCTGGATGGACTCCTGCGCCGACCCCGACCACTTCATGGCCAACCGGCTGTGGGTGGACCGGCGCCGGCTCGCCGACCTCGTTACCACCACCGGCCGCGCCGCGGGCGACCTCATGGTTTCGTCGCTGCCCCTCCTGCACTGGATGTCGCGCACCTTGCGCCGGGCGCCCGCGGCTGCCCTACGGAGCTGAAGATGAGCCTCGCGATCGATCGAGACACGTTCAACGCGCAGTTCGCCCGGACTCCCTTTCTGGTGCCGCACCAGCTCGCGGGGCACCGGCTCTTCACGCTGGCCTGCCTGGTCGAGCTGTCGAAGCGTCTGCCCGCCTCGCAGGTGGAGTACAACGCGGGCGAGGTGCCGGTCGGTCTCGATCCAGAGCGCACGCCGCGCAACGGGCTTTCGCCCGAGGACACCATCCGGCGCATCGCGGAGTGCCGCTCGTGGCTGGTGTTGAAGCACGTCGAGCACGACCCGGCCTACCGGCGGCTGCTCGATGAGTGCCTCGGCGAAGTGCGGGCCGCCTCCGCGCGGCTCGCTGCCGGCATGCGCGATCCGCACGCCTTCATCTTCGTTTCGTCGCCGGGCGCCGTGACGCCCTACCACATGGATCCCGAAGAGAACTTCCTGCTCCAGATTCGCGGGACCAAGACCATGAGCGTATTCGACCGCGCCGACCGCGTGGTCGTGTCCGAGCCCGACCTCGAGCGCTTCCTCGTCGGCGCGCACCGCAACCTCGCATGGCGCGACGAGTTCCAGAGCCGGGCGCGCACCTTCGAGCTCGCTCCGGGCGACGCGATTCACGTCCCATTCGCCGCCCCGCACTGGGTGCAGAACGGCCCGCAAGTCTCGATCTCCTTCAGCGTCACCTTCAACACGCGCGCCTCGATGCGCATGCTGCACGCGCATCGGCTGAATGCGCGGTTACGGCAGTGGGGTGTGGCGCCGGCTCCGGTCGGCTGCTCGGCGTTGCGCGACGGGCTGAAGCAGCTGGTATCGAGGGTGAGCGCCTGGGCCGGGAAGCTGCGCGCCCGGCTCAGACCTTGGGCAATGCGACGCCGACCAGCGTATCGCGGGTGAGGATCGAGGCGAGCTGCTCCTCGTCCCAGCCCTCGGTGCCTTTCGGCCGCATCGGCACGACCACGTAGCGCATGTCGGCGTTCGAGTCGTGCACGCGGATGGACACCTCGTCGGGAATGACGGTGCCGAATTCCCTGAGCACCGCCCTCGGCTCGCGCACCACGCGGCGGCGGTAGTTCTCGCTCTTGTACCAGGTGGGCGGCATGCCGAGGAGAGCGCGGGGATAGCACGAGCACAGCGTGCAGACGATGACGTTGTGGACGCGCGGCGTGTTCTCCACCGCGATCAGGCGGTCGGCCTCGAGGTCGAGGCCCCATTCGGCGCACGCCGCTTTTCCGTCGGCGAGCAGGCGCTTCCGGAACGCCGGGTTCGCCCAGGCGTGCGCGATGACGCGCGAGCCGCGCTGCGGGAATTCCGCGTCGAAGAGCTCCATGCGTTTTCGCACCTGCTCGGCGGTAAGCAGGCCTTTTTCCTCCAGCAGCTCCTGGATCGCGCGGCTGAGGATCTCGTGCTCGGACGGCGGCCCGTCGTCCTTGGCGGGGTCGTGCGGGTGGGCGTGGCTCATGCCGGCTCCAGCCAGTGTTCGTAGATTTCCACCTCGATCAGGTCGTGGTTCGAGCCTGCGTAGCTCCCCCATACCTCGCGTTGCTTGAACTGCACCCGATAGAGCACGCGCCTGGGCTCGCCGTCGAAGCCGTAGGCGAGCTCCTCCGGGTTGGGAAAACGGCCGCAGACGCGCTCGATCTCTCCTTGTTTGCCGCGGATGTAGGCGGGCGTGCGACGGTGACCCGGCGGGTTGGCGTTCTTCACGCGCACGCGGTCGCCCACGTTGAAGCGCCGCTCGGGCGCCGGCGTATAGGTGCTAGGAGTCATAGCGTTTTCGTACTTCTTCGATCTTGCCATCCAGCTCGCCGCGGGTGAACAACCCCTTCTCGAGAAGGAGGTTGCGCATCGCTTCGGTGGTGCGCTCGAAGTAGCCGAGGCGATAGTAGCGGTCGCCGAGGTCCTCGGCGGCGCGGCGCAGCTCGTCCAGGCGCACGAGCTTGCGGCTGGTGAGCGTGTTGCGCAGCGCGTTCGCCTGCTTCTCCCAGAACTTCATCCCGTGGTCGACGGTGTCGATGGGGCCGGCGGCTTGGCCGCCGATGTCGGCCGGGTTGGGGCTCATTTCTTCGGCGCGGGATGGATGTTGTCGACCCAGTGCACTTCCTCGGGCTTCTCGACCGCCGGGATGTCGAGGTTCACGACCACCGGCTCCTGGCCGCTGCGGCACAGGACGCACGAGAGCGGCTCGGTGTCGCTCGCGTTGATCTCCTGGTGCGGGACGTAGGGCGGCACGTAGATGAAGTCGCCCGGACCGGCCTCGGCCATGTACTCGAGCTTTTCGCCCCAGCGCATCCGGGCCTTTCCGCTCACCACGTAGATGACGCTCTCCACCGGGCCGTGGTGATGCGCTCCGGTCCTGGCCTTCGGATGGATGACGACCGTGCCGGCCCAGAGCTTCTCGGCGCCGGCACGGGCGTGCGTGATCGCGGCGGCGCGGTTCATGCCCGGGGTCTGGGCCGTATTGATATCGAGCTCGTTCGAGCGCACCACGCGCACGCCGTCGAGCTTCCACTTGGAATGGGGGCCGCTGGTCATTCGCTGGTTCTTTCGGCGGCGGGAGTAGTCCGTTCGGAGAAGTGCCAGTGCTTGGGCAGGATTATTGCTGTAGATGCAGTGGACGCGCAACCTCGCGCATCTTCGAACGCTATAGGAGACGTCATGAGATTTGCAAAAACCGTACTCGCAGCAGCGGCCATGGCGCTTGCCTGCGGCGCCGCCGCCGCGGCGGACAAGGACGCCAAGAAGGAGAAGGGCTTCAACGAGATCGACAAGAACGCGGACGGCTACATCACCCGCACCGAGGCGACCGCCGCAGGCCGCAAGGACCTCATCAAGCGCTGGAAGGATGCCGACGGCAACCACGACGGCAAGCTCTCGCGCACCGAATACCTGGAGCTCATGGCAAAGGACGACTTCAACAAGGTGAAAGAGAAAGTGAGCGGGGCGCCCGCGGCGGCCAAGAAGGAGACCGCGGAGGCGAAGCGCCGTGCGCCAGACGCAAACGCGAGCACCGGCTCGAGCGCTAATACGAGCGGAAAGCCGCAGTAGCAGCGCGGAGCTTTGAGTGCAGTACAGACGGGCTGCTCAGGCAGCCCGTTTCGTTTCAGCCCTTCGACCAGGAATCGCGCAGGGTCACGGTGCGGTTGAACGCCGCAGCGTCCCGGTCGCGCACGAAGTAGCCGTGGCGCTCGAACTGCAGGTTCTCGCCGGGCTTGGCGGCGGCGAGGCCCGGCTCGAGTTGCGCGGTGATGCTTTTCATCGAATCCGGGTTGAGATCCTCGATGAAGTCACGCTCGGCGCCCGGGTTGGGCACCCGGAAGAGGCGATCGTACAGATGCACCGTCGAGGCGTGGGCGTGGCGCACGCTCACCCAGTGAATATTGCCCTTCACCTTGTACTGGTCGGCCCCGGGCGTGCCGGATTTCGAATCGGGGTGGTACGTGCAATGGACCACGCCGTTGTCGATACCGGTGCATTTGACGACGTAGCCGAAGCGCAGCCGGACTTCGTTGCCGGGATAGAGCCGGAAGTAGCCCTTGGGCGGCTGGAGCGCGAAATCGTCGCGCTCGATCCGGAGCTCGCGCGAGAACGGCACCTCGCGCCGGCCCCAATCGGGCTTCTGCGGGTGGTTCGGCACCGACGCGAGCTCCTCCCGATCGGCCGGGAAGTTGTCGATCACCAGCTTCAGCGGGTCGAGGACCGCCATGCGCCGCGGCGCGATTTCGTTCAGGTGCTCGCGCATCGACTCCTCGAGCACGCCGAAATCGATCAGCTGGTTCGCCTTCGAGACGCCGATCCTCTCGGCGAAGCGGCGGAACCCCTCGGCGGTGTAGCCGCGGCGCCGGGCGCCGGCGAGCGTCGGCATGCGCGGGTCGTCCCAGCCCGAGACGTGGCGCTCCTCGACGAGCTGGATGAGCTTGCGCTTCGACAGCACCACGTTGGTGAGGTTGAGGCGCGCGAACTCGATCTGCTGCGGCAGCGGCCGCGCGAGCAGGCCGCCCTCGGCGAGCCGCTCGAGCAGCCAGTCGTAGAACGGCCGCTGGTCCTCGAACTCGAGCGTGCACAGCGAGTGCGTGACGCGCTCGACCGCGTCCTCGATCGGGTGGGCGTAGGTGTACATCGGGTAGATCGGCCAGGCGTCGCCGGTGCGGTGGTGCTCGGCGTGCTTGATGCGGTAGAGCACCGGATCGCGCAGGTTGATGTTGGGCGAGGCCATGTCGATCTTCGCGCGCAGCACGTGAGCGCCGTCCGGGAATTCCCCCTGTTTCATCGAGCGGAAGAGCCTCAGATTCTCGGCCGGCGCGCGGTCTCGGTAGGGAGAATTGCGGCCCGGCTCGGTGAGCGTGCCGCGGTTGGCGCGGATCTCGTCGGCGCTCTGGCTGTCGACATAGGCGAAGCCGCGCTCGATCAGGTGC
The DNA here is from genome assembly GCA_035577785.1 of Burkholderiales bacterium. Taxonomy (GTDB): domain Bacteria; phylum Pseudomonadota; class Gammaproteobacteria; order Burkholderiales; family SG8-39; genus SCGC-AG-212-J23. The sequence continues at coordinate 41,898 of DATLUZ010000052.1, read as the reverse complement.
TCGGCCGCCTGGTACATGAAGCCAAAATAGTCGCTGGCATAGAGCGGCTTGGGGCCGTAGTCGGAGCCGAGCCAGCGCACCGCGTCGATGATCGAGTCGACGTACTCCTGCTCCTCCTTCTCGGGGTTGGTGTCGTCGAAGCGCAGGTTGCAGCGGCCGCCGTACGCCTGCGGCAGGCTGAAGTTCAGCACGATCGACTTGGCGTGCCCGAAATGCAGGTACCCGTTCGGCTCGGGCGGAAATCGGGTGACAATCGCCTTGTGCTTGCCCGAGGCGAGGTCGGCCTCGATCACCTGGCGGATGAAATTCGACGAGGAGGGTGCGCGCTCCATGCTCAAGAAATTGACGGTATTCATCATTTTACAGTGGGCGCTGGCCGCGCCCGGCCTGGCGCAGGGGTTTCCATCCAAGCCCATGCGCATCCTGGTGCCGAGCCCCGCGGGGAGCTCGCCCGACATCCGCGCGCGGCAGATCTCGACCAAGCTCTCCGAGGCCTTCGGCCAGCCGGTGATTGTCGAGAACCGCCCCGGCGGCGCGGGGCTGATCGCGGCGCGTGAGGCGGCGAAGTCGCCGCCCGACGGCCACACGCTGCTGCTCGCCCTGATCAACAATGCGATCGCTGACGTGCTCAAGCCCGACCCCTGCTGTCGGCTCAACCAGGAGCTTCTGCCGGTGTCGCGCTTCACCATGACGCCGCTTCTCGTCGTGGTCAACCCGTCGTTGCAGGTGAAGTCGCTCGTCGACTACATCCAGCTCGCGAAGCAGAGGCGCGGCGCCGTGACCTACGCTTCGCATGGACCCGGCAGCATCGCGCAGCTCGTCGGCGAATGGATCAAGACCGAGACCGGCGCCGAGATCCTCGAGGTGCCGTACAAGGCGGTGAACGCGGAGCTCACCGATCTCGTCGGCGGGCAGGTCATGACCGCGTTCCCGGTGCCGCAGGTCGTGGCAAGCCCGGTGAAGGCGGGCAAGCTCCGCGCGCTCGCGGTGCTTGGGCCCGACCGCATCAACGTGCTGCCCGACGTGCCGACGGCAAAGGAGGCCGGCCTGCCGGGCATGGAAGCGCTCGCCTGGAATGGCATCTTCGTCCCCGCCGGCACGCCGCGCCCGATCATCGACGCGCTGCACCGCGAGCTGGTGCGCGCCTACAACGCGCCGGAGGTGAAGAGCCAGGTGCTGAGCACCGGCTCCTATGTCGCCGCCGACACTCCGGAGGAGTTCGCGGCGTTCATCCGCGCCGAGAACGAGAAGTGGGGCAAGGTCATCCGCGAGGCGAAGATCAAGCCCGAATAGATGGCGCCGGTGCTGCCGGTACTATTTCCGCGCCGGCAGCGCCCGGGCGGCCAATAATGTCACCCTGACCCGTCCATAAGACCGATAAGAACCATAAGACCATAAGGGAGGCGCAAATGAGACGCCAAGATCTCGAGCCCGCGGTCCAGAAAGGGATTCTCTCGGCCCACCAGGCCGACCTGCTGGTCGAGTTTCTCGCCGCGAGCGACGCGCCGCGCTTCAAGTTCGTGCATGTCCTGTACTACCTCGGCGGGATGATCGCCATCGGCGCCATGACGCTCTTCATGACGCTCGGCTGGAATTCGCTCGGCGGCTGGGGCGGGTTCGGGACCGCGCTCCTCTATGGGGTGCTTGCGCTGCTCCTCACGCACTGGTTCCTGGAGGAGAAGCGCCTGCTGATCCCGGCCGGCATCATGGCGACGCTCGCCGTGGCGATGGTGCCGCTCGCGATCTTCGCCGCGCAGATGGCGCTCGGCTACTGGGGCGACGACACGCCGTACCGCGACTACCACAAGTACGTCGACGGGCGCTGGATCATGATGGAGCTCGGCACGTTCGCCTTCGGCGCCGTGCTCCTCTGGCGCTATCGCTTTCCGTTCATGCTGATGCCGATCGCGCTGACGCTGTGGTACATGAGCATGGATATCGTGCCGTTCCTGTTCGGCGCCGACTACTGGGACTGGGAAGTTCGCAAGGCGGTTTCCGCCTGGTTCGGTCTGGCGATGATCCTGCTCGCCTTCTGGGTGGACCTGCGCTCGCGTTTCTCGCGCGACTATGCCTTCTGGCTTTATCTCTTCGGCGTGCTCACGTTCTGGGGCGGGCTCTCGGTCATGGATTCGGGCAGCGAGCTCGCCAAGGCCGCTTATTGCGGGATCAACGTGGCGATGGTGCTGATCGGCGCGATCCTCGGCCGGCGCGTGTTCTCGGTCTTCGGCGGGCTGGGCATCGCCGGCTACCTCGGGCACCTGTCCTGGAGCCTCTTCAAGGACAGCCTCGTCTTCCCGTTCGCGCTCTCGGCGATCGGGCTCGCCATCATCTGGCTCGGCGTGCTGTGGCAGCGAAATGAGGCGCGCTGGGCGGCCAGCCTGCGCGGCCTCGTGCCGGTCGCCCTGCGGGAGCTGATCGAGGCGCGCGCGGTGCGCTGATCGCGCTTTAGTCTGACTTACTTGGAATCGGAGTCAGACCCCGATTTCCGCGCCGCCACGAACCACGGCTCCAGGCGCTGACCGAAGGCCACGGTGGCGGTGTAGCCGCTCGTGTCGCGGCCGAGCACGGCGCGCAATTCCACCGGGACGTTCAGAGCAGACACGCTGAGCTCGCTGACATAGCCGTTCAGAGCCGCCTTGTACTTGTCCGACCAGGGATCCAGGCGGACCTTGCCTCGCACGATGGCGTACGCACTCTTGTCGGGATAGCGCGCCCGAAGTGAATCGTAATCGAGGCCGGCGTCGACCAGAAACAGGCGGCTGAACTTTTCTCGTTCCGAGTCGAGGCGTGTAGCGTCGGCTCGCGTTGCCCCGGGCCGCGCCGCCAGCTCGGCGGCGCGCCGCAGCGCGCCGCGGTACGCCGGCCCGTTCAGCTCCATGACGACCAGAACCTCGCGCGGCAACTGTTTTTCGTAATGGCGCTCGGCACGCGGCTGGTCGAGCGGAACCGAAACGTCAAAGCCAAGTTCCGCGAGCTTGCGTTGGTCAAGCCAGGTGGCGCGAGCGCCGTACCCGGTGAATCCGTAGTCGTCGTCCTGCCTGCTGGCCATGCGCCAGGCAAGCCCAAGCGCGAGGCCGCTGTTCTCGCTTTCGAATCCCCATGAGCCCGGGGCACGCAATTCGCGAGCGCTGATTTGCAGCAGCGCCGTGGGCTCTGCGCTGCGGTTGTATGCGGCGCCTGCGAGCACCACGATGTTCGTAACGGCGATCAGCGCTAGCCCGACGCTCAAGGTGTGCCAGCGGCTCCGACGCGCGGTCATGCCGGCGCCGCCTTCAGCGCCGTACGCAGCCGGCGCAGCACCAGGAGAAAAAGCACGGACGTGAGGCCGAGCACCAGGAAAAAGAGGTACTTCGGCAGCGCTTCCCACCACCAATCGAAGAACTTGGTGTAGAGGAGCACGATGAAGAGCGTTACCCCCGTGTTGACGACGTGCGGCCACTGCCTGCGCACCCCAAGCCAGATCGCGGCCGCGGTACCTGCGAATCCCAGGAGCTGGTAGATCACCTCGATGACACCGTCGCTGAAAGGCAGATAGCTCGCCTCGCCCCAGTTTGCGAGAACGATCATTGGCAGGAACAGCACAAGAAGCGCGAGGATCCGGTAGACGGCAGGGAAATCCGGATGGCGGCGGTGCTGCAGGAGCGAGGGGAAGATGAAGAGGAGCACCGCCGCGGGGAAGAAGTTCTCCGGTCGCTCGCCGAAGTGCAGCCAGTACATTCCACTGATCGTCCCGGTGCGGGCGGCGATGAACGCGACCAGGCAGAGAATCGCGGCGCCGAGGAGGAGCCGCAGGTCGCAGGCGTACGCCAGCAGGAAGCCGTATGCCGCCCACACGATGAACGCCTTGTCGGAGGGGGTGATATTGAAGATGCTGCCGAGCATCGTGATGTTCAGCACGAAGCAGGCGAACGCCACCATCGCCGCGAGCTTGGCGAAGTAGCCAGAAGCATCGCGCCCCCCGATCCACCAGGTGACGACAAAGGAGCCTGCCGCCGCAAGGAGCAGGACTGCGACTTGCGAGGCGGTCGAGAAAAGTCCCCAGAATTGGTAAAACAGGAAGAACACGCTCGCGGCTAGAGCCAGGGCCCCAAGCAGCGAGGCGATCCGCATGCCGAGCGACATCTGCTTCGCATCGATGTCGCGATCGATATCGAATTCGCCCGCGTATCGCTCGAGCAGTCCGCGATGGTACGCCGACACGGCGGCGCGCTGCGGCTCGCTCAGCGCGAGCACACCCTCCGTTTCGAGCGCTTGCAACTCTCGCTCGAAGCTCCGGATCTCGTCAGCGCGGCGCTGCGCTTCGGCGCGCGACGAATAATGTTGATCTGACCCCATTTCTTTCAGGCCGCGCGGGCGACGGCCTCGAAATCGTCGTCGCCGCCGAGGAGGTAGTGCGCGAGGTGGCCCACCGCCTCGCTGAAGGCGCGCGGGCCGAGCTGGTATGCAACGCGCCCCAGGCGGCGCACGTTGGTGAGCTCTACAGCCACCTTGTTCGCCGCGTAGTCGGCCTTCATCTCGATCTCGCACGGCAGCGAGCCGGTGACGCTGATCTCGGCGCGGACCGCCTTGCGGCTCACCTTCGGCAGCACCCGCTGGGTATAGGCGACTTTCAGGAGCTTCAGATACTGCTCGCAGCGCTCGATGTCGTCTCCGACCAGCGTCACGGTCGCGGAGGGCTTCGGGGTGATGCGGAAGCGAAGCCAAATTCGCTCGGTCAGGGTCTGTCCCTGCGGCGCGCGCGGCTGGCTCTCGACCGCCGCTTCCGAGATCGACACTTTCGGCAGCTTGCCGATGTAGAGGAACTCGTAGGGCCGCGCGGCTTTCGGGCGCACCGAGTTCAGCTGCTGCGCGAGGCCGCTGAGCTGCTGCAGGGCGGCGCGCATCGCGGCCTCGAGCTCTGCGCCGCCCGCGGCCGGCGCCGCACCTTGGCGCGAGCGCTCGAAAGCCTCGCGCTCGCGCGCCTGTTCCTCGCCCCAGCGGCGCATCTGTTCTTCCTTTTTGCGCTGCTGGGCTTCCTCCTCGCGCAGGCGGTCGTTCTCCTCGCGGTCGTACTGTTCGACGAACTTGTCGAGATCGTTGATGAGCTGCGAGCGCACCGCATCGACGCGTACGCCGCCCGAGCGCCCGCCGGCGGGCTCCCCGGCGAGGGCGAGGCGCGCCGGGGTCGAGCGCGGCTGAATGTTGCGGAAGTCGCGCAGGTCGCGCGCCATCTCGCCGGCGCGCGCATAGCGCTCGGCGGGCTTCTTCGCGAGCGCGCGGTCCACGATCTGCTCGAAGGGCGCCGGCACGCTCGGGTCGACCTCCCGCACCGGCGGATGCGGCGTGCTGGCGATGCGGTTCATGAGCGCGAAGATGGTCGTGTCGCCCTCGTGCTCGAACGGCGTGCGCTTGGTGAGGAGCTCGTACAGCACCACGCCGAGCGAGAAGATGTCCGAGCGCGGGTCGATCGGCGCGCCGGTCACCTGCTCGGGGGACATGTAGCGCGGCGAGCCGAGCGCGGTGCCGTTGCCGGTGATGGTGGAGGCGGGCACGTAGGCGACGCCGAAGTCGGTGAGCTTCACGCGCCCGGCGTTGTCGACCATGATGTTGGCCGGCTTTACGTCGCGGTGCACGATGTTGTGCTGCTGCGCCATGTCGAGCGCGTCGGCCACCTGGGCGATGACGTTGGCGATGGTGGCGAAGGCGAGCCGCTGCGGATGCTTGAGCACCTCGAGCAGCGAGTGCCCCTTCAGGAGCTCCATGGCGATGTAGGCGATGCCGTCCTGCTCGCCGACGTCGAAGATGGTGACGATGCTGGGATGCGACAGGCGCCCGGCGGAGCGCGCCTCGCGGATGAAGCGCTCGCGCACCTCAGCCATCACCTCCGCGGGAAGGTCCGGCAGCAGCGTCTTGATCGCGACCTCGCGGTCGATGAGCGGGTCGAGCGCGCGGAAGACGGCGCCCATCGCCCCTCGTCCCAGCTCGCCCACGATGCGGTAACGGCCCAGCGTTTTCAGGTCCACCGAAGTCCCGCGCAGCCTGATTATGGTTTGCCGCCATTTTAAGGCCGAAGGCGCGGCAAAAAAACTAAAAAAACTACAGGCCGAGCAGGCGCGCCGGGTTCTTGCGCATCATGATGTCGATGTCGCCGTCGGAGATGCCCTCGCGCTTCATGGCGGCGATGGCGGCCTCGACGCCGTCGGGATGCGTCATATTTCCGGATTGGCCGAGGTCGGTGGAGACCACCACGCTGTTGGCGCCGATTTCCTTCACCGCCTGTGCGACATTTTTGGCATTCACCTGCGTCCAGTGGGTAAGGAAGGGCAGGGGCGCGTTCGGACCGGCGAGGAACTGGAGAAAGCAGATCTCGATCACCGCGCCCATGTCGGCGACCTGCTTCGCCTGCGCCATGGTGAGGCCCGGCACGTTGGTGAGGGCGTGCGTCACGATCATGTTCTTCACGCCGAGCTCGCGCCCGCGGCGTACCACGGCAATGACCTCTTCCGGATGCACGTGCCCAGTCGCGAGGAGCAGGTTCTCGCGGGCGATGATCTTCAGGATCGCCTCCATCTCCGGCGTGACCTGGCCATTGGGCGCGACCATGAGGCCCTTGTCGGTCGGCTTGCCGAAGGTCTTGACGTGCTTGTCGGACTCGAAAGTCGGCAGCCAGACGACTTTGCCGCGGCTGCCGTACACGCGGTGCATCCATTCGACCGCGTCCGGGTTGATGCCGCCCACGGCGCGGTTCAGCACCACGCCGCCGAACACCTCGATGCCCGGCACGACCTTCATCACCAGCGCGGCGCGGCTCGCGGTCTCGCTGATGTGGTTCTTCAGCAGGATGCCGCGCATTCCCTTGGCCTTCGCCAGCTGCGCGACGTCGATGTCGTCCATGTTGCGCCCGAACACGTCCGGGTGCGAGTGCACGTGCATGTCGATCACCCCGGCGGCAGGGCTCACTTTCGGCGGCGGCGGCGGAAAGGCCGCCTGGGCGAACGCGTTCGATGCGGCAAGCGAAAAAGCGGCGAGCAGCACGGTTCTCATGCGGGGCCTCCTCCCTGTGGTGGCGAAAAATCTTAGCCGCTCGGCTTCACTTGAACAACTGGGCCGGCTCGACGAGGTTCTCAACCTCGCGCACGCCCGGCACTGCGCGCGCCGCGGCGACTGCGGCGGTGACGGCCGCCTGGTCCTCGGCCACGCCGGTGAGGAGGACCGCGCCGTCGGACGCCTCGGCGCGCACGCCGTGGATCCCGACCCGCTCGAGCGCCTCGGAAACGCTGCGCGCGAGCGCCACGTCGTCGGCATTGAATCCGACACGCGCGAGCATGTAGTCCACCGCTTCAGCGACCTCGGCGTCCGGCAGCTGGGTGAATCCGGCCTTGGGCGCCATGGCCGTGCCCGGCACGCCCTTGATCGCCGAGCGCAGCAGGCCTTCGCGCCCCTTGGAGAAGCGCGCTTTCCAGTCCGCGCGCACGTCGATGCGCGGCGCCTTGTCCGACCCGGCGTCGTGGCACATCGCGCACTTGTCGCGGTAGACCGCTTCACCGGTGTCCGCCAAACCGAGACTTGGGAAGGCGAGGCCCGCAACGGCGATGGCGGCGAGAAACCTCATGCCGTATTGTAGGCGCATGCTCGACCTTCTCGTTCGCGGCGCGTCGATCGTCGACGGCACCGGGAAACCCGCCTTTCGCGGCGATGTTGGGATCTCGCAAGGAAAGATCGTCGAGGTCGGAAAAATCGACTCCGCCGCGCGGCAGGTCGTCGATTGCGGCGGCCTCGCGCTGATGCCGGGCATCGTCGACGTGCACACGCACTACGACGCGCAGATCACGTGGGATCCGACCCTCTCGCCATCCGTCTCGCTCGGCGTGACCACCGCGATCCTGGGCAATTGCGGCTTCGGCATCGCGCCGTGCCCGGCAAGCCTGCGCGAGACCATGGTCAAGAATCTGTCGGTGGTAGAGGGAATGGACCTGGAAGCGCTGCTTCAAGGCACGCGCTGGAGCTTCGAGACCTTTGGTGAATACCTCGATGCCCTGGAGCGAGTCCGCCCGTACGCCAACGTCGGCGTGCTGGCCGGTCATTCCACCATCCGCACGGCGGTGATGGGCGAGGACGCGTCGACCCGCGCGCAGCCCACGCCGGAGGAGCTCTCGGCGATGCAGGCGGTGGTCCGCGACGCGATGCGCGCCGGCGCCGCCGGCTTCGCCTCGTCGTTCTCGCCGAATCACAGCGGCTGGGGCGGAAAGCCCATGCCCTCGACCATCGCCTCCGACGCGGAGCTGAAGGCGCTGGCCGGGGTGCTGGGCGAAGAGCGGCGCGGCGTGTTCGTCATGGCGAGCGGGCCGCGCGGCACGCCCGAGTTCATGGAATCGATCGCCGCGGAGACCGCTCGCCCGGCGTTCATGGTGACCGTGCTCACCATGTACAGTAAGGCGCAGCCCGAGCGCGCGCTTCAGTACTACGAGCGCTGCGCGCGGGCGGTTGCGCGTGGCCACGAGGTGTGCATCCACACGAGCTGCCAGCCCCTGTCGTTCGATTTCACGCTGCGCGAGCCGTACATCCTCTATTCGCACGACGCTTTCGACGCGGTCAAGGCGGCGCCGCCCGGCGCGCGCGCAAACATCTACCGCGACCCGGCGTTCCGCGAGCGCTTTCGCGGTAATCTGCGCAACCCGAAGAGCGGCATCCTCTTCTCGGGCGACTGGTCGCAGGTCGAGCAGGACGGTGTTTCCATTCCGCTCCTCGCCGGGAAAGCCGAAAAGGATCCCCTGGACTACTTCTTCGACCTGCCGCTCGACGCGCAGCTCGTGGCGAAGCTCTACCAGAACGACGACGCCGGCGTCGCGCCGCTGCTGAAGCATCCGGCGGGCGTGCTCGCTCTCTCCGACGCGGGCGCGCACCTCATCTACTTCTGCGACGCCGGCTTCGGGCTGCACTTCCTCGCGCACTGGGTGCGGGACACCGGGCACTTCACGCTGGAGGAAGGCGTGCGCCGGCTGACGAGCGATCCGGCGCGGCGCTACCGCATTCCGCGGCGCGGCTCCATCGAGCCGGGGAACTGGGCCGACTTCGTGCTGTTCGATCCGGCGCGGGTCGGCGTCTCCGGCCTGCAGAAACGCAGCGACCTGCCGGGCGGCGGCAGGCGGATGGTGCGCGCCCCGACGGGCGTGCACGGCGTGTGGGTCAACGGGGTCCGGGTGTTCGACGGCGCGAACTACTCGTCGCGGCGCGACGACGGACCGGGGCGCGTGCTTAGGAACTTTGACTCATAAGCGCCGAGCCGGCGCCCCCGGCGCACGTAATGTGCGCCCCGTACATTGGTGTGCAAGGAGTCGCACCATGGGCGCGCGTCTGCTGCCAAGGAACCTGCCGGAGCTGTTCTCGTATTCCCTGCTGCTCGAGCGCGAGGCGGCCCGGCGCTATGCCGAGCTCGAGCGCTTCCTGCGCGGCCGCGGCGCGCGCGCGGTCGCCGACGAGTTCGAGAAGCTCGGGCGCGAGGAGCGCGAGCAGTACGAGGTGATCGCGCTGGGCACGGCGGGACGGGACCTGCCGCAGCTCGCCGGCTGGGAGCTCGGCTGGTATTTCGACGGCGAGGCGGTGAGCGCCGCGCCGTCGCCCAACGGCACCGCCGACGCGCTCGCCATCGCGCTCGCGTTCGAACGGCGCACGCAGTCTTTCTACAACGACGTCGCCACGAACGCGCGCGCCGACGCTGTGCGCGCCTTCGCGGCGGAGATGTCCGCCGACGAGCAGCGCCACATCGCGCGCCTCGAGGCGCTCCTCGCGCAGGAATGCTTGCGCGCCGGCTTCGGCAACGCCGACGCCGAGCCCGCCGAGGACGGCGGGTTGCCCCCGCCCTGACGCTAATCGGCGCTAGTCGGCGGTGCTGACGCGCTTCGCGTTGGGGACCGACGCGCTCGTCGCACGCGCCTCGAGCACCTTTTGCGTCTGGGACAAGATCTCGATCTCGACGGTGACCCCGGCGGTGCGCGCCACGATGATCTCGCCGGCATCGAAGGCGCCGACGGAGTCGGGCTTCATCCCCATGTTGTCGAGCGCCTCGAGCGAGGCGCTCCTGACCGACGGCGCTCCCGCGACGCCAGCGGCCGAAACCGCCTTCCGAGAGTTTCGAAACGCGGCGTCGAGCGCGGTCGAGAATTCTCGCGGCGGCAGGTAGCCCTCGATCCTGTAGGCGACCGCGCCGTGCTCGTCGAAGAACAAGAGCGTGGGCGTGAACTGCACCTTCAGCGCGGCGGCGAAGCGCTTCTCCGGAAGCCTGCGGCCGTCGGCGAGCGTGACCTCGCGGTCGCCCCAGATATTGATCGCCACCGGCACGAAATGGCGCCGCGTCTTCTCCACGATCTGCGGCTCCCGCCAGTTCACCGTGACGAGCCGCCTGCAGTACGGGCAGCCGTCCTGCATGAAGTACAGCATGAGGCGCCTGCCGTCCCTCGCCGCCTCGGCGGCGTCCTCGCGCACGTCGAGAAACGTCTCGACGAACCATTCGGGCGCCTCCTGCGCGGGAACCGGCAAGGCCCAGATCGCTCCTAGGAAAAGTAGCCACTTCATCGAGCCAGTATAGTAATCCGCATGCTGCGCCTTCTCGGATTGCTCAGCCGGCGCCGCGCGCGTGCCCGCGCGGCGCTCTCGATCGCCGGCATCGCGCTCGGCGTGGCGCTCGGCTACGGCGTACACCTCGTGAACCGGGCCGCCGTGGAGGAGCTCGCCGCCTCCGTTCGCACGGTGGCCGGCGAGGCGGACCTGCAGGTGCGCGGCGGGCGCAGCGGCTTTCCGGAGGCGCTCTTCCCGCAGGTCGCGCGGATCGCGGGCGTCGCGTGGGTCAACCCCGCGCTCGAGCTCGACGCCGGCATCGCCGGGAGCGACGAACGGACCCTCCGCGTGATCGGCGTGGATGCTCTGCGAGAGGGGGTGCCGCAGCTCCTCGCGCCGGACAAAGTGCTGCTGTCGCCGCTCGCTGCCGCCGCGCTCGGCGAGGGGCCGCTGCGCCTCGTGGTGGGGCAGCACGTGGTCGAGCTCGAAGTGGCGGGCGTGGGCGAGCTCAAGGGATTCGCCGCCCTCACCGACATCTCGACCGCGCAGTGGCGCCTCGGGCGTCTCGGCGAGCTGAACCGGCTCGACGTGCACCTCGCGCGCGGCGCGAGCCGTGAACGGGTCCTGAATTCCATAAGGAACATGTTGCCGCCCGGGGTCCACGTCGCCACCGTCGACTCGCTCGAGCAGGCGAGCGGCTATCCGTCCCGCGCCTACCGCGTGAACCTGAACGTGCTCGCCATGGTGGCGCTCTTTACCGGGGGCTTCCTCGTGTTCTCGGCGCAGGCGCTCGAAATGGCGCGCCGGCGGGGCGAGCAGGCGCTGCTGCGCGTGCTCGGCCTGAGCTCCTCCGGGCTCGCGCGCCTCTGCCTCGCGGAAGCGGCGGTGCTCGGCGTGCTCGGCGGCATCGCCGGGGTCGCGCTCGGCTACGGTTGCGCGCTCCTCGCGCTGCGCTATGCGGGCGCGGATCTCGGCGCCGGCCAGCTCCGCGGGATCGCGCCGCACCTTGCCTTTCAGCCGATCCCGGCGAGCCTGTACGTGATCGCCGGCGCGGCGGTCGCCGTGCTGGGCGCGCTCTTGCCGGCGCTCGACGCCGCGCGCACGCCGCCGGCGCGGGCGCTCAAGGCGGGCGACGAGCAGCGCATGTTCCAGCGCGCCGGGCGCGCCTGGCCGGGCCTCGCCCTGCTCGCGGCCGGTGCGGGGCTCTCGCAGCTCGGCCCGGTGAACGGCCTGCCGCTCTTCGGCTATGCCGCCATCGGCTGCCTTCTCATCGGGGCGGTCGCGTTGATGCCCCGCGTTTCAGGCTGGATTTTCGAGCGGATCCCGTTCACGTCGAGAACCTCCTTCGCCCTCGCCGTGGCGCAGCTTCGCGGCGCGCCGGGACAGGCGGCGGTGAGCCTCGCCGCGATCGTCGCCAGCTTTTCGCTGATGGCGGCGATGGCGATCATGGTCGCGTCGTTTCGCCATTCGCTGGACGCCTGGCTCGACGCGGTGTTGCCGGCGCAGCTCTACCTGCGCAGCACCCATGCCGGCGACACGGGGTATCTCGAGCCGGGCTTCGAGGCGCGAGTGCGCGCGCTGCGCGAAATCGAGCGCGCCGAATTCCTGCGCAGCGGCCGCATCATCCTCGACCCGGCGCGCCCGGCGCTCGCGCTCCTCGCGCGCGACCGGGCGGAGGGCGCGTTTCCGGTCGTGGGGGCGCGCCACCAGCGCCAGCCCGGAGAGCCGCCGCTCGTGTGGGTCAGCGAAGCCGCTCACGACATCTACGGCTTCGACGCGGGGAAGACGATCGAGCTGCCCTTGAACGGGAAGAGCGTACGGGTGACCGTCGGAGGCGTCGTCCGGGACTATGCGCGGCAGCATGGCGCGATCGCGATGGAGCGCGCCGACTACGTCGCGCTCACCGGCGACCGGCGCGTGAACGACGCGGCGGTGTGGCTGCGCCCAGGCGTGACGCCGGCGCAGGCGATGGAGGCGATCCGCTCGCTTCCGGGCGGCGCCGGCCTCGACGTCGCCGCGCCGCCCGAGATCCGCGAGGTGTCGCTCGCCATCTTCGACCGCAGCTTCGCGGTGACGTACGCGATGGAGGCGGTGGCGGTGCTGGTCGGGCTGTTCGGGCTGTCGTCGAGCCTGGGCGCGATCGTGCTCGCGCGCCGGCGCGAATTCGGCGTGCTGCGCCATCTCGGCGTTACGCGCTCCCAGGTGCGCGCCATGCTCGCCGCCGAAGGCGCGCTGCTCGCGCTCATCGGCGCGGCGGCCGGCCTCGTCGCCGGAGGTGCCATCAGCCTGGTGCTGGTCTACGTCGTCAACCGGCAATCGTTCAACTGGAGCATGGAGCTCCATCCACCCTACCTGCTGCTCCTTGCCTTGGCGTCGACCCTGATCGTGCTCGCGATCGCCACGGCCGTGGTGTCGGGCAGGGAGGCCATGGGCATGGGACCGGTGCGCGCCGTGCGGGAAGACTGGTGAGGCGGCGTCACTTTCTTTTATCCCTTCCAGGATTGCTCGCCGCGCAAGGAGTGCATGCGGCTAAGGTGACCTATCCGCAGGTGAAACCCGGCTACCGGTTGCACTTTCCGCGCGATCATGGGGCGCATCCCGAATACCGCGTCGAGTGGTGGTACGTCACCGGCTGGCTCGACGTGCCGTACGGCTTCCAGATCACGTTCTTCCGGGCGCGGCCGGAGGAGGAGAGCGCGAACCCGAGCAGCTTCAACCCGCGCCAGATCCTGTTCGCTCACGCCGCGCTCTCCGACCCGAAGCGCGGACGCCTCGCGCACGACCAGCGCGCGGCGCGCGCCGGCTTCTCGCTCGCGCAGGCCGAGACCGAGCGCACCGGAGTGTGGATCGACGACTGGAGCCTGGTGCTCGAAGGCACGCGCTACCACGCGCGCATCGCGGCGCGCGAGTTCGATTTCGACCTCACGCTTTTCGCGCGCGAGCTCGTCCTCCAGGGCGACGCCGGGTTCAGCCGCAAAGGGCACCGGCCGGAAGAGGCAAGCTACTACTACAGCCGGCCGCAGCTCGACGTGGCGGGCAAGGTGAACGGCGCCGAGGTGACCGGAACCGCGTGGCTGGACCACGAATGGTCGAGCGCCTACATGGCGCCGGAGGCGGCCGGCTGGGACTGGGCCGGGATCAACTTCCTCAACGGCGCCTCGCTCATGGGCTTTCGCATGCGCGACAAGAACGGCGGGACGCACTATGCCCCTCCGGGAATCTCGATGAAGCCGCTGCGCGTGTGGAAGTCGCCGCGGACCGGCGTCGAATATCCGGTTTCGATGCAGCTCAACGACTTGAGACTCGAACCGCTGATGGATGATCAGGAGCTCGATTCGCGCCTCTCGACCGGCACGATCTACTGGGAGGGCGCAGTCAGAGCCTTCCAAAACAATAATCAAATCGGGCGCGGCTACCTCGAGCTCACCGGGTACTGGAAGCCGATGAAGCTTTGAGCGACGAGAGCGTGACACCGGCAAGAATGAGACCGATGCCGGCGAAGTGGTACCAGCCCGGGTATTCGGCGAGGAACAGCGCCGACAGGATCACGCCGAACGCCGGCATGAGGTGCATCGTGATGCCCGCGCGCACCGCTCCCATGCGCTTCACTACGTAGCTCCAGCCTGCATAGGCGAGCAGGAACGACCCGATCGCGGAGTAGAGCACGGCGAGATAGCCGCGCGCGTCCAACTCGATCTGCGGATTGAAGACGAGCTCCCAGGCCGCCCACGGCGTCATGAACAGGAACCCGAAGAGGCACACCAGGACGAGAAGCTCCGTCGTGTCGAGCGGGTCGCGCCGCAGCCGCAGCAGCACGGTGTAGCCGGCCCACATCATCATCGAGGCGAGGGCCATGAGGTCGCCGATGTTGAAGGACAGCCGCGCGGGCTCGCCGCGCGTGGCGATGAGGAACACGCCGCAGAAGGACACCACTACGCCGAGCCACTGCCGCGCCCCGACGCGCTCGCCCAGGGGCACCGACATCAGCATGATGAACAACGGGGTGGTCGACAGGTAAAGGATGCCGCTCGTCGCCGTCGTGTAATGCAGCCCGAGCCACTGCAGGCCGAGGTGCACGCCGCCGCCCGTGAAGCCGAGGGCGGCGATGATCTTCCAGTCTCTGGACCGAAGCTCGGGCAGCTTCGCCTTTAGGTTGGAGAAGGCGAACGGCAGCAGGATCGCGAGCACGATGAGAAGCCGGCCGACCGTGGCGAGGCCCGGCGCGATGGCGTCGCGCACCGCGCGCGCCACGATCCAGTTGCCCGACCAGAGCAGGAGGGTCGCGACGAGGACCAGCCAGGCGGTCCGGCGCACCGTGCTCGAGCGCCGCCTAGTCGATGCTCACGCCGTAGCGCGCGACGAGCGCGGTCCAGCGCCCGACCTCGTCCTCCAGGAACCTGCGCTGCTCGGCGGGAGCGATGGCGAGGACGCGGCCGCCGTCGCGCTCGATGCGTTCGGCGAACTCGCGGTCCTGCAGCACCTCGGCGAGCGCCGCGCGCAGCGTGCCCACCGCTTTCGCTGGCGCCGCCGCGGGCGCGAACAGCGCGAACCAGCTTTCGCCTTCGAATTGCGCGAGGCCGGTTTCCATCACTGTCGGTACGGACGCGAGCTCGCGCGAGCGTTGGGCGCCGGTGACCGCGAGGGCTTTGAGCCTCCCCGCCTGCACGTGCGCCTTCGCGGCCGAGAGGTTGTCGATCATCACGTCGAGGCGTCCGGCGAGCATCTCCTGGTGCGCGGCGGGCGCGGACTTGAACGGCACGTGGACCAGGTCGAGCCCGAGGCTCTTGAAGAGAATCGCGCCCCAGACGTGCTGCAGCGTGCCGATGCCCGCCGAGCCGTAGGTGAGCCTGCCGGGCTTCGCCCTGGCATAGTCGACGAGCTGCGCGAGGCTCGACGCGGGAAGGTCGCTGCGCGCGACCAGCACGAACGGATACGCGGAGACGTAGCCCAGCGGCACGAAATCGCGCAGCGGGTCGTAGGGCAGCGACTTCATCAGCGCCGGATTCATCACCATGTTGAAGATGCCGCCGACGAGGAGCGTGTAGCCGTCCGGCGCGGCCTTCGCCGCGTACTCCGTGCCGACGAGCGAGCCGGCGCCCGGGCGGTTCTCGACGATCACGCTTTGCTTCAGGCGCTCGCCGAGCTTCTGCGCGACGTGGCGGCCGAGGATGTCGGTGCCGCCGCCCGGGCCGATCGGCACGATGAGGCGCACCGGCCGCGCCGGATAGTCCTGCGCGAGCGCCGCGGCGGCGAAGAGGACGCCGAACGCGATGCAGGGAAGAGCGCGCTGCGGGCTCATGGGGCCGCATGCTAACCTCGCGCATGCCGGTTGTGAAAGCGGCCGGGCGCTCGCTCAGCTACGAATGGATCGAAGGCGACGC
The DNA here is from genome assembly GCA_035577785.1 of Burkholderiales bacterium. GTDB lineage: Bacteria > Pseudomonadota > Gammaproteobacteria > Burkholderiales > SG8-39 > SCGC-AG-212-J23. The sequence goes on along the minus strand of DATLUZ010000052.1, from coordinate 25,984 downwards.
CCGGGCCAGGCCGACCCTGATTTTTCTCCACGAAGGGCTGGGCTCGATCCGCCAGTGGCGCGACTTTCCGCCGAAAGCGGCCGCCGCCACCGGCTGCCGGGTGCTCGTCTACGACCGCTACGGCTACGGCCAGTCCGAGGTGCTCGCCGAGCCGCGCCGGGATGTTCGCTTCATGCACGACGAGGCGCTCGTCGCGCTGCCGGAGCTGCGCCGGCGTCTCGCCATCGAGGACGCGATCCTGGTAGGGCATTCGGACGGCGCCTCGATCGCCCTCATCCATGCCGGCGCGGGACATCGCGCCCGCGGCGTGGTGGCGATGGCGCCGCACGTCTTCATCGAGCCGATCTGCCTCGGTTCCATCAGGAAGGCGGCGAACACTTTCGAGTCCACCGATCTGCCGGCGAGGCTCGGCCGCTATCACCGGGATGCGCGCAAGACCTTTTACGGCTGGGCCGACGTGTGGCTCGATCCGGGCTTCGAGCGCTGGGACATCCGCGACGACTACCTGCCGGGCGTGCAATGCCCGGTGCTCGCGATCCAGGGGTACGACGACGAGTACGGCACCATGGCGCAGCTCGACGAGATCGCGCGCCGCGTGCCCGGGCCGTGCGAGCTGCTAAAACTGGAGCGCTGCGGCCACGCGCCGTTCCGCGATCAACCCGAGCAGACGCTGGCCGCCCTAACGCGCTTTATCCAAACACTGAGCTAGCAAAAACGAAAAACAGGGACAGACCACGTTTTCCGGAAAAAAACGTGGTCTGTCCCTGATTTGGGGTTGCTACTCCGCGTATCGGACGCCGCGGCGATCCAGCATCCTGAGCAGCGCCGGCCAGTCCTTGTGGTGCGCCGGGCGATCGGGGCGGTTGAACTGCTGCGTCGAGGTGCGCGCGGCAGCCTCCGACATGAGCTGCACGTTGTGCATGCCCGCCGAGCAGGCGTCGATCTGGATCTGGCAGGCGCAGTCGAGGTAGTACATGACCTCGAAGGCTTCGCGTACCGTCGCGCCGAGCGCGAGGAGGCCGTGGTTGCGCAGGATCATCGCCTTTGCGCTCTTCCCGAGGTCGGCCGCCATGCGCGCCTGCTCCTCCCTGTAGAGCGCGATACCCTCGTAATCGTGATAGGCGACGTCGGCCTGGATCATCATCGCGTGCTGGCTGATCGGCAGCAGGCCGCACTTCATCGCCGAGACCGCGACGCCGGCGCGCGTGTGCGTGTGGATGACGCAATTGATCTCATGGCGCGCCTTGTGCACGCAGCTGTGGATCACGAACCCGGCCTCGTTCACGCCCATGCCGAGAGGATCGTCGAGGATCTTGCCGTTCCAGTCGATCTTCACCAGGCTGGACGCGGTGATCTCGTCGAACATCAGGCCGTACGGATTGATGAGGAAATCCTCGGTGCCGGGCACGCGCGCCGAGAAATGGGTGTAGATGAGGTCGGTCCACCTGTAGATGTGCGCGAGTTGGTAGCAGGCGGCCAGGTCGACGCGCGTCTGCCACTCTTCCTTGCTCACTCGATCGCGAACCGACGTTTGGATCTTTGGAACGGCGCTCATGGGGGCTCCCGGCGAAAGAGGGATGTTAACGCATGGCCGCAACCGGGGTGAACTCCCGGTAGCCCGGCGCCTCGACCGCCTCGAGCGCCTCCAGCAGGAGCTCGGGACGGTTCGGCCGCAGGCGCTCGGAGTCCGACAGGAGCCGGCGCCAGAGCCGGGCCTTCTTGTGGCCGTGGTACAGGCCCAGCATGTGACGCGTGACGTGGCGCACCGATTCCACGCCCTTCGCGTACTCGTACATCGCTCGCACCACCTGCGCGCGGCTCCTGCCAGGGTCGGCGAGCAGCCACGGATTGTGGTACGCGGCGCGCCCGAGCATCGCGCCGTCGACGTAGGCGAGATGGGTCGTGATCTCGGCCCAGCTGGTGATGCCGCCGTTGATCACGAACTCGAGCGTGGGGAACTCGGCCTTGAGGCGGTACACGTACTCGTACTTGAGCGGCGGAATCTCGCGGTTCTCCTTCGGCGAAAGTCCTTTCAGGACGGCGTTGCGCGCGTGGACGATAAAGGTGCGGCAGCCCGCCTCCGACACCGCGGCGACGAACTCGCGTACGAAATCGTAGCTCTCGATGTCGTCGATTCCGATGCGGTGCTTCACAGTGACAGGAAGCCTCACTTCGTTTTTGATCGCCCTTACACAGGAAGAAACCAGCTGAGGTTCCGCCATCAGGCAGGCGCCGAATGCGCCCTTCTGCACGCGCTCGCTCGGGCAGCCGACATTGAGATTGATCTCGTCATACCCGGACTTTTCTCCCATCCGCGCGCAGGCACGCAACTCATCGGGATCGCTCCCTCCGAGCTGCAGCGCCAGCGGATGCTCTTCCTTGCTGAACGCGAGATGCCGCTCGACGTCGCCGTGAATCAGCGCGCCGGTGGTGATCATCTCGGTGTACAGGCGAGCCCTGGCGCTGATCTGGCGCATGAAGAACCGGTAGTGCCGATCCGACCAGTCCATCATCGGTGCCACGCAGATGCGGTGAGGTGATACAGTCACCCGCTGAGTTTACTGCACGACCTTTTATACCCGTCCTATGGACGACCGCCCGGTCATTGGTCAGCGCCTGAAGGAATTCCAGCAGCGGGAGATCGACCGCATCCTGGGCGCCTGCACCGCGTGCGGGAAGTGTTTCGAGGTCTGTCCCATGGCGCAGTACTCTAAGGCGCCAGCAACGGACGGCAAGCAGGTAGTGCCCGGCGTTCTCGCCGTGTTGCAAGGCGGGCAGGGCTCGCCGGAGGCGCTCGGCTGGATCGGTGTCTGCACGCGGAGCGGCGTGTGCGTTCCGGCGTGCCCGGAAAACGTCGATCCGCGCATGATGATGCGGCTTGCGCGCATGACGGCGCTCGGCGGGCGCGGCTTGCCGAAGCAGATCGAGGCGAAGGAGGACCGCGACTACTTCGATCGCGTGCGCGCCTTCGCGAAGCTGCAGCTCACCGACGAAGAGCGGAAGGACTGGACGTGATGGATGAGCGCGTCACCTTCTGGTACGGCTGCAACGTGCTGAGGCACGGCGACATCATCCACGCGTGCCTCGACATCCTGCGCGCAGTCGGCTACGAGCCTCATCCCGTGGGCGGGCCTGACTACTGCTGCGGCACCGTGAAGGACGCGAACCAGGCCGCCGCGGGCGGCATGGCGACGCGGACCGTGGGGCGCCTGAACGAGCGTGATGCGCGCGTCGTCGCCTGGTGTCCGTCGTGCCATTCGCACATGCACGACTTCATGGAACAGGCGAACGAGCGGCACTTCGACATGAGCTACATGGTCGAGGTGCTGCACGAGAGGCGCGAGCGGCTTGCGCCGCTGTTGAAAACCCCGGTGCCGATGAGAGCGATGCTGCACCGGCACGTAGGTTTCAACGACCTCGTGCCGGTGAACCGCATGGTGCCCGAGCTGCTGTCGATGATTCCGGGCGTCGAGGTCGTCGACGGCGGCTACACGGCGCCCGGCTACATGTGCGCCTCGTTCGCCGGCCTGCCAAACGCGCTCCACGACATCCACGCCAATACGATGCACGCTGCGAAGGCCTCGGGCGCCGAAGCCGTGGTGACGACGTTCCACCAGTGCTACCGCGAGATCCTCGGTCTCGACGCCGCCGGCGCCATCCCCGTGTACAACTATATCCACCTCATCGCCCGCTCCATGGGGCTCGCCTACGAGGACGAGTACAAGGCATGGAAGCGGGCGGGCGAGGGCGCGGCGGCGCTCATCGGTCCCGAGCGCATCGCCGCGGTCGGCGTGACCTTCTACGAGCGCGCCATTCTCCCCGAGCTGAAGAAGCGGCCGAAGCTGGGCTGAGGCGCGAGGCGGGCGCTTCTCCTGCATGGGCGCAAATCACCGCCATCACAGCTCGCCTGCGGCCCGTTAGGTCGGGGTGTCAACTAAATCGGGAAGATTGGCGTCGGACAACAACGCGCTGTTAGGTGCCACGGTGGAGTCTATTTTGAACATCCGTCCGCCTTGTCAATTTCGGCCTGATCCGGTGCGTAAAGGTAGACAGGGCTAACCCCAGGACCATCAATCCATACTCGCGCGCAGTCTCCGACGGAAATACTCTCTCGCTTAGATCGAAGGCTAACCTTCTCCCCCATTTCTAGTTGCACGGTATAGCGCTGGTACTTGGTGCCATAGGTCGACGTTAAGCTCTCGACAATTGGTGCACCCACGACGCCGAACGTCGCTTGGTTCTGCGCGCGGACCGAGGGATCTGGGTTTGGCCGCGCCAAGTCGACGTCCGGCGTCTTCTCTATAACGCGGCCGAGATAGCTATACGCGCTCTGTTTAGAGCTGACGCTGCAACCGGCGATAGCAGTCAAAGCAGCGACGGCTACAACAACAGCTGCACACTGGCCGGAATTTGTCGCGGCGCCCACGATATGCCTCCGACGAAGTGACATAGCGCTGAAACGCGTCAAGTGTAAACAGCATGTGGCAAACCAACGAGCGCGAACATCGAGCTACCAACAATGATCAAGATACCGGTCATGCTCAACGCGAAGTCTCAGGCAGCTGCTCGAGCTTGAGTTGCGTCGCGCGGGCGCAGTTCTCTGTCACCTTGAAATAACGCTGCACCTGGCCGGCGCCGATCTCATATGGGTGCGGCCCATCGCCGCGGCCGGCGAGCATGAGGTTCTTCTTCCACGCCTCGTCGAACTCCGAATGGTTCGACAACAGCACGGTCGCGCCGGCCTCCTTAGCCTTCGCGGCGAGGTGGCGCTGCGACTCTATATAAGTCTGCAGGTTCTTGATGCTCCATTCGCGCTGGTTCCATTCGTAGACCAGCGCGGTGCCGCCCGAATAGACCACGTTCACGGGACGGCCGCGGTCGAGCACCTGGAACGTGAACGAGATCGTCCCATCCGTATGGCCGGGCGTGAACCAGATGTTGACCGTCGATTCACCTAGCGTGAGCTTCATGCCGTCGGTCGCCACAACGTCGCGCTTCGGGGCCATGGTCTTGAAGCGATTCGGCAGCTTCTCGACCAGCGCCCAGTCCGGCTCGGACATTACGACACGCGAACCGTAGCGCTTCTGGATCATCTCCGCCCCGCCGATGTGGTCCTGATGGGCGTGCGAGATAACCACGTACTTGATGTTCTTCGGATCGAGCCCTACCTTTTTCATCCCGCCGACGATGAGCTCTTCCGAGTTGTAAGGGTAGATCGTGTCCAGGAGAATGATGCCCTCGCGCGTCGTGAGCGCCCATGCGGAGTGGACCTTTCCACCCACGAAGTAGAGGTTGTCGAAGACCTTACGTGGATCCGCATACCACGCCGCCCGCGGCGGCGCCGTGCGCGGGTCCGTCACATACGGTGCGGGAATATCGCGGAGATCCTCGCTCCTGCTCGGCGGCAGGAAGCAGGTCCGCGCGAGGGTGCCGAGAAATTCGAAGCCGGCCGCGGTCTTTGCGGCCTGCTGTGCCACTTCCACGTCACTCACTGGCCTCGCTGATGCCGGCGCGACCTGTTGCCCGGACGCCGCTCTTGCGACGGTCAGGGCACCGACAATGAGCGCCGCAACCGAAACGGCCCGCACTAACGTTCTGTCAGGCATCGCTACTCCTTCCGGCCAGTTCTGACGGCGTCGGACAACAACGCGCTGTTAGACGGCATGTTTGTCCCCTTACCTAGACCGCATATGGAATCCCGCGACGAAGAACGCGGCTGCCAAGGCTAGCCAGATGCTGCCGCTTAGGATATTTGCGGCTTCCGGGCTAACGAAGCGCGCTGTGAGATCGTGGATCCAGCACAGTCGACGACAAGCACCAGCGCCGCCTGCAGTAAATGACGCCAGCGCCGAGAGGAGTAGTAGCACTCCCGTCGCCGTGAAGCAGTAGCCAAGAAAGTGGGCGCCGAACATTTATGCCGTCTGACGTGGAGTAGATGACAAAATAGATGACGAAATAGGTGACATCTCTTCCTGCCTTGGGACCGCTGCGCCATTAATTTCGTGTCGGTACGTTACGCCGCGGCCGCGGCAGGCGCAAACTGCGCTGGCAAATCGGTCCGGTAGGACGGTTCGGCGGTATTCATCCCGCGTCGGGCACGGTAAACCGCTGCGGCGGGAGCCCCTGGAGGGAGCGTTCGTGCATCGTCGCGTAGGCGGCTTCCATGTGGCGCGCAAAGAGCGCGGTGTCGAAGAGGGGATGCGTCGGGATGTTCTCGTTGAGCTTCCTTCGGATTGCCGCGAGGCGTTCCGGCTCGGTGGCGAGCGAAAGCGCGAGACGCTCGTAGTCTCCGCGTGAGGCTGCGATGAGCTCGGGGAGGCCGAGGGCGTGGAGAAGGCTCGCGCCGACCCGGCTGGCGAACGCCTCGCCCGGGCAGGTGAGGACCGGAAGGCCGGCCCACAGGGCGTCGGCCGCCGTGGTGTGCGCGTTGTAGTAGAACGTGTCCAGGACCAGGTCGGCTACGCGGTGGCGCGCGAGATGCGCCGAGGGTTCGAGCTGCGGCGCGAATACCAGGCGCGTGGGCGCGATACCGCGCGCCTGCGCTTCGGCGCGCAGATTGCGAGTCGCCGCGGCGTTATGATCGAGGAGCCAGAGGACGCTGCCTTCGACCGCCGCGAGCAGGCGCATCCACACGTCGAGCGCGTCGGGCGTGATCTTGGCCGGGTTGTTGAAGCAGCAGAACACGAAGGCGTTTTCCGGCAGGCCGGCCTCCGCACGGCTCGGCGTGCGCTGCGCGATCGGCCTTTTCGAATCGCTCGCCCAGTAGGTATGCGGCAGCCAGACCACGCATTCCGAGTACTGGCCAAGCTCGCCCTCCGGCACGACCACCCGGTCGGCGATCAGGTAGTCGATGTAGGGCGCGCCCATCGTTCCGGGGTAGCCCATGTAGTTGACCTGCACCGGCGCCGTCCTGCGCGCGAAGATGCCCGTGCGCGCGTAGCCGCTCAGGCCCTTCAGGTCGACGGCGATGTCGAGCTCGAGGTTGCGTGCGAGCTGCGCGATCTGGTCATCGGTTTTCTCGCTCACGTCCAGGAAGTGCTCGAAAGCGGCTTCGACGCGCGTGCGCATGGCGTCGATGACCTGCGGGCCGAACGAGAAGGCGAACAGCTCGAATCGGCTGCGGTGGTGTTGCTCGAACAATCCCGCGAGCAGGTAGGACAGGGCGTTGTTGCGGAAATCGCGCGAGAAATAACCCAGACGGATTCGTCGGGCGGCAGGACTGGGACGTGGCGCCGGCGAGGCACGGGCGGGGAAGAGCTCCGCGATGTAGGTCTCCGCGCAGCGCCGCTGCTGGGCGGGCGAGGAAGGAATCGCGAGCAGCGCGAATGGGCTCGCGGCGCGCTCGCCGGCGTCGACCGCGGCGAGGGTGCGATCGCACGCCGCGTCGAAACCGGCCCAGTCGCAGACCTGCATCTTGGTGCGCAGCCAGTCGCCGAGCGCGAAGGGCGGCGATCCGAGGGCGATTGCCTTCTCGTAGCACGTCAGTGATTCGTCATGGCGGCCGAGGTCTCCGAGCGTCACGGCGAGGTTCGTCCATGCCTGTGCCGAGCGAGGGTCGAGCCCGGTCGCGTGACGATGGCTTTCCACGGCCTCGTCGAAGCGTTGCAGTGTGTTGAGCGCCAGGCCGCGGTTCGACCAGGCCTCCGCGTGGGCGGCCTGGAGCGCGATCGCACGATCGCAGCTCTCTAGCGCTTCCTCGGGGCGCTGCAGCTCGAGCAGTGCCGCGCCGCGGCTCGACCAGCCGTCCGGATGCTGCGGCCGCGCGGCGATGCTGCGCTCGCAGCAGGCGAGGGCCTCGACGGGCGCTCCCGCGCGCTTATGGCAGAAGGCAAGGTTGAGCCATCCGTCCGCATTTGCGGGATCGAGCGCCACCGCTCGCTCGGCGTACCGCGCCGCTTCGGCCGTCCGGTCCTGCCGCAGCAGCGCCGCTGCAAGGTTGGTCAGCACGGAAACGCGCTCGGGGACGAGCCGGTGCGCCTGCCTCAGCCGTGCTTCGGCGCCGGCGTAGTCCTCGCGCGCGAGGCATTCGAGCGCATCGGAGAAGAGGCCCCGCGCCTGTTCTTCCTCCTTCTGCTCGGGGCTCACCCCGTCATCTCATGTCCAGCGCGCGGCGGCGCGTGAGCTCGACCATGCACGCGGCGTATACGTCCTCCGGCGAGGCGCCCTTCGCCGCCGCCTCTCGGCGCCGCGCGCACTCGGCGTCGCGGTATTCGCGCCATTCGTCGTTCGCCTTGCGGTAGGCAGCGAGGCTTTTCTCGCCGCGCTCGTTTGCCTCCTGAAAGCGGTACGCGTAGACCTGTGAGAGGTCCTGCTCGGCGGTTACCAGCAGCAGCTCGAGGCAGGCCTGCTCCTTTCCGCGCAGGCTCTGGCTGCGGCCGCACTGCGCGAGCGCGGGAACGTTCGGCCGTGCCTGCCATGAGAAGAACACCGGCCGCTTCTCGTCCGCCAGCAGGCAGATGAACGAGAGCTCGGCGCTCGGCGCGCCCTCGTAGACCACCGCGCCGTTGCCGGTTAGGACCGAGCTCACCGGCTGGTTGCCGACCTTGCCGCTGTAACGCTCGAGGCTGAGGCTCCCGTCGCGCTCGAGCACGACCGAGTCCGCGCTGCCGCCGCCGCGCTGCAGATCCTTCAGCGCATAGGCGCGGCACGCCTCGACCGCGGGGCCGCTGTATTGCGCATTGACCCAAGAGGAGACCAGGTTGAGCGTAACCAGGAGGGCGATTTTCGAAAGGACTGCTTTCATCTCATCGGTTGATACTGACCGGTGGAGATGGCGCGCGCGCGGACCAGCCCGAAGAGCGTCTGCGTGCAGGGCGCCGCGACGCCGGCCTTGGCGGCGATCTCCAGCGTGCCGGCGAGAAGCCCGTCGATCTCGAGCGGCTTGCCCGCCTCGAGGTCCTGCAGCATCGAGGTCTTGAACCGGCCAAGGACTCGCGCCATGTCGACGCGCGCCTCGGGCTCGATGTCGGCGTCGACGCCGACCGCGCGGCCGATCGCCAGAACCTCGCGCATGATGGCGACCATGTAGGCCTTGACCTCGCGGTTCTCGATCAGGCTGTCGGCGGTGCTGACCGTCAGCGCCGAGACCGGGTTGAAGCTCACGTTGCCGAGGAGCTTGACCCAGAAGTCTTTTTCGATGAAGTCGCTGACGGTGACCTCGAAACCGGCGGCGGTCAGCGCGTCGGCGATGTTCTTGGTCCGCAGGCCGTTGCGGCCGCCGGGCTCGCCGAGGATGAGCTTGCGGCCCATGTTGTGGCTGACGAGCCCGGGCTCCGGCAACGAGGCGGCGAGGTGGATCACGCAGCCTACGATGCGCTCGGTCGGCATGGCCCGCGCCAGGTTGCCGGCCGGATCGAGCGTCTCGAGCCTGAGCTTCCCGCCGCCGAAGGGCAGGCGGTCGAAGAACCACCACGGCACGCCGTTCATCGCTGTAATGATCGAGGTCCCGGCGCCGACCAATGGCGCGATCCGCTCGGCCACCCCGCAGAGGCCTTGGGCTTTCACTGCGACGACGACGTAGTCCTGCGGGCCGAGGCGCGAGGGATCGTCCTCGGCGCGCAGGGCCTGGGATTCGACCGGGCCGGCGGCGCCATCGCGCACCCGCAGGCCGCGCGCGCGGATCGCTTCGAGGTGCGCCCCGCGCGCGACCACCGACACCTCGTGGCCGGAACGCGCGAGCCGGCTGGCGATCAAACCTCCGACCGCGCCGGCGCCGTAGACACAGATTTTCATGGTGTTATTCTAGTTTGAGGAGCTGCCATGTTCGGATTCATGAAGAAGTTGACCAAGCTGCTGCCGAAAGAAGCGACGCTTCCCGGCCGCAAGGAGCGTATGCACGTTCCGGAGAGCCACTTCGTGAACGGCAACCGCATCGTCCCGCCCTTTCCGGACGGCCTGGCACTCGCACAGTTCGGCATGGGCTGCTTCTGGGGCGCGGAGCGCGTGTTCTGGCAGACGCCAGGCGTCTACTCGACCGCCGTCGGCTATGCCGGCGGCGACACGCCGAACCCGACCTACGAAGAGGTCTGCACCGGGTTCAGCAACCACACCGAGGCGGTGCTGGTGGTATTCGACCCGAAGCAGGTGAGCTACGAGGCCCTGCTCAAGAAATTCTGGGAAGGACACGACCCCACCCAGGGCATGCGCCAGGGCAACGACGCCGGCACGCAATACCGCTCGGCCATCTACGCCTACGGCGAGGAGCACCTCCAGGCGGCGCTCAAGTCGAAGGAAGCGTTCCAGGAAGCGCTCAAGAAGAGGGGCTACGGTCTCATCACCACGGAGATCCGCCCGGCGCCCGAGTTCTATTACGCCGAGGATTATCACCAGCAATACCTGGGCAAGAACCCGAACGGCTACTGCGGCCTCGGCGGCACCGGCGTCACCTGCCCGGTGGGCGTTCTCGCCAAGGCCTGACTTGCGGCTGGACAAGTGGCTCTGGGCGGCGCGCTTCTTCAAGACGCGCGGCCTGGCGCAGCAGGCAATCGAATCCGGACGTGTCACGCTGAACGCGCAGCGGGTCAAGTGCTCCCATGCCTTGAAGCCGTCGGACGCCGTCGTCGTCCGCGTGGGGGATTACCAGTGGCAGGTGATCGTAAAGGCGCTGTCTGACAGGCGCGGACCGGCGGCCGAGGCGAAGAAGCTCTACGACGAGACGCCGGAGAGCCGCGCCGAGCGCGAGCGGCGCATCGAGCTGCGCCGCTGGAGCGCCGAGCCCGCGGCCGACATCAAGGGCCGGCCGACCAAGCGCGACCGCCGGCGGCTCGACGAGCTCACCAGCGACGATTAGCGCGATTCCAGGCGTAAAGCAGCGCCGCGAAGGCGTTATAGGCGCAGCGCGAAAGCCAGTTCGCGAGCGGCAGTCCGGTCAGGCGGGCGAGAGAGCGTTGTCCGCGCGTGTGCGCCCATAGCGCGCGGAATGCTTCCGCGCCGACGCGAAGCTCGCCGTTCTCGTCGAGGACATGCAGGCGCTCGCGCACGAATTCCTGCGGCGCACCGATCTCCTCCAGCGCCTGCGGCTGCTTATGGATGTCGATCCACTGGATGTCGAGCGCGCATCCGGCCATGCGCTCCCTCTGCCCGCGAATACCGGCATCGCACACCGGACAGGCGCTGTTGTAGAAGACCTTCAGCTTCGCCATACGCGCCTTACGGTGCAGAGCATGTTCGATGCCGCCGGGGCGCCGCCGGTCATGCGGGTGTGCAGGGTGGCGAGATCGCGGCTCGGAAGGTGAGGGTAGAGGTGGTGCTCCCTGTGATAGTTGAAGTTCAGATCGTAGAGGAGCAGGCGATCGAGCCAATGCGGCGCATGCGAGCGCACGTTGCCGGCCATGGCGCCGCCGGCCTCTGCCGCATGCTCGGCGATGCCGCGCAGCTGGCTGAAGAAGAGGCCGAAGGTGGCGGCCGATACGAACGGCAAGACGACGAGCTCAGAATGAGCGCCTGCGCCAGTGACGAGCGCCAGGATCGTAAGCTGGATCGCGGCGAGGACGGGGAGGTCGCCATTGCGCGCGGCGGTGACGAGGTTGCGCGGTCGCACCAGGCTCTCGGCCAGCGCGTAGCGCAGGTTGCACCCGAGGAGCGGCCGCAGCAGGTGCCAGGCGAAGGACGCTCGCGTCGCGCCCTTCAGCCCGAGATAGTGGAACCCCTGCGGGTCGCCCGCGCGTCCGTAGAGCCGGTGATGCAACAGGTGCTGACGCGAAAAGCTCGCGAAGTCGATGCCCGTAACGCCCCCGAGGAGCGTGCCGACCCGGTGATTGAGCGCGGCAGTAGTGAACAGGCTGCGGTGAATGCAGTCGTGCATCACGATGGTGATGCGGTACGCGAAGAGCCCGATCAGCGGGGCGAGCAGCCACGGCGCCTCCGGCCGGTATTCATGGACGAGCGGCGCGAGCGCGAGCAGGACGAAATACGGAATCACGTTCCGTAGCACTGCGCGCCAGCCGTAGCCGTCGCAGGACCTGGACTCGTCCGGGACGGCGCCGACGCGGGCCGGCTCGCGTCCGAGGAGCTCCGGCAGACGGTTAGGATGCGGCAGGTTGTCGCGCCGCATGAGCTCGATGTGGCCGAACGAGAGCGGCGAGAAGTGGACCAGGTCGAAGACGTGGCTCGCGAGGCGGGCGAGCCAGGCCGGAACCGCGATCCGCGGGGCGCGCCGCCACGCCACGGGCCGCAGTGCGGCGAGATATTCACCGAAGCTTCGTGGTACGCCGCCGCCGAGCTCGACCTCGCGCCACTCGCGCGCGTCGCGTTTCTCGCACAAGACCGCAATGGCCTCGCCGAGCTCGCCGACGTCGAGCGCGTCGATGCGGCCGCGCGCGTCGGCGGGCAGGAGATGCAGCGGCCAGCGCGCAACGCGCCGGAACCACAGCGCGCCGTAGCCGCCTTCTCCGTCGAGCAGCGAGGGCCGCACGATGCTGTAGTCCGCTCCGCTCGCCGCCACCGCACGCTCACCCGCGAGCTTCGAGGTCAGAAAGCCGCTGCGCGCGCCCGGATGCAGGCCCAGGGCGGAGACGTGGATCAGGCGGAGCATCGCCGGCGCGCAGGCGGCGGCCAAGGCCGCGGGTGCCAGGTGGTGCACCCGGTCGTAGGTTTCTCCGCCGCGCTCGCGCAGAATGCCGACCGCGTTGACCACGGTATCGACGCCACGGAGGATCGGCTGCCACGTGACGGGGGAAACGAGGCGCTCGAGGTGCACCTCGCGCCGCTCGCAGCGGTGCAGCCGCCCCGGCAGGCGCCGCGCCGCGCGGTGGGGGCGGCGCGTGCCGACGATCACCGCATGGCCGCGTGCCGCGAGCGCCGCCGCGATATTCCGACCGATGAAGCCCGCGCCCCCCAGAACCAGTGTCGTGGTCATCGTTTTGCACCGTTCTGTTATTTCTGTATTGACAGAAATATATGTCGGGAGTAACGTGCGAGTCAAGGATCCCTCATGGCGCAGACCGCTCCGCTGCCGATGGACAAGCTCGCCGAGGCGCTCGGCGCGGTCGGCCGGCGCTTCGTGCTGCACTGGGGCGAGATGGGCTCGCGCTGGGGCGTGAACCGCACCGTGTCGCAGATCCACGCGCTGCTCTTCCTGCTCGGGCGCCCGTTGCACGCCGAAGAGATCGCCGGCCTGCTGCAGGTCGCCCGCTCCAACGTGAGCAACAGCCTGCGCGAGCTGGAGAACCTGAAGCTGGTGCGGGTGGTGCACCACGTAGGCGACCGGCGCGATCACTTCGAGACCGCCAAGGATCCGTGGGAGCTGCTGCGCACCATCGTGCGGGAGCGCAAGGCGCGCGAATTCGACCCCACTATCGATGTCCTGCAGGGCTGCGTCGACGATCCCGGCTTCGCGCGGCTCGACGCGCAGGCGCAGAAGCGCGTAGGCGACACCCTCGCGCTGATGCAGACGCTCTCGAAGTGGACCGACGAGATGCTCGCTCTCGAAACCACCACCCTCAGCCGCCTGGTGAAGCTCGGCGCCAAGGTCCGCGGCCTGATCGGCGGCAGGTCGCCCTAAGCGAGCCCGCATGCCGTCGGCAATTTCCTATCCCGTGGTGGTCTTCTACGATGCCAGTTCGCGCGAATGCGCCGCGAAGGTCGAGCCGCTGCTCAATCGCGATACCGCGGGGCGGCTGCAGTTTGTCGAGTCGCGCCGGCCAGGCATTCATGCGCGCGACGCCGGCGGCCGCTGCTGGACCGGCATTGTCGCCCTCGAGGCAGCCTACCGCGCCGCCTGGGATGGCGAGGTCTCGCTGTGAAAGCCATCCGCTATCCGCTGACGGTTTTCTACGACGCCTCGTGCCCGATGTGCGCGAGCGAGATCCTGGCGCTGAAAGAGCGCGATCGCGAGTCGCGACTCGTGCTCGTCGACTGCTCGGCTGCGGAGTTCGACGCGGAGGTCCTCGCCGGCACGGGTATCACTCGTTCGGACCTCATGACGCGGATGCACGCGCGCGACGCCCACGGTCGATGGCTGGCGGCGCTCGATGCAATTGAAGCCGCATACCGCGCCGCCGGCCTCGAGCGGGCGGCGCGATTCTGGGGGGCGCGCGGCCTGCGGCCGCTCCTGAACCCGCTCTATCGCTGCGTCGCGCGGCGGCGTCAGGCCTTGTCGCGACTGGGCTCCGGCGCCCTGGTGCGTCGCTTCATCGGATCTCGGGCCAGTCCTGCGGACGAACCCTGGCGATCACCGTGAAGCGCGCCCCGCCCTCGGGGCGCACCACGGCCATCTCGCCTTCGGCGAGGTACGGTGGCCCGGCCACGGCGTGGAACGGGTTGCCGTGGCTGGAGATGACGCGGTTCTCGCCTTTCTTCACCGGCGTCGAAAGCAATTTCCTGAGCTCGTCGTAGCGCCGCGGGTCTTGCGGCTGCGCCGGCCCGCCGCGCACCTCGTTCATCGCTTGCGCCCTGCCGAACGCGAGGCGCGCGGTTTCCATGGTGCGGCAGAACGGGCTCGCGAGCACCTCGCCGAGCGGGATGCCGAGGCGCTTCACGTTCGCGCCGATGTCGCGCGCCTCGGCGCGGCCCTTGTCGGTGAGATTGCGCTGCTGCGCGCAGTCCTCATAGCTCGTCATCGCCGCATCGTTCTGGCTGAAGTCCGTCGACGTGTGGCGCATGTAGAGCACCAGGCCGCCTTCTCGCAGTTTCCCGACGATGGAAGGATCGACTTGTGCTGCGGCGCTGCACGCGAGCCAGAGCAGGCACCAAAGGATGTACAGGGCACGAGTCTTGCGGCGTGACATTCGGTTCTCAGCAGAGGAGAAGGCGATGATTGTAAAGATATTCGGGGCTGCGGCGGCCGCGGCGCTGCTCGCGCTCGGCGTCTCTTCGTGCTCTTCCTTCTCGAAGAGCAGCAGCGGCATGCAAACTTCCCAAAACAGTTCAAACACATCCGCGTCCGCTGGCGGAACCGGCGCGAGCGGACCTGCCGAGATGGGCCGTGGCCGCTGCGAGGCGCTCACCGGACAGGAGCGCGAGCAATGCTTCGCGGAAGACCGCGGTCAGCGCAGCGACGCCAAAAAGTGACCTAGGTCCTCGATATCGCTGTCGGACAGCGTGCGCGCGACGGCGGTCATGTTGCCGGCGTCGTTGGTGCGCCGGCGCGCCTTGAAATCCTGGAGCTGCTTGACGGTGTAGGTGTAGTGCTGGAAGGCGAGCCGCGGGATCTCGTTCTGGCCCTGGTAGGCGCCGAGATGGCACATGGTGCACAGCGTCTCGTCGGCCTTGCGCTTGCCGCGCTCCGCGCGGGCTTCGTCGATCTTGAAGTCCGGCAGGCGCGGCCGCTGGGCGGCGAAGAACGCGGCGAGGTCGAACATGTCGTCGCGGCTCAAATCCTTGACGAAGGGCTCCATCGTCGGCTCTTTGCGCCCACCTTCCTTGAAGTCCTTGAGCTGCAGGTAGAGGTAGCGCGCGGTCTGCCCGGCGAGGATCGGGAACTTGCCGTCGGGGGAATTCCCGTTGGGCCCGTGGCAGGCGAAGCAGGCTTGCGCCTTCTTCGCGCCCGCTTCGACGTTCTGTGCACCCGCGGGTCGCGCGCCGAGAGCGAACGACAATATCGGAAGAAATAAAAAGGCCGCCCGCAGGCGGCCTGATCCCGCAAAACGCACTCGATCAGTTTACCGAAAACACGAACACGCTGTTTCCGCGCTTGAAGTCGATCTGGGTGTTGCCGCCGCAGCCCATCGCGATGTACTGGCGCTTGCCGATGGTGTAGGACACCGGCATGGCGTTCGCGCCTGCGCCGCAGTTGAAGCTCCACAGCTTCTTGCCGGTCGCGGTTTCGAGCGCGTTGAAGCTGCCGTTGCCTTCGCCGAAGAAGAAGAGACCCCCGGCCGTGGCGAGCCCGCCGCCGATCAGCGGCTGCGCCGTGTCGTGCTTCCACGCGACCTTGCCGGTGTCGATGTTCACCGCCGCGACGCGGCCCCACTGCTTCTCGCTCGGGATGACCTTGAAGGCGCCGCCGAGCCAGAGCTTCGAGCCGCCGGGGTACTTTGCGGCTTCGACGTGGTAGGTCATCGGCTGGTGCAGGTTGAGCGCGATGGCGAGCCGGTGCTTCGGATCGAAGGCCATCGGCGACCATTCCACGCCGCCGTTCGCGCCCGGGAGCATGCGCGCACCGTCGGCGGTGGGCAGGACCCACATGTTCTCCTGCGGCACCATCGCTTCGGAGAAGCGGATGAGCGAGCAGTCCTTGCGGTCGTGGACGTACACGTGCCCGGTCTTGCCGCCGTGGATCACGCCCGGAATCGTCTTGCCGCCCTTGTCCTTGACGTCGACGAGGATCGGCGGGCTCACCGCGTCGAGATCCCACACGTCGTGCGCCACGTACTGGAAGTGGCACTTGTAGGTGCCCTTGTCGAGGTCGATCGCGACCAGCGAGTCGGTGTACAGGTTGTCGCCGGGACGCTCGGTGCCGTAAAGGTCGGGTGAAGGATTGCCGACTACGAACCAGAGCGTGCGCGTCTTCAGGTCGATGGCCGGGTTCATCCAAACGCCGCCGCCGAGCGTCTGGTAGAACGAGGCGTCTTTGGCGAACGCCGCTTTTTCCTGGGCCAGGTCGCGCTTCATGTTGCGGCCGGTCGCGTCGTTCGGCGCCCAGACGCCTTCGTGGCCCTTTTCGGGAATGGTATAGAACGTCCACAGGAGCTTCCCGCTGTCGGCGTCATACGCCTTGACGAAGCCGCGGATGCCGTACTCGCCGCCGTTGGTGCCGATGAGGACCTTGTTGTCGATCACCGTCGGCGCCATGGTTTCGCTGTAACCCTTTTCCGGGTCGGCGATCTGGGTCTCCCACACCTGCTTGCCGCTCGCCGCGTCCAGCGCGACGAGCTTGGCGTCGAGCGTGCCCATGAACACCTTGCCGCCGGCGATCGCCACGCCGCGGTTGTTCGGGCCGCAGCAGAACGTCGTGATCGGCCCCATCTTGTGCTTGTAGTGCCAGAACTCCTTGCCGGTGGCCGCGTCGAGCGCGTACACGTGGTTGAACGCGGTGGTGAGGTACATCACGCCGTCGACCACGATCGGGGCCGTTTCCATCGACTCGACGACCTCGGTCTGGAACACGAACACCGGCCGCAGTTTGGCGACGTTCTGCGCGGTGATGCGCGCGCCCGGGTAGTAGCGCGTCTGGGCGTAGTTTCCATTGGTGTGCAGCCAGTTGGTCTGGTTGCCGCCGGCCCTGTTAAGCTGGTCCTGGGTTACGTTGACTTTCTTGGGCACCGCGGTGCCGACCGTGGCCGGGCCTTGCTTCACTTCCTGTGCCAGTGCGGGTGCAACAAGCGCGAGCGATACTGAAGCGGCGACGACTGCGAGAGAGCGCTTCGTCTTCTTCGTCACGATGATCTCCCTTGGACTTGCGGCTTGTAGGGGCGGGGGTGATTGCCCCGACGAGTGTAGTCCTTGCTCCGGCTCTGTCAACAACGGACACTATCGAAACTGAGTCGGAAACCGAGTCGGAAACTGAGCATGCTAGCGGCGAGACCGCTGATCCTCCTGCTTTGTGCGCTGCACACGGCAGCGCTGGCGCAACAGGCGGCCATCAACGTCAACGCTGAGCTGCTGCAGGCGGCGCGCCGCGGCAACGAAGCCACGGTTCGCACCTTGCTGGACCAGGGTGCCGTACTCGATTCGCGCAACCGGCTGGGCGACACCCCTCTCAACATCGCGGCAAAAAATGGCCATACTCGCCTCGGATTGCTGCTGATCGAGCGGGGCGCCGACGTCAACCAGAAGGATCTTGCCGGGGTCACGCCCCTGATGAGCGCCGCCTATAACGGCAACCTCGAGCTGACGCAGGCCCTGTTGCAGCGCAAGGCGGACCTCGCGCCGGTCGACCGGATGAAGAAGAACGCCGTCCTCTACGCCGCGGCCAACGGCCATGCGCAGGTGCTCGGCGCCCTGTTGGATCATGGCGCGGACGTCAATGCGCGCTACGACAACGACCTCACCGCCCTCATGTGGGCGGCCGGCTTCGGCCAGGACGAGGTGGTGACGCTCCTGCTCGCGCGCGGCGCCGACCGCGACTTGCGCGACAACCGCGGCAAGACCGCCGCGGCAATTGCTGAGGAGGAGGGTCGCCAGTCCACCGCCGCGTTGCTGCGCGCCGGCGCCCAAAAGTGATTTAATAGCGGTTCCCAGAGGAGGATTCCCATGAAGCTCGTTGCAACACTCGCAGCTGTCGCTTTCGCCGCTCCGGCGCTCGCGCAAGACAAGCCGGCCGCGGAACCCGCGCCGTCCTGGCACGGCGGCAAACCGCCGGCGATGGCCGAGTCCACGCTGCATCCGTTCGCGCCGCACATGACCGGGCGGGCGGCCAAGGACCTGCCCGTCAACACGCTCAAGGTTCCGGCCGGCTTCAAGGTCGAGGCGTGGGTGGACGGCATTCCGGAGGCGCGCTCGCTGGCGCTCGGCGACAACGGCACCGTCTTCGTCAGCAACCGCAACGCGAAGAACGTCTACGCCGTGACCGACAAGGGCGGCAAGCGCGAGGTCAAGACGGTCCTGAAAGGGCTCGACGCGCCGAACGGCATCGTGTTCAACAAGGGCACGCTGTACGTCGCCGAGCGTGGCCGCATCCTGCGCTACGACGGCATCGAGGGCAAGCTCGACAACCCGGGTGAGCCGAAGGTGGTGGTCGACAAGCTCGACCCGAACCGTCAGGCCGGCCATTTCTGGAAGTACCTGGCGATGGGACCCGACGGCAAGCTCTACTTCAACATCGGCGCCCCGGGCAACATCGTGATGCCGACGTACATGGAGGCCTCGATCATGCGCGTCGACCCGAACAAGGGGACGCTCGAGACCGTGGCGCAGGGCGTGCGCAACTCGGTGGGCATCGCCTTCAACCCGAAGAACAAGGACGTGTGGTTCACCAACCACGGGCGCGACTGGGCCGGCAACGACATCCCGAACGACACGCTGCACCGGGTGCCGATCAAGTCGGCGGCGGTGCCGAACTTCGGCTATCCGTTCTGCCACCAGGGCAACGTGCAAGACCCGGACTTCGGCAAGTACCACTCGTGCGCGGAGTTCGCGAAGCCCGCGCAGCTCCTTGGCGCGCACATCGCGCCGCTCGGGCTGAAGTTCTACGACGGCAAGATGTTCCCGGCCGAGTACCAGGGGAACATCTTCATCGCGATGCACGGCTCGTGGAACCGCGAAATCAAGCAGGGCTACAACGTCATGCGCATCAAGCTGGACGAGAAGGGCAACGCGAGCAAGCCCGAGCCCTTCCTCACCGGCTTCCTGCAGGACGAGAAGGCCGATCCGCCGATGTGGGGCCGGCCGGTCGACGTGCTGGTGCTGAAGGACGGCTCGATGCTCGTTTCGGATGACTATAACGGCGTCATCTACCGGGTCACGTACGGCAAGTAGGTCTTTCTTGAGCCTCGTAGAGCGAAACGCGGCGGCATTTGCCGTCGCGTTTCTGTTTCTTGCACCTGCGCAGGCGGCGGATCCCAACCTCTGCGCCGCCTGTCACGGCGAGGGCGGCAACTCCGCCAACCCGGCGGTGCCGTCGCTCGCGCAGCAGCCGGCGCAGTTCATCTCGACCTCGCTCTTCATGTTCCGCGAGGGCAACCGCAAGGACCCGCAGATGTCGCCGATGGCCGAGAAGCTGTCGAACGCGGAGATGAACGAGCTCGCCGCCTATTTTTCCAAGCAGAAGGCGGACGCGCCAAAGCACAAGAGCAAGCCGGAGAACGCCGCCGCCGGGCCGGGCCTCGCCAAGAAGTTCAACTGCAGCCAGTGCCACGGCCCGCAGCTTCTCGGCCAGCAGCACATCCCGCGCATCGCGGGCCAGCAGTACCAATACGTGCTCGCCCAGCTGAAGGGCTTCAAGGCGCAGACGCGCGCCGACATCGACGGCAACATGACCTCGGCGGCTCAGGCGCTGAGTCCTCAGGACATCGAAGCTCTCGCCGACTACGTCGCCGGGATCGGCGCCCGGTAGTTCCAGCAGGTCGAATCAGGCTCGCTTGCTGAAGTAGCGCTCGAGCTCGCGCTCCTTCAGCGAGGACAGGTCCTTCGGCAGCTCGTCGACCACCCGTTTCGCGACCTCCTTGTCCAGCGAGCGCCTGAGCGCGCCGAGGAAGAGTTCGGTGCCGTAAAACCACGGGTGCGCGTCGGTGGTGAGCTCGCGCTCGTCCATGCGCGCTTCTGGATTGAACAGGCTGGCGAGCTCCACCAGCCGCTTGTGGCCCGCAACTTGCAGAAAATGGCGCTTCGACCCCGAGGCGGTGAACGGGTTTCTTCGCCGCGCTTCTAATCCAGCATGAACCGACTCCTCGTGGGCGGGGCGCTCGGCGCCCTCGCGATGTACTTCCTGGATCCGCACGAAGGCCGGCGTCGCCGCGCGCGGACACGCGACAAGATGGTGCACGCGGGCAAGCGGATCAACGAAGCAGGCAAGATGACCGCGCGCGACACCGTGCACCGGGCTCGCGGCGTGCTCGCCACCGCGCGCAAGCTCTTCGAGCAGGAAGAGATCTCCGATGCAGTGCTGGTGGAGCGGGTGCGCGCCGAGCTCGGCCGCGTGGTGTCGCACCCGCACGCGGTCGAGGTCGCGGCCGACCGCGGTCTAGTCACGCTGTCCGGGCCGGTCCTCTCCGAGGAGGTGCGCCCGCTCCTGCGCTGCGTGCGCGGCGTGCCGGGGGTAAAGGCGGTGAGCGACCGGCTCACGGTCTACGAGGACGCGGAAGCGCAGCACGTGTCGTCGCTGCAGGGCGGACATCCGCGCCATGGCACGCGCTTCGAGCTGCTCCAGGAAAACTGGTCGCCAGCGGCCCGGCTCGCCGCCGGGACGTTCGGGGCGGGCCTCCTCGCGGCGTCCTTGCGGGCGCGCGCCGGCGCTTGTGCGCTGCTCGGCGCGACCGGCGCGGCGCTCGTGGCGCGCTCGCTCACGAACAAGGGCCTGCTGCCGCTCATCGGCCTGGCGGGAGCGGGCAACGGCATCGCGGTGTGCAAGACTGTCCACGTCGAGGCCCCGGTCGAGAAGGTGTTCGCCTTCTGGACCGACTATCAGAACTTCCCGCGCTTCATGCACAACGTGCGCGAGGTGCAGGTGCGCGAGGACCTGTCGCACTGGGTGGTCGCCGGCCCCGCCGGCGTGCCCGTGGAATGGAACGCGCGGCTGGTCGAGGTCGAGCCCAACGCGTTCCTCCGCTGGCGCTCGGTGTTCGGCTCGACGGTGAAGCACGAGGGGCTGGTGCGCTTCGAGCCGAGCGGGGCCGGAACGCGCGTCACGGTGCAATTGCGCTACGTTCCCCCCGGCGGCGCCTTCGGCCATGCGGTGGCGAGCCTCTTCGGCGCCGATCCCAAGAGCGAGATGGACGCCGACCTCATGCGCATGAAGAGCATGATCGAGACCGGGCGCGCGCCGCACGACGCGGCGCGCCCGCTACCTCGAGAAAGCTGAACGTCTAAGCGGCCTTGCTCGCGCTTTCGGCGGTTCCCAGGAGCTCGCGCAGCACGTAGGGCAGGATGCCGCCGTGCTTGTAGTAATCCACCTCGATCGCGGTGTCGATGCGCGACTTCACCGTGATGCGCTTTTCCGACCCGCCGGGTTTCCTGATCACCAGGCTGAGCTCCTGCTGCGGCCGGATCTCGTCGGGGACCACGACGTCGATCGTCTCTTCGCCGGTCAGGCCGAGCGACTGCGCGGAATCGGCGCCGAGGAACTGCAGCGGCAGCACCCCCATGCCGACGAGGTTGGAGCGGTGGATGCGCTCGAAGCTGCGCGCGACCACCGCCTTCACGCCGAGGAGCATGGTGCCTTTCGCCGCCCAGTCGCGCGACGACCCGGTGCCGTACTCCTCGCCGCCGAACACGACCGTCGGCGTGCCGTCGGCGACGTAGCCCATCGCCGCGTCGTAGATCGGAACGGTCTCCTTTCCGACCCTGGTCACGCCGCCCTCGGTTCCCGGCACCATGAGGTTCTTGATGCGCACGTTACCGAAGGTGCCGCGCATCATGATCTCGTGGTTGCCGCGGCGCGCGCCGTAGCTGTTGAAGTCGGCCACCGCGACGTCGTGCTCCTGCAGGTAGATGCCGGCCGGCGAGGTCGGCTTGATCGAGCCCGCGGGTGAGATGTGGTCGGTGGTCACCGAGTCGCCCAGGACGGCGAGTACCTTGGCCCCGGTGATGCTGCTGCCCGTCGCCGGGGGCGTCATCGAGAAGCCTTCGAAGAACGGCGGCTCCGCGATATAGGTCGAGGCCGGCCAGCTGTAGACCTGCCCGCCGGGCGCCGAGACCTTCTTCCACAGCGGGTTGGTGTTGCCGAGATCGCTGTACATCCTGCGGAAGGTCGGCGCGTCCATCGCGAGCTTCATCAGCGCCTTCACCTCGTCGGCGTTCGGCCAGATGTGGCCGATATAGACCGCCTTGCCGTCTTTCGACTTGCCCAGGGGTTCCTCTTTGAAATTCACCAGCATGGATCCGGCAAGGGCGTAGGCCACCACCAACGGCGGCGACGCGAGGAAGTTGGCGCGGATGTTCGGATGGATGCGCGCCTCGAAGTTGCGGTTGCCGGAGAGCACCGCGGCGCACACCAGGTCGTTCTTGGACACCGCCTCGTCGATCGCCTGCGGCAGCGGCCCGGCGTTGCCGATGCAGGTGGTGCAGCCGTAGGCGGCGACGTTGAAGCCGAGCTTCTCGAGGTACGGCAGCAGCCCCGCCTTGCCGAGATATTCGGTGACCACGCGCGAGCCCGGTGCGAGCGAGGTCTTCACGTGCGGCTTCACCTTCAGGCCGAGCTCCACGGCCTTCTTCGCCACCAGGCCGGCCGCGAGCAGCACGCCGGGGTTGGACGTATTGGTGCACGAGGTGATCGCGGCGATCAGGATGTCGCCATTCTTGAGCTCGGTGCCGTCGAACGCTTTATGGACCTTATCGAGGTCCTGCGGCTTCTTGCCGAAGCCGTTTTCCTTGACCGGCGCGGCGAACAGCGAGGTGAACGTCGACTTCACCTTGGCGAGATCGATGCGGTCCTGCGGGCGCTTCGGGCCGGCGAGCGAGGGCATGACGCTCGAAAGGTCGAGCTCGTGCACCTCGGAATAGTCGATCTCGCCGGCGCGCGGAATGCCGAACAGGCCCTGTTCCCTGAAGTAGGCGGCGAACGCGTCGACCGCGTCCTTCGAGCGCCCGGTGCCGTGGAAGTACTCGAGGGTGCGCTCGTCGACCGGGAAGAAACCCATGGTGGCGCCGTACTCGGGCGCCATGTTGGCGAGGGTGGCGCGGTCCTGGAGCGAGAGCGAGCGCGTGCCCTCGCCGAAGAACTCGACGAACTTGCCGACGACCTTCGCCTTGCGCAGCATCTGCGTCACGGTGAGAACGAGGTCGGTGGCGGTGCAGGCGGGATGGAGCTTGCCCTTCAGGTTCACGCCGACCACGTCCGGCGTCAGGAAGTAGACCGGCTGGCCGAGCATGGCGGCTTCGGCCTCGATGCCGCCGACGCCCCAGCCCACCACGCCGATGCCGTTGATCATCGTGGTGTGGCTGTCGGTGCCCACCAGCGTGTCGGGATAGTAAATATGGGAACCGCGGCCGTCCTCGGTCTTGTGGACTCCCGGCGCGAGGTACTCCAGGTTCACCTGGTGCACGATGCCGATGCCAGGCGGCACGACCTTGAAGGTATCGAAGGCCTGCATGCCCCACTTCATGAACTGGTAGCGCTCCTCGTTGCGCTTGAACTCCAGCTTCATGTTGAGGTCGAGCGCGTTCTTGTTGCCGTAGTGGTCGATCTGCACCGAATGGTCGACCACCAGGTCGACCGGCACCAGCGGCTCGATCACCTTCGGATTGCGTCCCATCT
The DNA here is from genome assembly GCA_035577785.1 of Burkholderiales bacterium. GTDB lineage: Bacteria > Pseudomonadota > Gammaproteobacteria > Burkholderiales > SG8-39 > SCGC-AG-212-J23. The sequence continues at coordinate 2,193 of DATLUZ010000052.1, read as the reverse complement.
TCTGCGCCACGCCGCGCATCGCGGCGAGGTCGACGAGCAGCGGCACGCCGGTGAAGTCCTGCAGCAGCACGCGCGCCAGGACGAAGGGGATTTCGTCGGTGCGCGGCGCCACGCCCTTCCAGCCGGCGAGGTTCTTCACGTGCTCCTCGGTCACCTTCTTGCCGTCGCAGTTGCGCAGCACCGACTCGAGCACGATGCGGATCGAGACCGGCAGCCTCGCCACATCCACGCCGAGCGCCTTGCCCAGGGCAGGCACCGAGTAGAACTTGCCGTGCTTGAAGGTTTGCAGCGTGTCGTACAGGTCATGCGGCATTACAGCCTCCATCGTTGGCCCACAGCGCATCGACGCTGCAGCCTTTCTTTTCGAGTTCAGACAGGATTTGGGCGCGCTCTTCCAGGAGGGCAGGAAGCTGCTCGTCGCAGCGAGCGATCGGGCCGGGGTAGGAACGAATCTCTTCGTTCAGGCGGGCGAGTCGCTGTTCGAGGTAGGCGCTCATGGCGAGGCGATTTTCGCGCGCGGCGGCCAGCGCGTGAACAGATGGTAATCGGCTGTTTTTGGCTGCGTTTCAGGCGTCATATCACCATGAGGTCCACGAATTCGCTGACTGGCGTCTGCTCCAGGCGCGCCTGATCCATGCAGAGGTCCAGGATCGCCTTCTGCTGCTTGGCCGGAAAGCGGCGCGCGAGGTTGGTGCGGAACTTCTCGACCAGCACCGGCATGCCTTCCTTGCGCCGGCGCTTGTGCCCGATCGGGTACTCGACCACGGTCTCCGCAAGGCGCTTGCCGTCCTTGAACTCCACCGTGAGCGCGTTCGCAATGGAGCGCTTCTCCGGGTCGTGGTAGTCGCGGGTGAACTGCGGGTCCTCGACGCAGTCGATCTTGTCGCGCAGCAGATCGATTTTCGGGTCGGAGGCGACGGCGTCCTCGTAGTCCGCGGCGGTGAGCCGCCCGTAGAGGAGCGGCACCGCCACCATGTACTGGATGCAGTGGTCGCGGTCGGCCGGGTTGTTGAGCGGGCCCTTCTTGTCGATGATGCGGATCGCCGCCTCGTGAGTTCTTATCGTTATTTTTCTGATCTCCTCGATCCTGTTTCTGACGGCTGGGTGGAGCTGCATCGCCGCTTCCACGGCCGTCTGCGAGTGGAACTCCGCCGGGAAGGAGATCTTGAACAGCACGTTCTCCATCACGTAGCTGCCGTAGGGGCGCTGGAACCTGAACTCCTTGCCCTTGAACAGCACGTCGTAGAAACCCCAGGTCTTGGCGCTCAGCACCGAGGGGTAGCCCATTTCGCCGGTTTTCGCGATGAGCGCCAGGCGAACCGCGCGCGAGGTGGCGTCGCCCGCGGCCCAGCTCTTGCGCGAGCCCGTGTTGGGCGCGTGGCGGTAGGTGCGCAGGCTCTGGCCGTCGACCCAGGCGAGCGAGACCGCATTCACGATCTCTTCACGGTCAAGCTTCATCAACTGGGAAACCACTGCGGTAGAGGCCACCTTGACCAGCACGACGTGGTCGAGGCCGACGCGGTTGAAGCTGTTCTCGAGCGCGAGCACGCCCTGGATCTCGTGCGCCTTGATCATCGCCGTCAGCACGTCGCGAATCACGAGGGGCTGTTGCGGGTTGTTTCTGGACAACCAGTCCGCGGTGGCGAGGATCCCTCCCAGGTTGTCCGACGGATGGCCCCACTCGGCGGCGAGCCAGGTGTCGTTGAAGTCGAGCCAGCGGATCATCGCGCCGATGTTGAAGGCCGCCTGCACCGGGTCGAGCTGGAACTGCGTGCCCGGCACCTTCGCGCCGTTCGGCACCACGGTGCCGGGCACGATCGGCCCGAGGAGCTTGGTGCACGCCGGGTACTCGAGCGCTTCCAGCCCGCAGCCCAGCGTGTCCACCAGGCAGTAGCGTGCGGTCTCGTAGGCTTCGGTGCTCGTCACCTGGTAGCGGGTGACGTAGTCGGCGATGTCGGTGAGGACCTGGTCGGGCTTGGGCCGTACGTTGGAGATGGGCGCGGACACTAGTCTTTTTCCTCGACGGCGTCGTCATCCGCGCCGAAGCTCCACTCGTAGCCGCCGGCAGGCTCGAAAGTGTGCTCGGCGCCGCCCGAGCGCGGGGCGTGCTGCATCGAGGGAGTCGGGGAACGTTCCTCGGGCTTCTTGTCCCACCAGATGGCGCGGCCTTTCCGCTGGGACTCGACTTCCTCG
>DATLUZ010000051.1:0-2147 GCA_035577785.1 Burkholderiales bacterium | reverse complement strand
CCACGTCGACGAAGCGCTCGGCTTCGCTGTCGCGATGCTGCAGGTAGGCATGGATCAGGTTCTCGATGACGTCGGGGATGTCCGCGCGCGCGAAGGATGGGCCGATCACCTTGCCGAGGCGGGCGCCGTGCCCGCCGGGAGGGGTTTCACCGTGCCCGCCAGGACGGGTTTCACCGTCCCCGCGAGGATGGGTGTCACCTTGATTTCCGCCGATCTCGACCTGGTACCACTCCTCGCCGTTCTTGTCGACGCCGAGGATGCCGATGTGGCCGACGTGGTGATGGCCGCAGGCGTTCATGCAGCCCGAGATGTTGAGGTCGAGCTCGCCGATCTCGTGGAGGTAGTCGAGGTCGTCGAAACGCTCCTGGATGGCCTGCGCCACCGGGATCGACTTCGCGTTGGCGAGCGCGCAGAAGTCGCCCCCCGGGCAGCTGATGATGTTGGTGAGCAGGCCGATGTTGGGCGTGGCGAGGCCGAGCGCACGCGCCTCGCGCCATAGCGCCTGCAGGTCGCGCTGCCGCACGTCGGCGAGCACCAGGTTCTGCTCGTGCGACACGCGCAGCTCGCCGAAGGAGTAGCGCTCGGCGAGGCCGGCGATCGCGTCCATCTGGTCGCTCGTCACGTCGCCCGGCGGCACGCCGGTTTTCTTGAGCGACAGGGTCACCGCGGCGTAGCCCGGCACCTTGTGCGGGTGGACGTTGCGCTTGTACCAGCTCAGGAAGCCGGGCTCGACCGCCAACGCCTCGTTCTCGAGCTTCTCGTAGGCGGGGCGCGTGAAGCGCGTCTCGATGCGCTCGATGTCGTCGGAGGTGAGCGTCGCCACGCTGTGCTCGAGGTGCGCCCACTCCGCATCGACTTCCTCGCGGAATTTGTCGATGCCGCGCTCCTTCACCAGGATCTTGATGCGCGCCTTGTGGATGTTGTCGCGCCGGCCGTAGCGGTTGTAGACGCGCAGGATCGCCTCGAGGTAGGTGAGGAGGTGCTGCCACGGCAGGAACTCGCGAATCACCTGCCCGACGATCGGCGTGCGCCCGAGGCCGCCGCCGACGAGGACGCGGAAGCCCAGCTGCTCGCCGTTCTTCACCGCGTGCAGCCCGATGTCGTGCACGCCGACCGCGGCGCGGTCGGCGCGCGCGCCGTTGATCGCGATCTTGAACTTGCGCGGCAGGTACGAGAACTCGGGGTGGAAGGTCGACCACTGGCGCACGATCTCGCACCACACGTACGGGTCGACGAGCTCGTCGGCGGCGACGCCGGCGAAGTGGTCGGTGGTGACGTTGCGGAACGAGTTGCCCGAGGTCTGGATCGCGTGCATCTGCACGCTGGCGAGCTCGGCGAGAATGTCGGGCACCTGCTCGAGCTTGGGCCAGTTGAGCTGCAGGTTCTGGCGCGTCGAGAAATGGCCGTAGCCCCGGTCGTACTTGCGCGCGATGGACGCGAGCTTGCGCAGCTGCCGCGACGACAGCAGGCCGTAGGGAATCGCGATGCGCAGCATCGGCGCATAGCGCTGGATGTAGAGGCCGTTACGCAGGCGCAGCGCCCGGAACTCCTCCTCGCTCAGCTTGCCATCCAGGAAGCGGCGGGTCTGGTCGCGGAACTGCGCCACCCGTTCGTCCACCAGCCGCTGGTCGACCTGGTCGTAGACGTACATGTCAGATGGACGCAGAACAGCGCGTGGAGGTCCCCATGGGATGCCATCCTAGGGCCTGTCGTTATATCCACAAAGACTAATGTGTTAGCATGTTATACGATTTCAGTTATATGACGGTTTCGGCCCTATGAAGCTGCAACAGCTGCGATATCTCACGGAAATCGCCCGTCGCGGCCTCAACGTCTCGGAGGCCGCCGACGCGCTGCACACGTCCCAGCCCGGGGTGTCGAAGCAGATCCGGGCGCTGGAGGAGGAGCTCGGGATCGACGTCTTCGTGCGCCACGGCAAGCGCCTCGTCTCCATCACCGAGCCGGGCAAGGCGGTCATCGCCATCGCCGAGCGCATCCTCTCCGAGGCGAACAACCTGCGCCGCGCCGGCGAGGAGTTCGCCAACGAGAAGCTCGGCACCCTCACCATCGCCGCCACCCATACCCAGGCGCGCTATGCGCTGCCCAAAGCCGTGGCCCAGTTCAAGAAGAAATATCCGAGCGTCCAG
>DATLUZ010000050.1:0-11729 GCA_035577785.1 Burkholderiales bacterium | reverse complement strand
AGCACGTCGGCGTCGCTGTAGGTCACGTCGCGGGTGAGATCGAGCGTGCTCAGCGGCACGAAGTCGTTGCCCTTGCCGTCGTGTACCCGGAAGCCGACACGGTAGCGCAGGCGAAATTCGCGCACGCGACCGGCGCCGGTGAGCGAGAGAATTTCCTTCGCGCGCGTTTCCCCCGAGAACTCCAGGATGGCCTCGGCCTGTTTCGGATCGTCGACGACCTTGACGTTGCTGCCGGCGCGGAGGTTGCGCGACAGGTCGAGCGCGATTCCGCTCGTCGCATTCGGCACGTACACCGTGGCGAACGGCATGTCCGCGGTGCCGCGCAGGTGGAACCCGCAGGCTGCAAGCCCGGTCGCGAATGCGAGGATGAGGAGCTTTTTCAAACGACGACGTTGACGAGCCGACCCGGGACGACGACGACCCGCTTCACCGCCTTGTGGCCGAGCTGCTTCTTCACAAAATCGAGGGCCAAGACGATAGCTTCGATGGCACGCTGGTCCGCGGATTTGGGCACGCGCACCGTGCCGCGCTTGACACCGTTCACCTGCACCACCAGCTCGATCTCGTCCTGCTCGAGCGCCGCCGGGTCCGGGTCGGGCCATGGAGCGGTCATGATGTCCTCGCCGAACTGGAGCTCGCGCCACAGGTGGTGGGTGATGTGTGGAGCGATCGGCGAGAGCAGTCTCAGCAGGACGGAAAGCCCCTCTTCGGTGGTCGCGTTCCAGTCCTCGATCTCCTCCACGGCGTTCAGGATCTTCATGCACGCCGAGGCGACGGTGTTGAACTTCTGGCGCTCGATGTCGTCGTTCGCCTTCCTGAGCTCGGAGTGGATCTGGAAGCGGATCTTGCGGTCCGCATCGGGGCTGCGCTTGGCCCGGGAAAACCGGACCGAGAAGTCCCACACCTTACGCAGGAAGCGGTACGAGCCCTCGACGCTCTCGTCGCTCCATTCGAGCGTGTTGGTCGGCGGCGAGGCGAACATCGTGTAGAAGCGGGCGGTATCGGCGCCGTAGCGATCGATGAGTTCTTGCGGGTCGACGCCGTTGTTCTTCGACTTCGACATCGTACCGATGCCGTCGTAAACGACCGCTCTTCCATCCTTGGTTCTTGCGGAGACGATCTTTCCCTTGGCGTCGCGCACGACGTCGACATCGGCCGGGTTCACCCATTCGCGCCGGCCGCTCGCGTCGGTGTAGTACGACTCGGCCAGGACCATGCCCTGGGTGAGCAGGTTGGCGAACGGTTCTTTCACGCCCTGCATCAGCCCCGTCTCCTCGACCATCGCCCGCTGGAAGAAACGCGAGTAGAGCAGGTGCAGGATGGCGTGCTCGATGCCGCCGATGTACTGGTCGACTGCCATCCAGTAGCTCGCGCGCTCGTCGAGCATCGACTTGTCCTGCCCCGGACAGGCGAAGCGCGCAAAGTACCACGACGAATCGACGAAGGTGTCCATCGTATCGGTCTCGCGCTTCGCGGGCTTGCCGCACGCCGGGCACGTGGTGTTGGTGTACTTGGCGAGCCTGTTGAGCGGATTGCCGGTGCCGTCGGGCACCAAGTCCTCGGGCAGGCGAACGGGGAGCTGGTCGTCGGGCACCGGCACGTCGCCGCAGGAAGGGCAATGCACGATCGGAATCGGCGTGCCCCAATAGCGCTGGCGCGAGATACCCCAGTCGCGCAGGCGCCACTGCACCTGTTTCTCGCCCAGGCTTTTTGCCTTGAGATCCGCGGCAACGGCGTCCACCGCCTGCTGGTAATTCAAGCCGTCGTACTTGCCGGAATTGACCAACGCGCCGTACTCGGCGTACTCGGGCTTCCACGGCGCGGGCACGGTGTCGCCGAGCGGATGGCGGATCACCGGCTTGATCGGCAGCTGGTACTTGAGCGCGAAGGCGTAGTCGCGTTCGTCGTGCGCCGGCACACCCATTACCGCGCCTTCGCCGTAGCCCATGAGAACGTAATTGCCCACCCAGACCGGGATTTTTTCATTGGTTATTGGATGAAAAACGTGGAGGCCGGTCGGCATACCCTTCTTTTCGATCTGGGCGAGATCGGCCTCCATCACTGCGCCCTTCTTGCATTCCTCGACGAAGGACCGGATTTTCGAGTCTTTTTGAGCAGCGAAGGCGGCGATCGGGTGTTCGGCGGCGACCGCCATGAAGGTGGCGCCCATGAGGGTGTCGGCGCGCGTGGTAAACACCCAGAGCACATGGTCTTGCTTCTCTAACTGGTACGGGAACCCTATGCGCACCCCTTCGGATTTGCCGATCCAGTTCTTCTGCATCAGCTTGACCTGCTCGGGCCAGCCGGGCAGGTCGTCGAGCGCGGCGAGGAGCTCGTCCGCGTACGCCGTGATGCGCAGGAAGTACATCGGGATCTCGCGCTTCTCCACCAGCGCGCCGGTGCGCCAGCCGCGCCCCTCGATCACCTGCTCGTTCGCAAGCACGGTCTGGTCGACCGGGTCCCAGTTCACCACCCCGGTCTTCTTGTACGCCAGCCCCTTCTTGAACAGGCGGGTAAACAGCCACTGGTTCCACTTGTAGTAGCTCGTGTCGCACGTGGCGAGCTCGCGCCGCCAGTCGAGGGCGAAGCCCAGGCTCTGCAGCTGCTTCTTCATGTAGGCGATGTTGTCGCGCGTCCACTTCGCGGGCGGGACCCTGTTCGCCATCGCCGCGTTCTCCGCGGGCAGGCCGAAGGCGTCCCACCCCATCGGCTGCAGCACGTTGAAGCCGCGCATCCGGTAGTAGCGTGTGAGCACGTCGCCGATGGTGTAGTTGCGCACGTGCCCCATGTGCAGCTTCCCCGAGGGGTAGGGGAACATGGAAAGGCAGTAGAACTTGCGCTTCGCCGGATCCTCGACCGACTGAAACGAGCCGCGGCTCGCCCAGAACTGCTGGGCGTCGCGCTCGACTGCCGCCGGATCGTAAGCGTCTTGCATCAGGGCACGGTGCTCGAGAAGCCGCGGATTATAATGGGCGCGCCTTGTCGCTTCACCTCGAGCACCTCAACCCCGAGCAGCTGGCCGCCGTCACGGCACCCGACGAGCACGCGCTCATCCTCGCCGGCGCGGGCAGCGGCAAGACGCGGGTCCTCACCACGCGCATCGCCTGGCTGATCAAGGGCGCCCGCGCCGCCCCGGCCAACATCCTGGCGGTTACCTTTACCAACAAGGCGGCGCGCGAGATGCTCACGCGGGTGACCGCGATGCTGACCGCCGCATCTCCTTCCTCTCTGCCGCGCGGCATGTGGATCGGCACCTTCCATGGCCTCGCCAACCGGATGCTGCGCATGCATCACGCCGAGGCCGGACTGCCGCAGGCCTTCACCATCCTCGATTCGCAGGACCAGCTCGCCGCGATCAAGCGGATGAGCAAGGGCATGAACGTGGACGAGGAGCGCTTCCCGCCGCGCGAGCTCATGTACTTCATCAATGGCCAGAAGGAGGAGGGCACCCGGCCGCGCGAGGTGCGCGTCACCGACGAGACCACTAAGGGCTACGCCGGCCTCTACGCCGCGTACGACGAGCAGTGCCAGCGCGAAGGCGTGGTGGACTTCGCCGAGCTCCTCTTACGGTGCTATGAGCTGCTTGCGAGAAACGAAATTCTGAGGGAGCACTACTCGCAGCGCTTCCGTTACATCCTGGTGGACGAATTCCAGGACACCAACCGGCTCCAGTACCGGTGGCTCAAGCTCCTGTCCGGCCACCCGAGGCCGCCGCAGGCCGGCGGGTCGCTCGTCTTCGCCGTGGGCGACGACGACCAGTCGATCTATACCTTCCGCGGCGCCAACGTCGGCAACATGGCCGACTTCGAGCGCGACTTCAAGGTGAGGAACGTGGTCCGGCTCGAGCAGAACTACCGCTCGCACGGCAACATCCTCGACGCCGCCAACGCCCTCATCTCCAACAACCGCAACCGCCTGGGCAAGAACCTGTGGACCTCGGCCGGCAAGGGCGAGCCGCTGCGCGTGTTCGAGGGGGAGTCGGACAACGACGAGGCGCGCTGGCTGGTGGGGGAAGTGGAGGCGCTCGCCCGCGACGGCACGCGTCTTTCGCAGGTCGGGGTGCTGTATCGCTCGAACGCCCAGTCGCGCGTGGTCGAGCACGCGCTCTTCTCGCGCGGCATCCCGTACCGGGTCTACGGGGGATTGCGCTTCTTCGAGCGCGCCGAGATCAAGGACGCGCTCGCGTACCTGAGGCTCGTCGCGGCACCCGACGACGACAACGCCTTTCTGCGGGTGGTCAACTTCCCCGCGCGCAGCATCGGCGAGCGCACGCTGGAACAGCTCCAGGATGCGGCCAAACAGCAGAACAGCTCTCTTATGAAAGCGGCGGAGGGTACTAAGGTCGCCGTGTTCAAGAAACTGATCGACGACCTGCGCGCCGAAGTGCAGGGGCTGCCGCTCGCCGAGGCGGTGGAGGTCACGATCAACCGCAGCGGCCTGATCGAGCATTACAAGGCCAAGCGCGAGGGCGCTGACCGTATCGAGAACCTGGAGGAGCTGGTCACCGCGGCCGCTGCCTTTTCCCAGGAAGAGCGCGAGACCGAGTCGGGCGAGGCGGTCGACCCGCTCACCGCGTTCCTCACTCATGCGGCGCTCGAGGCGGGAGAGCATCAGGCGGGCGAAGGCCAGGACGCACTGCAGATGATGACGGTGCACTCCGCGAAGGGCCTGGAATTCGACGTCGTGTTCCTGACCGGCCTCGAGGAGGGTCTCTTTCCGCACGAGCAGAGCGTCGTGGAGCGCGACGGGCTGGAGGAAGAGCGGCGCCTCGCCTACGTCGCGATCACGCGGGCGCGCAACCGTCTGTACCTCTCGCACGCGCAGACCCGCATGCTCCACGGCCAGACGCGCTACAACATTCCTTCGCGGTTTCTCGAGGAGATCCCGCAGCAGCTGGTGAAGTGGCTGACGCCGCGGCTGTCGAAGCAGAAGGCGTTCCAGCCCGATTTCTCACGCCAGACGCAGTCGCCCTTCCCGAGGAAGCCGCAGGCGCGCGAGGTCGACGGGTTTCGCATCGGCCAGAACGTCACCCACCCGAAATTCGGCGCCGGGGTCATCGTCGACCTGGAAGGTCAGGGATCGGACGTGCGGGTCCAGGTCAATTTCCGCAACCACGGCCTGAAGATGCTCGCACTGGCGATGGCTAAGCTCCAGGCCGCCTAGGCTGATTCTTCATCTTCGCATCGCGAACGTGTCGTCCGACGGGCCGCGCCCGCGGCGCACCAGCAGGATGGCGAGGAGATTCAGTGCGGCCGGCACGGCGAGGAAGAAGAGCGCCACCCAGTCGGAGTCGCCGCTCGCGACGAGGTAGGCGACCAGCACCGCGACGAGCAGCAGGCCGAGCGCGTTGACGCAGACTCCGGCCCAGAACGAGAAGCGATCGCGGAACGCGAGCGCCATCGCGCTGGCCACCGCCACCATCGCGCAGTATCCGGCCATGACGAGGAAGCCCGTGTCCGTGCGGCGGTTCGACATGAGGAAGAAGAGCGGCAGAAGCAGCAGGAAGACATTGCCGAGGAACGCGAGCGCCCGCGCCGCGCGGGCGCCGATTCCGAGCCGCGGCGCGGCGTCGGAGACGCTCGTTTTCGGCGCGGCGTAGGGATTCTCCGCCGCCATGCGCTCTCAGCCCCGCGCGACCAGGGTCTGGTAATCGGCGAGCGCCGCCTCGATGACCTTGGCCGCGTGCCTCACGCCGTAGGCGTTCTGCACGGCGATCTGCGCCTTCTCGCCCGGCACGAGCTTGTACGTCTCGAAGTAGTGCTGCAGGCGCTCGATCAGGATCGACGGCAGGTTGGCGAGATCGGTCGCCGCGCTCCACACCAGGTCGCCTTCGACCACCGCGATGATCTTGTCGTCCGCCTCGCCGCGGTCGAGGAGCTGCAGGCCGCCCACGACGCGCGCCGGGACGATGATCTCGGCGCGGGTGATCGGCCGCTCGGAGAGCACGCAGATGTCGAGCGGATCGCCGTCGCCGCGCTCTGCGCCCGGGCAGAGCGTCGCGAGCCGTGCGCCGCAATAGGTCTTCGGGATGAAGCCATAGAGCGACGGCGGCTGCGAAGAAGTGCGCTGCGGGCGGTCGACCTTCACGTAGCCGCTCGCCTTGTCGACTTCGTACTTGATGAGGTCGAACGGCGTGATCTCGATGTAGGCGTTCACCGAGAGCGGCAGGTTGCGTCCCGGCTCGAGGCCGTGCCAGGGGTGCGGCCGCCACTCGTGGAATTCGGGGCGCCGGGTCGCTGATGCCATGCGGAATCCTACCCGCGTTTGCGTTGCACCCCGCGGCGCTCGTAATGATCCGGATCCCCGATCCGCCACGGTCGCGGCTCGCTCCGGCGAGAACGCCTTAGCAGCCCGAGCCCCAAGATCGCGCCCATCGCGGCAACCGCGAGCAGCGTGGTCGTGACAGCTTTTTCATTCACGGCGAGGGCCACCGCGGCAAACAGCAGGCTGGCGCCGAATGCCGCAACGCCGGCTTCCCACAAATGGCAGCGCGGAGTCCGGCGCCAGCCGCGCTCAACTTCCCAGGCGAGAACGCTTACGGGCAGTAGCAGCCACCACGGGCTCGGATCAGGATGGCCGACGAGCGTGCCGATCAGCAAGGCGGCAACGAGCGTCGCCACGAGCAGCGAGATCGGGCGCCTGAGCTCGTCGCGCCACGCACGCCGCAGGTCGCGGCCGAGCAGCAGCACCGCCGCGACCGCGAGGAACAGCTCGATCTCGAACTGTGGCGTCATTTGCGCCAGCTCAGGCGCCGCTTGCGCGCGTGCCTTCCAGGAACCTGAGGGTCACTTCGTCGCCGATGGCGATCCGGTTGCTGACCCACTTCAGGATCTCGTCGCTGCTCGGCTGCGAGATCCCGATCCTCGCCGTCACACCGGTGTCGAAGCTCATCGAGTCAGCCAGTCCCCGGGCGGCCACCATCGCGACGAGTTGCCGCACCGCGTCGGCGCCGCAGGTGGCGACGAGCTGTCCGTTCACCTGGATCTCGATGGCGATCATGGGCTAATCCGCACGGCCGCAATGGTACCCGCAGTCACGCAAGGGATGCGACCCACCAGCCAATGAAGCCCAGCTCGACCACCGCGTCGGCCAGATAGCTGGGCGAAATGACCCGCTTCAGGACATAGACCAGCTCGATCAGAACCAGCAGGCCCACGGTGTGGACCAGCCACAGATCGGTGTTCCGTCCAGTGACCTTCTGGAACGAATCGATGTGGACCAACGGCCAGGCGCCCGAAACAACGTAATACACGCCTTGCGCCACCGCAACCGAGATCAGAGCGATAGCTCCATGAAGATGGCGCTCTTGCGGTAGGCCTCGAGCGTGGCCGGGTCCTGGTAGGCGTCCATGCTGTTGTCGGCGTACGGCTCGACCTCCACGAAGCCGACCGAGCGATACAAGCCGTGCGCGGGCGCGAGCGCGCGCAGGCTCTCGAGCCGCACCTTGGCGTAACCAAGGTCCCTTGCGTCCTGCAGCAGCCGCTCGACCAGCGCCCGGCCGGCACCGACGCCGCGCACGTGCGGCTGGATGTACATCCTCTGGATCTCTCCCACGTTCGGCGCCAGGCGCTTGAGGCAGCCTACGCCGATGTCGCGGCCGTCGTGCCGGACGAGATAAAAGCGGCCGGTGGGCGGAAAGAACTTCGCACGGTCTTCGATGTCGGAGCGCGCCATCGCCTCGATGTCGAAGGACAGTCCATAACTGGCGCGCGCGATCTCGCCGACCCAGCGGAGATACTCGACGAGCAGCACACGGGCTGCCTCGCGCTCGCTCGCAGTCTCAACGGGCACCAGATCCGTCGACACAGTCAGCCTCGATTTCCACGAGCCAGCCGGGGTCGATCAGACGCTTCACCTCCACGAACGTGCACGCGGGCTTCACGGCGGAAAAGACCTCGCCGTGCGCGCGTGCCGCTTCTTCCCAGCGCGAGATGTCGGTGAGCATGACCCGCGTGCGGATGACACTGTGCAAGCCGAGCCCGGCTTCGCCTACCGCGCGAGCGATGATGTCCAGACAGCGCCGCGTCTGCCCATACACGTCGCCCGGCGCCGCGACCGAGCCGTCGGGAGCAATCGGCGCGGTTCCCGAGACCGCCACGATGGATCCCACGCGCACCGCGCGGGAAAAGCCGATGCGCGGCTCGAACGGCGATCCGGAAGAGACGAGCTTTCGCACCGGACGGGTCAGTCGGAGCGGCGCTTGCCGAGCGGCTCCATCCCGCCGCTCCTGATCGCCCCCGCTGCGCGCTCGGAAGTGAGGAATGCGATCAGTCGCTTCCCGGCTTCGGCCTCCTTCGATCCCGCCACGACCGCGGCGGCGAAGATCTGGTTGAGCTGGATCTCCTCCGCGATCACGCCGGCGAGCTCGACCCCGGGCGCGTGGACGATTTCGCTCACCGGCAGCAGCGCAATGTCTGCCTCTCCCTTCGCCGCCATCTCCGCCGCGCCCGCGCCGCGCGGCGTCATCTTGACGTTGACCCTCCCCGCGATCCCCAGCCGCGGAAAGACGTTCTCCACGAGGAAGATGCCGCTCGTGCTGCTCGGGACCGCCACGGCCTTCGCCTTCAAGGCCACTTGCCTGAAGGCTTCGACGGTGCGGACGTCGGGCTTCGGAGCGCCCGCACGCACCGCCACGCCGATCGGCGTTCGCGCGAGATCCACGTCCGTTCCGGCCGCGATCCTCTTCGCGGCGATCAACTCGGTGAGCCCCTCCCGGGAGAGGATGACCACGTCGGTCGGCACGCCGCGAGCGAGCTGCGACGCGATGGTCTGCGGCCCGGTTCCTTGCGACGAGCCCGAGCCGGTCGCGACCTTGATCCCCGTCGTGCGCTCGAACTCCGGCAACAGCTTCTCGTACGGCCCTGAGAACCCGCCCGAGATCATGACCTTCAGCTGCGCCGACGCCGTGACGGGCGACATCAGCAGCGCGGCGATGACAACGACGATCGCATGACCCGCCCCTCCCTTGCGTGGTGCGAAAGCATACATTCCCGGTCCCTCGGTTATTTCTTGGCAGGTTGTGCGTGGGCGCGGCGCATGGTCGGCGAGACGACCTTGGCCGAGACATGAAAGTCCCAGACCGCGGGGCCGCCGCTCGCGGCGAACTCTGCCACCGCTTTCGGCAGGCCGTCCAGGCTCTTGAAGGTCCTTCCCGCAAGCCCGAATCCGCGCGCAATGCCCGCGAAGTCGCAGTAGCCGAACACCGAGCCGTCCTCGGACACCCCTTCCGAGCGCAGCTTGTGCAGCTCGGAGCCGTACGCGGCGTCGTTCATCACCACGATCAGGATGTTCAGGCGGTGACGCTTGATGGTTTCGAGCTCCTGCACGTGCATCATGAGGCTGCCGTCGCCGTCGAACAGCACGACGGTTTTATCGGGACGCGCGGCGGCCACGCCCATGGCGAACGAGACGCCGTTGCCGATCGCGCCGAACTCGCGGATGGTGAGGAATTTCTCCTGCGGACGCGAGGGCATCTGCGCGAAGAACCAGGAGCAATGGCCACCCGAGTTCACCATCTCCCAGTCCTGCGGCAAGGCGTCTTCCAGCGCCTCGACCACGCGGCGCGGGTCGAGTAGCCCGGCCTCGACCTCGAACTCATGGCTGTCGGGCTTCGAATTGCGGATGCGCGCCGCCATCGCCTCGGTTCGCCAGCCCCGGTCACGCGTCGGCAGCGCGGCCGTCAATGCCTCGACGCCGAGGCGCGCGTCGGCCCGCAAGTGATGCCGCGCCACTTCCTGGCCTTGATTGACCCCGACGGGATCGATATCGATCTGCAACATCTTTGCCTTCGGCCAGAGCTGGCCGCCGCCACCCGCGTGGTAGGCGAGCGAGCAGCCGACCGCGACGACGAAGTCAGCCTCCTTCAGGTACTCAATGCCGACCTCGGGCGTGAAGCTGCCCGAGATGCCGATGCAAAAAGGATCGTCGTGGAACAGCCCCCGCGCAGGAAGCGTCGTCGACAGCAAACCGCCCGTCTTGGCGGCCAACGCCTTGCAGGCGGCGCCGGCTCCAGCTTCGGCCGCACCCAGGCCGGCAAGGACGACGACGCGCTCGGCGCCGGCAACAAGTTTCGCAGCGCCAGCCACGTCGTCGGGATGCGGCGGCATCGGCGAGGAGCGCGGCAACAGCTCGCGCGAGGGCTTCGGCAGGTCCGCCGATCCGTTCCAGGGCCGGGCCTGCAGATCGAACGGAATGCCGATCACCACCGGTCGGCGCTCGCGGCGCGCCTGCAGGAACGCATCGCGTACCGCCACGGGCATGCGCTCCGGCATGTGCAGGGTGCGATAGGCGGCACCCGTTGCGGTGATGAGCGGCGCCTGATCGAGCTCCTGGTTGTACCAGCCGCTTTTCAGCGGCGCTTCCCCGGCGAACACGACCAGCGGCAGATGGGCGCGCACGGCCGCGGGAAGCGCCGTGATCAACTGCGTCACGCCGGGCCCGCAGGTCACCGTAGCCACGCCGACGTCCCGGTTCTTTCGCGCATAAGCCATCGCGGCAGCGAGCGCGCAGTGCTCGTGCCGAACGTAGATCATCCGGCATCCCTGCGCGGCCAGCGACGCAGCCCAGTTCATGTTCGCGTCGCCGAGCAGCGCGAAGCAGGTTTGCACTCCCTCCTGTGCGAAAGCGTTGGCGAGGATGTCGTGTACGCGAAGCGGGGATTCAGTCTTCATGTCGATGGCGGCTTTTAAGAGACGTGTGGGCTATAGCTCAACAGCACGCCATCCTAAGGCGAATAGCGAGAGTCAGCATCCCGCGACGCATTTCCCCTTGCCGTCGAACTCCATGGTGCGCCCGCTGAGCGCAAGATAGTGAGGCGCTTTGAGCTGCTTGATCAACGCCGCCGTGCGCGAAGCCGGCAGGAGCTTCCCGCCTTCGGTGACCGGCTCGTTCGGGTGGCTGAGGATCACCGACGCGGGCTGCACCAGGTCGTTCATCGCATGCGCGCCGGACTGGAAGATTCCCGGGTTGTTGCCGAGATTCAGCACGGCGAGGTTCGCGTGGTGGAAGTCGTGCACGACCGCCCTCATCTCGGAGTGGATGCCGGTGTCGCCCGTGAGATAGGCGGTCAGGCCGTTCGTGAACTTGACGACGAAGCCCGTGGCCGGGCCGTATTCGAACACCGCGCCGTCCGCTTTCGCGGCTTCCTGCTGCGGCTGCGAGAGCAGCGCGGGCGGCGCGTTGTTCACGTGCGAGGCGTAGACGATCGTGATCTCAACGCCCTGCGACGCCTTGGCGGTCTTCGCGACGAAGACCCCGCCGAGATCGGTCTGCGAGCTGCATACTGTCTCGACCGGCACGACGGTGGCGCCGTCCTTCTGCGGGCAGAAGCCGATCGGCTTGCCCGGGCGCATGCCCTGGATCTTGGTGGCCACGAATCCGCTTATGGCGCGCGTCATCACGAGCGCCGCATTCTTTGCCGCGGCGACCTCGGCGGTCGTGGAATTCGGCGCCGGCACCCGCTCCGAGTTCGCGCATGTCCCGGCGCCCGGCGCCTTGAGCTTCAGGTCGCCGACGTGATCGCCGTGCATGTGGCTGAGCAGCACGAGATGGATCGTGCCCAGCCGCGGATCATCGCCGCCGGTCACGTTGTGCGCCGGATCGTAGAGGAAGCGCACGCCGGTCGGATCCTCGAACACGATCGCGCGATCGTTCGCGCACAGCTCGCCCGGGTGCGAGCCGATCGGAGTGATCTTGACGTTCTGTGCGCTGGCCGGCGCGACGGCCAGAAG
>DATLUZ010000049.1:0-32845 GCA_035577785.1 Burkholderiales bacterium | reverse complement strand
TGCTGGCGCACGATCTGCGCGCGCTGATGGACGCGCTCGAGGTCGAGCGGGCGCTGCTCGCGGGCTTCGATTGGGGCGGTCGCGCGGCGTGCATCGTGGCGGCGCTGTGGCCGGAGCGCGTGCTCGGGCTGGTCTCGGGCGGCGGCTACAACATCCAGCATTTGCCGAGCGCGGGCAACCCACAGGCGCCGGAGCGCGAGCACCAGCTCTGGTACCAGTATTACTTCCACGGTGAGCGCGGACGGGCCGGGCTCGACAAGAATCGCTACGACCTTGGCCGGCTGCTCTGGCGCCTTTGGTCGCCGAGCTGGAGCTTCGACGCGGCGACGTACGACCGCACCGCCGCCTCGTTCGAAAATCCGGACTTCGTTCAGGTGGTCATCCACTCGTACCGGCATCGCTTCCGGCTTGTACCCGGCGATCCGCAGGTCGAGGAGACGGAGGCTCGCCTGACCGGGCGGCCGCCCATCCCGGTTCCGACGGTCGTGATGCATGGGCACGACAACGGCGTGATTCCGCTGGCGAGCTCGGAGGCGGATCGGCGGTTCTTCACCGGGCCCTACGACCGCAAAGTCATCGCCGGGGCGGGTCACAATCTGCCGCAGGAGGTCCCGGGCGAGTTTGCGGCGTCAGTCCTCGCCTTGCGCCGGTAAGCATCCCAGCTCGGCGGATTAAGCCATTTCCCTGCGCTCAGCGGACGATGGCCTGTCACATACGTGTTTCTGCCGGGCCGGTGGAGACTCGTCGTTTTGGCGACAGGTCGGAGACCTTCATGAGCCTCGGATTGATCTTACTCATCGTCCTGGTACTGGTATTGGTCGGAGCGCTTCCAACGTGGCCCCACAGCAGCGGCTGGGGTTACGGGCCAACCGGAGGCGTTGGTTTACTTCTCGTGATCGTCATTGTTCTTCTGGTGATGGGCGTCATATAGCCTGCAGCGCCTGAAGCAGAAGAGCGCGCGGCCATGATTCATGCGTCGCGCGGCGGTATGGGTTTTGCACATCGGCTCATGCATGGACGCGTCCTTGCCGGAGCCGCTGCGCCTGAAGGAGGTCCCCGTCGTCCTGAACGGAGGGTCGGGGGACGGGCACGGGCGCGAGCGGGCGAAGAGGCTGGAAGAGGCCTTTCGTGAGGCGGGGCTCGAGCCGAGGCTCTGGCCATTCGGGCCGGGCGAGGAGGTGAGGGAGGTCGCGCGGCGGGCGCTCGAGGCGCGGCCGCCGGTCCTGGTGGCGGCGGGCGGGGACGGGACGCTAAGCGCGGTGGCGGACGTGCTGCGCGGAACCGATACGGCGCTCGGCGTGATCCCGGTCGGAACGATGAATCACTTCGCCAAGGACCTGGGGATTCCCCTGGACGCGGGCGAGGCAGCGCAAGTGATTGGCACCGGACGGTGCATTCGCGTGGACGTGGGCGAGGTCAACGGCCGGGCGTTCATCAACAACGCGAGCCTCGGGATCTACGCGGACATGGTGCGAAAGCGCGAGCGGCAGCAGCGGCGGCTGCGGCGGAGCAAGCGCTCGGCGATGCTGTGGGCGGCGCTCGAGGTGCTGGGACGCTCGCGCCTCCTCGACCTGCGCCTGGAGGTCGACGGCCGGGTACAGGAATGCCGCGCGCCGTTCGTGTTCGTGGGCAACAACGACTATGCGATGGAAGGCTTCGTGATCGGCACGCGCTCGCGGCTCGACGGCGGGCTCCTCAACGTCTACACCACGCGCCGCTGCGGCGCCCTCGGCCTGATCGGCCTCGCGCTTCACGCGCTCTTCGGCCGCCTGCGGCAGGCCGACGACTTCATGCAGTGGAGCGTCCCCCACCTGCGTGTCGAGAGCCCGCGGCGGCGCCTGCTGGTGGCCACCGACGGCGAGCTCAATTCGATGGAGACGCCGCTCGAGTTCCGCATCCGGCCGCGCTCGCTGCGGGTGATCGTGCCGTGAGGACCCTCGCCCATCTTTCGGACCTGCACTTCGGGCGAGTCGAACCCGCGGTGCTCGAGGCGCTGCGGCGGCGCCTGAGGGCGCTCGCGCCGGACGTGGTGGCGGTGTCGGGCGATCTCACGCAGCGCGCCCGCGCGCGCCAATTCCGCGAGGCGCGCGCATTTCTCGACAGCCTCCCCGGGCCGCAGGTGGTGGTTCCGGGCAACCACGACGTGCCGCTCTACAACGTGGTGGCGAGGTTTATTTCACCGCTCGGCGGCTACCGGCGCATCGTGTCCGATGAGCTCGAGCCGGGCTTCGTCGACGAGGAGATCGCGGTGCTCGGGCTCAACACCGCGCGCTCGTTCGTGCTGAAGGGCGGGCGCGTGAGCGCGGCGCAGATCGAGCGGCTGCGGCGCCAGTTCTCGGGCCTCGGCGGTGAACGGACGAAAATCCTGGTGGCCCATCACGCGTGCAAGGGTTTGCAGGATTGCGGCGCCGACGTGCTCGTGTCCGGGCATGCCCACAGGACGAGAGCCGAGGCCGGGTCGGCGCTGACGATCGAGGCGGGCACCGCCACGTCGAACCGCACCCGCGAGGAGCCGAACGCGTTCAATCTGCTGCGCATCCGGCCGGGAAGGATCACGTTCGAGCACTACGCGCTGCGCGGCGCCAACTTCATGCGCGCCGGCGCCGTGTCGTTCTCGCGCGAGGCCTCCGGCTGGAAGCGCGATGGCACGCGATCGCGGTAGCATTACCGCAACCGTGCAGCGCGCGCTCATCATCCTCGGCTTCGTACTGGTCGCCGCCGGCCTCGCCTGGCCCTGGATCTCGAAGCTCGGCCTCGGGCGGCTGCCGGGAGACATCCGCATCGAGGGCGAGGGCGGCGGGTTCTACTTTCCCATCGTCACGTGCCTCGTCATCTCCGTAGTGCTGTCGCTCCTTCTGTGGTTCTTCCGTCGCTAGTCCTGGCGCTCGGGCTTGCCACGCCGGTGGCAGCGGCGCCGCGCGGGCAGAACCTGTTCATCGCCGGCGACGGCTTTACCCTGGAGCAGGCGATGGGCGACGCGGAGGCGCAGCGCACGCCGCTCGATTCGCCGCGCTACCGGATCCTGGCCACCGGGGAGCAGGTCCGGCGCCTGATGGGGGTAGGCGCCGCGCCCGACGGGTACGACGTCCTCGCAAGAGCGCGCCGCAGCGGCGGAACGATCTTCGTCTGCGGCAAGGACCTGAAGGCGCTCGGCCTCAGGCCGGAGGACATGATTCCGGGCGTCGTCGCGGTGCGCGGCTATCTTCCCTACGACGCCTCGAAGATCGAGGACTGGGAGCGCAGGCTTCCGCGCGCGCCCGACGCCAAGTCGCTCGCCGTCTGCGCGGCCGAGTAGGGAATCGGGTCAGACCCGAGAACAAGTATCATAGGATTCTGAGGACCCCGGAGCGCCCGTTGTACATCCACATCCACGCGTCCGGGTCGAGGCCCATCGCGCGGAGCGCTTCGCGCACCCTCACGCGCGGCAGGCCCTTGCCGATCTGATAGAACACGGTTCCTGCCCGATGGCTTGCCGATGTCGCCCAAATGCTTTCGGACCCGTGACCTCCGCCTGGCGAGGAGATTTCAAACATCAGGAAACTCGAAGCGGCAGCGTTTCGAGATCGAGCGGTCCGCGTTCGCGGATGCTGGCCGCGAGCGCCCTTTGAACGTCGACGGCAAGGAAGGCCTGCCGGCGGCAAGGGTCGCCGTACAGCTCGCAATGGCGGCAGGCCCAGACGAACTTGCGTCCCACTTCCTCGGGCGAAATCTGCCGGCTGTAGCCTGACTCGCGCCCGCTCTTGAAGAGGTCCCCGTGGTGGTCGAGCTCCATGCGCATGTAGGCCGTCGAGCAGCCGCGCTGGTCGAGATAGGCCCAGCCGACGTGCTCGAGCAATGCGCGCAGCCCACGGCCGCGGTACTCGGGATACACGTAATGGGAGAAGACCTCGGGACGCTTGGGATCGGAGTCCGCATCCATGCCCGCCCATCCGGCAACCCCGCCCAGCGGCCGGCGCAGCACGACGAGCTTGGCGCCGGGCATGGTGCGCAGGTTCATGGTCTGGCGCCCCGCGCTTGCCGCGAGGCTGATCACCGTCTGCCGTTCGCGGCCGTAGGCCCAGGCCAACGTTAGCGGCTCCCTGCCGGGTCGGAGTCCGAGGTCCGGTGAGCATCCCTGCTCGAAGGAGATGGCGTCCATGGTGTTTATCCCCCCATTGTTTATGGCCCACACTGTGCGAGCGGCGGCGCGCAGCGTATGTGCGCGTACGCACGCCGGTAGGCAAATTACGAGGGGAGAGGCGCATCCCCGGGGCGGACGCTGCCCCGGGGGAAGAACGAGCTACAGCCTGGTCCGGCTCAGTGCGCCACTGCTACCAACTGCGCCGCCTTCCAGCGCAGGTAGATCTTGGTGATCTCGGCCGCGATCGAGGCGAGGAACATGAACGGGAGCATGAGCAGCCAGTCGCTGGCGCTGAGCGGCACGGTGCCGAAGAACGGGTTCAGGAAAGGCACGTAGACCGCCACCAGCACGAGCAGCAGCGAGCTGCCGTTCGCCCAGAGCATCCACTTGTTCGAGAAGAGGCCGGTGGCGAACATGCTGTAGTGCTCGGAGCGAGCCGTGAACGCCCGCAGGAGCTCGGAAACGCAGAGCGTAGTGAAGGCGATGGTCTGCGCGTGCGCGAGGTCGTCGGGGTAGGTCTTTTGCGCGATCCAGTAGGCCCAGAGCACGGCGGCGGTCATGACGACCGCCTGCACCGCGGTGCCGATCTGCATCTCCCAGTTGATGATCGGCTCCTTGGTCGGCCGCGGCGGCAGGTTCATGATGTCCTTGTCGCCCTTCTCCATGCCGAGCGCCAGCGCCGGCGCGCCGTCGGTGACGAGGTTGAGCATCAGGAGCTGCACCGGCCGCAGCGGCAGCGGCCAGCCGAACAGCATGGCGAAGAAGATGATCAGGATCTCGCCGATGTTGCACGAGATGAGGTAGTAGACGAACTTGCGGATGTTCGAGTAGATGATCCGCCCCTCTTCGATCGCCGAGACGATGCTCGCGTAGTTGTCGTCGGTGAGCACCATGTCGGCGGTCTCCTTCGACACGTCGGTGCCGGTGATCCCCATCGAGACGCCGATGCTCGCGCGCTTGAGCGCGGGGGCGTCGTTCACCCCGTCGCCGGTCATGGCGACGACGTGGCCGCGCGCCTTGAAGGCGTCGACGATCTTGGTCTTGTGAGCGGGCGACACGCGGCAGCAGACGCAGATCTGGTCCGCCTGCTTGGCGAGCTCCTCGTCGCTCATCTTGTCGAGCTCCGCCCCGGTCACCACCTTGCCGCCGGGGACGAGGATCCCGATCTCCTTCGCAATCGCTTCGGCCGTGTCCTTGTAGTCGCCGGTGACCATCACGGTCTTGAGGCCCGCCTTGCGCGCGATCGCCACCGCCTCCTTCACCTCGGGGCGGGCGGGGTCGATCATGCCGAGCAGCCCGACGAACGTGAGGCCCTTCTCGACGGCCTCGGGCGTGGGCTGCGCCGGCACGCTGTCGAGCCCGCGGTAGGCGACGCCCAGCACGCGCAGCGCCTGGCGCGCCATGGCCTGGTTGGCGGCGAGGATCTCCGCCTTCTTCTCGCTCGTCAGCGGGACCGGCTTGCCGTTCTCCGTCACGCTGGTGCAGAGCTCCAGGATCACGTCGGGCGCGCCCTTGCAGAAGGCGACCGTCGGCGGGCAATCGAAGCGGAAGTTGCCCTTGGTCTGGTGCACCGTGGTCATGCGCTTGCGGTCGGAGTCGAAGGGGATCTCGGCGACGCGCGGCAGCGAGCCGCCCAGGTCCTTGCGCGTCACGCCGGCCTTCGCGGCGACGACCACCAGCGCGCCCTCGGTCGGATCGCCGACGATGCGCCAGCTCTCCCCGCCGTGTTCCTCTCCGCTTTGCTCGAGAATCGCATCGTTGCAGGCCGCGCTGCCGTGGAAGAGCAGCGCCGCGTCGGGGGTGTCGGCCGGATTGAGCGCCTGGCTGCCCACGCTGAAGCCGCCCTTCGGGCTGAAGCCCTCGCCGCTCACCGCGAAGCGCTTGCCGCCGACCCAGCCCTGCACCACCGTCATCTCGTGCTGGGTGAGGGTGCCGGTCTTGTCGG
The DNA here is from genome assembly GCA_035577785.1 of Burkholderiales bacterium. Taxonomy (GTDB): domain Bacteria; phylum Pseudomonadota; class Gammaproteobacteria; order Burkholderiales; family SG8-39; genus SCGC-AG-212-J23. The sequence goes on along the minus strand of DATLUZ010000049.1, from coordinate 26,780 downwards.
AGCAGATCACCGTGGTGCAGCCCAGGGTCTCGACGGAGGCGAGCTTGCGGATGAGCGCATGGCGCTGGATCATCGAGCGCATGCCGAGCGCGAGGCAGACCGTGACCACCGCCGGCAGCCCTTCGGGGACCGCCGCGATCGCGAGGCTGACCGCGGTCATGAAGAGGTCGACCAGCGTCTTTTTCTCGGCGGTCAGGTAGTCGAGCGGGGCGGTCAGGAGGGTCTTGTAGTTGGTGTCGATGAAGATGCCGTAGACGAAGATCAGGCCGCAGATCACGAGGCAGATGATGCCGAGCGCCTTCGCGAGCTGGTCGAGGCGCATCTGCAGCGGCGTGTCCTCCTCCTCGTAGGCCTGGATCATCTCGGCGATCAGGCCGATCTGCGTGTGCATGCCGGTGGCGGTCACCAGACCTTTGCCGCGCCCGTAGGTCGCCAGCGTCGACATGAACGCGCTGTTCCGACGGTCGCCGAGCGGGATGTCCTTGTCGAGGACCACGTGGGCGACCTTCTCGACGGGCACCGACTCGCCGGTGAGCGAGGCCTCCGCGACCTTGAGGTTGACGCTCTCCACCAGGCGCAGGTCGGCCGGAATGTTGTTGCCGGCCTCAACCAGCACGATGTCGCCGGGCACCAGCTCGCGGGCGGGGAGGGTGACCTGGCGGCCGTCGCGCAGCACCTGGGCGGTCGACGCGGCCATCTTCTTCAGCGCCGCGAGCGCCGCCTCGGCCTTCGACTCCTGGATGACGCCGACCACCGCGTTCAGGGCGACGATGATGAAGATCGCGCTCGCGTCGACGTATTCGCCCAGCAGCAGCGAGATGAACGCCGCCACCAGCAGCAGGATCACGAGGAAATTGTTGAACTGGTCGATGACCATCGAAAGGAAGCCCGGGCGCGGCTTCTCCTTCAGCTCGTTCGGTCCGTGCTCCTGCAGCCGTTTCCCTGCCTGCTCCGTGGTGAGCCCCCTCTCCAGGTGGGTCTGAAGCTCACTTGTCAGGTGTTCGACAGGTTTCGCGTGGCCTTCTTGAACTGCCATGGGACTACCTCCTCCTCCGAAATCGATGGTTGGGACCGAGCTCTTAGAGTTTTTGCTGCAAACAGGCTATTCTTGCGCCGTATTCTGGCATATGAAAATCGTCGCCGTCCCGGTTCTGGATGAAAAGGACGTGGCGTGGGCCGCGCGGCGGGTGATCGCCCTCTATCAGAGAGCGCCGGTCCGGGTTTACCTCGTCAACGTGCAGCCCGCGTTCTCCCAGCATGTCTCGCGATTCTTCAGCGCGCACTATCTCGAGCGCATCCATCGCGAGGACGCCATGAAGCTCCTCGGGCCGGTCGAAAGGGCGCTCGAGAGAGCGGGGGTGTCGTACCGGTCGCACGTCCTGATCGGGCACAAGGCGGAGCGCATCGCGGAGTTCGTCCGAAGCTACTCTTGCAGCGACGTCCTGCTGCGCAACGAGTCGCAAAGCCTGCTGCGCCTCGGGCTCGCGTCGATCAATAGCGGAATCCGCCGGAGGCTCCGGGCGCTCTTTCCGGAAGGAAAGATCCCAGTCGCGGGCTCGCACTAGCTTAAAAATAACCAGTACTTCTCGTGGCCGAGAGTCCGGGCCATACCGTATCGCGCGCGGAGTTCCTGAACCTCTTCGCCTCGGTCTTCCTGCCGATGTTCATGGCGGCGGTGGACCAGACGCTGCTCGCGACGGCGACGCCGGCGATCGCGGCGTCGCTCGGGGGGCTGCGCGACACGTCGTGGATCGCGGTGGGCTACCTGCTCGCCTCGGCGACGATCGTGCCGGTGTACGGGCGGCTGGGCGATCGCAGGGGGCGGCGCGACGTGCTGCTGGTGGCGCTCGGAGTATTCACGCTCGGCTCGGCTGCGTGCGGGCTGGCGCAGTCGCTGCCGCAGCTCGTGGCGGCGAGGGTGCTGCAGGGCCTGGGCGGCGGCGGGCTGATGACGCTGTGTCAGGCGCTCATCGGCGAGCTGGTCCCGCCGCGCGAGCGCGCGCGCTTCCAGGGCTACTTCGCGCTGGTCTTCACCGCCGCGAGCGTCGCCGGTCCGGTGGTGGGCGGCCTCGTGGTGTCGCACGCGAGCTGGCGGTGGCTCTTCCTCGCCAACCTGCCGCTCGCGGTGTTCGCGGCGTGGCGCCTTTGCCGGCTGCCGAAGGGCGAGAAGCATCCGCCGTCCGCGCGCGGCGCCGATCTGGCGGGGCACGTGCTCTTCGCGGTCGGCGCGCTGTGCACGCTTTTCTGGCTCACGTCGGGCGGCCATCGCTTCGCGTGGGGCTCGGCGCCGAGCCTCGCCCTCCTCGCGACCGGCGTCGTGGCGCTCGGCCTCTTGTGGCGGCACGAGCGGCGGCACGCGGCGCCGTTCCTGCCGGTGGAGCTCCTGCAGGAGCGCACGGTGCGGATTTCAGTGATGGTCGTCGCGATGTTCGCGTCGTGCCTCTTCGCGGTCGTATTCTTCCTGCCGGTGTACCTGCAGCTCGGCCACCAGATGTCGGCGCAGGGCTCGGGCCTGCTGCTCCTGCCGGTGACCGCGGGCATGGTGATCGCCTCGACGAGCTCGAGCCGCATCCTCGCGCGCACCGGCCGGCCGCACTGGATCCCGGTGATCGGGCTCTCGCTCTCGAGCGCGGCGCTCTTCGCGCTCGCGCTGGCGCCGGCGAATCAGACGCTGATCGGATGCTTCGCGTTCTTCGCCGGCCTGGGGTTCGGCTGCGTCATGCCGACCACGCAGGTGACGATGCAGACCGTGGCGGGGCGCGAGAGGCTCGGCGTCGTCACCGCGCTCATGGCGCTCGCGCGTTCCACCGGCGGCGCCACGGGCCCGGCGCTCTTCGGCGCGGTCGCGTTCGCGATGATGCCCGCGGCGGCGGAGGGCCGACCGATGACGAGCCCGTTCCACACCGGATTCCTGGTGTTCGCTTTCATCGCGGCCGCGGCCGCGTTCACCGCGAGCCGGATGCCGGTCCTGACCCTGTGGGGACGGCGGTAGAGAAAATCGCACCGGCACGACGCTTTTCGTCGTCTAGAACCCATTGTGATTCTCCCGGCTCGCACGCCCGCCGTTTCAGACTGGTGCAACCTTCGCTTGCTAGGATTGGCCGATGAGCACCAAAGCCGCTGCGGTTGTTTTGACGCCCGCGCCGCCGCGGGATTTATGGGATCGGGCCCTCGTCGCAACCATCTTCGCCGGGATGCTCGCGCTCGCCTACGCGGCGTTCGCGACGCCGCTGATGCAGCCGATCTTCTCCAGCGCCGGAAGAGGCGAGTGGGCGCAGCTTGCGACGCGGCCGACGGTGATCTGGGTCGCGATGGGGCTGCTCCTTCTCCTGATGCGCACGCTGCTGTGGCTGCGCTATCGGCCGTTTGCCGCGGCGCTGGCCGAGGAGGCGCCGATGCTGAGCGTCATCATCCCGGCCTACAACGAAGGCGCGATGGTGGAGAGCTCGATCGCGTCGGTCGCGGCGGCGCGCTATCCGCGCGGCCGGGTCGAGATCATCGCGGTCGACGACGGCAGCACCGACGATACCTGGCGCCATATCGAGCGGGCGGCGGCGCGCTTTCCCGCCCTGGTCACCGCGGTGAAGCTGCCGAAGAATCTCGGCAAGCGCGGCGCGCTCGCCGAGGGCTTCCGCCGCGCCCGCGGCGAGGTGCTGGTGACGGTGGATTCCGACAGCCTCATCGAGCGCGATACGCTGCTCGCCATCGCGGGCCCCTTCCGCGATCCGGGAGTGGGCGCGGTCGCCGGCAAGGTCGCGGTCCACAACCGGAAGGAGGCCCTCATCCCGCGCATGCTGCACGTGCGGTTCGTGCTTTCGTTCGACTTCCTGCGCAGCGCCCAGTCGATGTTCCGGACGGTATTCTGCTGTCCGGGGGCGCTCGCGGCGTACCGCGGGAGCGTGGTTCGCGCCGTGCTCGAGCGCTGGGAACAGCAGACGTTTCTCGGCACGCACTGCACCTACGGCGAGGATCGCGCGCTCACCAACTTCATCCTCGGCCAGGGCTACGACAGCGTCTACCAGCGCACCGCGGTCGTGCACACCGTGGTTCCCGAGACCTACGCCAAGCTCTGCAAAATGTTCATCCGCTGGGACCGCAGCTACATCCGGGAAGAATTCCACTTCGCCAACATCGTGCGCCAGCGCCCGCCGCTGTGGCGCGCGCTGGCGCTCTACGAGTGCTGCATCAGCAACCTGCGCTTTCCCATCGCCTATCTCTCGATCTCGCTGTGGGCCATGAACGCGATCCGCGACCCGGCTTCGATGGGCCGGATGCTGCTCGCCATCATGATCGTGTCGACGCTGTATGTCCTCTATTACCTGCGCAGCGAGCGCTCCTGGGACTTCGCCTACGGGATCCTGTACGCGTACTTCTCGTTCTTCGCGCTCACCTGGATTTTCCCGTACGCCGCGCTGACGCTGCGCGCCCGCGGCTGGCTTACGCGCTGAAAACCGGGCTCTAACCCCGAATTCCTAAGTCGCCCGGTCGGGCTCGAGGTAGCGCGCCTCGTCGGCGGTGAGGTAGCCGCGGTGGCGGGTGTCGGGCATGAGGAGCACGGCGATCAAGGCGATGCCGCCCATGGCGACCACGTACCAGAAGAACACGGTCTCGTGCCCGATGGACTTGAACCAGAGCGCCATGTACTCGGCGGTGCCGCCGAAGATCGCGTTGGCGAGCGCGTAGGAGAGGCCGACGCCGAGCGCGCGCACGTGCATCGGGAAGAGCTCGGCCTTGATGAGGCCGCTGATCGAGGTGTAGAAGCTCACGCAGAAGAGCGCCGCCAGGATGAGCGCGAACGCGCGCACGGGGTTTTCCGTTTGCCCCAGCGCCGTGAAGATCGGCACGGTGACGAGCATCAGCAGCACCGAGTAGATCAGCATCGAGGTGCGCCGGCCGATCTGATCGGCGAGGCTGCCGAAGGCGGGCTGCGCCACCATGAAGCAGAACAGCGCGCCGGTCATGATCTCGGTGGCGTGGCGCGCGGTCAGGCCGGCGGTGTTGACCAGGTACTTCTGCATGTAGGTGGTGAAGGCGTAGAAGCTGAGCGACCCCGCGGCGGTGAACCCCATGACGACGAAGAACGAACGCGGGTAGCGCAGCATGCCGCGCAGGCTGCCGGCTTCCTTGTGCTCGCGCGCGGTGCGCGAGGCGGTCTCGGCGAGCGTGCGGCGGAGATAGAAGGCGACTACCGCGGCGATCGCGCCGATGAAGAACGGGATGCGCCAGCCCCAGGCGCGCAGCTCCGCGTCGTCGAGGAACTGCTGCAGGATCACGAGCACCAGCGTGGCGAGGAGCTGGCCGCCGATCAGGGTGACGTACTGGAACGACGAGAAGAAGCCGCGCCGGCCGTGCTCGGCGACCTCGGACATGTAGGTGGCCACGGTGCCGTATTCACCCCCGACCGAGAGGCCCTGGATCAGCCGAGCGATGAGGAGCAGCGCCGGCGCGAGGAGGCCGACCTGGCTGTAGGTCGGCAGCACCGCGACGAGGAGCGAGCCGCCGCACATCATGAGCACGGCGACCATCATCGAGAAGCGCCGTCCCTTCTTGTCGGCGAGCCAGCCGAAGAGCCAGCTCCCGACCGGGCGCATGAAAAAGCCGGCGGCGAACACGCCGGCGGCGGCCAGCAGCTGGGTGGTCTGGTTGCCCTTGGGGAAGAACTCGGCCGCGAAGTAGAGCGCGGTGAAGGAGTAGACGTAGAAGTCGTACCACTCCACGAGGTTGCCTGAGGAGCCGGCGACGATGGCGCGCACGCGCCGCATCGCCTCGTGACGCTCCGGATGCGGCGTGTTGGCGGCGTGGGTGAGGGTGGCCATAGGTTCGGGGCAAACAAGATTCGGGCCCGCTAGTATCGGCCCCGGATCTTTCAACCACCTGAACCCAAAATCTCTGACAGACCTTTTTCCATATTTCTTCGCCGCTTTCGTAGACTCCGTAGGCGTCGGCAAGCGGGAGAACCCGGGTCAGGCTCCAAGCGCTAACAAGAACAAGAATCGAACAAGAACAAGAAGAGGGGGTCTGACCCCGATTTTCCCTAGGCGTTGGCCTCGGCCGAGCGGTGCCAGAGGGCCCGGCGCGCGCCGTAGCCGATGGCGAGCGTCGCGACGACGCCGACGCCCGTGTAGATCAGGGCGCAGGCGGTATAGCCGAGCCCCGCGATGATCGGCCCGCTCGCCAGCAGGCCGAACGGCAATCCCCAGACCGCCAGCACGCGCATGCCCATCACGCGGCCGCGCATGCGCTCGGCGGCGCCGCGCAGCATCACCACCGCCACCGGAACGAGGCAGAGGCTCTGCATGAACCCCGAGATGAAGAGAAGCGCGAGGCCGAAGGGCAGGGAGCGGTTCAGGCCGAAGAGCGCGATGGCGACGAACCATGCCGCCGCGCTCCACAGCATGACGCGCCCGGCGCGAAGCCGCAGGGTGCTGGCGCCGATGATGAGCGATCCAGCAAGCGCGCCGAGGGCAAAGGCGGCGGCGAGATAGCCGAGGCCGGACTGCCCGACCTCGTAGACCTCTTTCGCCGCGTAAGGCAGCAGGCCGAGGACGAACGGGTACGCGAGCAGGTTGACGAGGAAGGTGATGCCGAAGGCGCCCCGCAGGTCCGGCTTCGTCCAGGTGTAGTGCGCGGCCTCCTTCAGGCCGGCGATCACGTCGTGCGCGCTCGCGCGCGCCGCGTGGATCGGCGAGCGCGCCAGCCCGAACGAGAGGAGGAAGGCCGAAACATAAAGCGCGATGACGAACAGGTACGCCGGACCCATGCCGATCACGGCGACGCCGCCGGCGCCGGCGAAGGCGCCCGCGACCTTCGCCATGTCGGCGGTGCTGCGCGAGAGACCGGCCGCGCCCATCAGGGTCTCGGGGCGCACGGTCTGGGCGATGAGCACGTTGCGGATCGCCTGGTCCGAGGGGCGCGCGAGCCCCGCGATGCCGTAGATGACGAACACGTGCCAGGGCTCGAGGGCCTCGGCGAGGATGAGGAGCGCCAGGCTGCCGGCGAGCAATGCGTAGCCGCCGCGCGTGACGATGAGGAGCCGCCGCACGCCGATGCGGTCGCCGGCGATGCCGAGGAACGGCGCGAGCACGGCGCCGACCCACATCAGCGCGCCGAAGCCGACGAGCCACTCGACCGAGCCGGTCGCGGTGAGGATGTACCAGCCGAGGATCAGCGCTTCCATCTCGAAGCCGATCGACGTGGCGAGGTCGGCCGGCCACTGGAAGCGGAAGCTGCGCACGGCGAAGGGGGCGAGGGCGGGGTTCAGAGCCCGAATTCCACCATAATTAAAAAATCGTGACTGGCACCATCGTCGAAGACATCGTCGTCCCGGCGCGCGGGTCGTGGAGCCGAGCGCTGGCGAAAGGCGAGATGCTGCGCATCGTCGACCTCGAGGGCAAGCAGGCGGTCGACTTCCTCTGCTACAACGCGCACGACCACGCCGACCGCTACGCCGCGGCCGACACGATGAAGATCAATCCGGCCGGCATCTTCCTCTCCACCGGCAGCGTGCTCTACAGCGTCGAGCTCACGCCGCTCTTCACCATCGTCGCCGACACCTGCGGCAAGCACGACACGATCGGCGGGTGCTGCAGCGCCGCGCTCAACAAATTCCGCTACGGCGTCGGCTGGCAGCCGAACTGCCGCGACAACTTCCTGCGCGAGCTCGCGAAGCACGGCATGGGGCCGAAGGACCTGGTGGCCAACGTCAACTTCTTCATGTACGTGCCGGTGGGAGAGAAGGGGGAGATGGACATGGGGCCCGGCATCTCCAAGGCCGGAGACTACGTCGACCTGCGGGCCGAGCGAGACGTGCTCGCGGTGATCTCGAACTGCCCGCAGATCAACAACCCGGTGAACGACTACAACCCGACTCCGATCCGGGTGATGGTCTGGCGGCCGCAGTAAATGTCGAGCGGAAAAAGATTGGGGTCAGAGCCCGTAAAGCGGGGGAGTTGGGCTCTGACCCCGGGGGGTCGCTACTGCCAACGCTGCTAACACCTGGCGGCTTTCGCCATTCCAGGTGAAGGGAATTCGGGCTCTTACGCCGCGCGGCTCTTGATGGCGCTGCGGCCGACCAGGTGCACCGCCGCCATGTAGCTCTTCATCGGCGGCGACACCTCGCCCGAGAGCCATCGCGACAGCGTCTCGGTGGAGATGCGCAGCACTTCCGCGAGCTTCTCGTCGCCGCCCGCGACGCGCCTCGCGGTCTCGAGCGGACGGACATACGGGTTTTCGCGCATGAGACGGACGTTGCTGATGTCTTGCATAGCGGCCTCCCTCCTCTGATGGAATGGGACGCTAGCACCGGAGGCGCACGAATAGGCAGTGCAATCCTTCACGGCGGGCAAGTAAAAGCCGGGCCTTTTACTCTATGGAACGCGACCTGTCGCCGCCGCCCGACGGAATTCGGGGTCAGAGCCCGAATTCGTTCGTACGTACGTGGAAACGAATTCGGGCTCTGACCCCGAATTCCTAGCGGTTGCCGGTGCGCACCTCGGGCGCCGATTTCCCGGGCGAACGGTCGGTCACCGGAAGTTCTGTTCCCTTGGACTGGTCGGGCTTGGCGAGGAGCACGTCGACCAGCCCGAGCTTCGCCGGGTTGTCGAACACCGGCTCGTTGCCGTCCTTGCCGCACGGCGCGCCGTTGACGAGTTGCTGGTCCATGCGCTCCCGGGTTGCGCGCGATAGCACCCACCCGAGCGGCACGTTCGTCGAGCTGCGGCACAAGCCGAAGTGCAGGTAATTCGGGTGCGTGACCTCCCAGGCCGCGCTCTCGCGCGCGTAGTAGCCGCGTGCGGTGCGCGTGTTGAGCAGCGCGTTGAGCGGCATAAGGACTTCGCTGAGGAATTCGCTTGGCCGGATGTAAGGGTTGTCGGGCGCCTTGGCGAGGCTGTCGTCCGTGTAATTCGGATCGGCCGGGTCGTTGCTGATGTGGATGACGTAGCGCTCCACCAGGTTCCAGCGCGGGTCTTCTTCGGCGAGCTGGTCGATGGTCTGGAGGATCGCGAGCGTGGTGGTGGCGCCGGAGTTCTCGAAGTAGCCGCCGTCGACCACGCGCCCGTAGGTCTTGCCGTCCTCCTTTCGCAGGCTGCCGGCCGGGCTCACGTAGGTGAAGCGCGCGCTCATGTGCGCGGCGGTCGATAGCGAGATCGAGCGCGGCGCGAAGAAGCGGTTCGCGTCCTCGACGTCGACGAAGTCCTCGCGGCGCCTGCTGGCGGCGACGCGCATGTTGCTCGCGATGATCCGCTTGCCGGTCTCCACCCATGTGGCGTTGAGGAGCAGCGCCGGCGTCCAATCGCTCCGGCCTTCCCAGAGGCGGTCGAACGGCTCGCTCATGCGGTTGCGGCCCTTGACGTGCTTCTGCCATGCGCGCTCCCAGGACTGCTCGAGCGTCGTGGCGCGGTCGAAGGCGGGAACCGCCACCGGCAGGAAGCGCTGCACCAGGTCCGGGTAGAGGATCGCGGCGACCGCCGGCGCGAGGAAGTCCTCGCCGAGGATCTCCTGCCCCTTCTTCTTGACGTCGAAGGGCGCGGCTCTGTCGCGCGCCTCGTTGAGCAGCGCGACGAACACGGCTGCGCCGAGGCTGCCGCCGGAGACGCCGCTGAGCGAGAAGAGGTGCGCCGCGAAGGAGGGGTGGCGGTTCTGGATCTCGCCCAGCACCGTGACGGTCCAGTAGGCCGCGCGGATGCCGCCGCCCTCGGCGTCCACGACGAAGAACGGGACCGTGTCGCCGCGCTGGATCGCGGCGTCGTGGCGCGCGATCCACGCGCGCAGGGTCGCGCGCAGGTTCGGCCGCTGCGCCGGCTGCGCCTCGGGCAGCGTGCGCATCGCGTGGTTGTCGTTCCACAGGCTGAAGATCACCGCCGTCGCGAAGAGCGCGGAGAACACCGGCAGGTGAAAGCGCATGCCGGCGTAGTCGAGCGCGCTTGCCACCGTGATCCATCCGGCCGCCGCGAACAGCAGGATCGCGGCCGAGCCGAGGACCGGCGCCGCGTCCTGCACCGCCAGCACCATGAGGGCGAACATGAACACCGACACGAGGATCGTGCCGGCGAGGAGCCAGCGCGTGAGCGCGCCGAGCTGCCGCAGGTACAGGGTGCCGTGCTGCTCCTCGCGCGCACGCGGCAGGTTCAGGGACTCGAACTTGAGCGCCCGGTAGAGGGCGCGCGCAAAAGCGCGCCGCACGGACACGAAGATGAGGAAGGCGATCGCGCCGGCGGCACACCAGGAGGCGTAGAACTTGAGCAGCTCGCGCACCTCCGGATGCTCGTCGATCGCGTAGCCGCCGGCGGCTTTCTGGAAAGCCGCTGCCACGCCGAGCGCGGCGAAGAAGCCGAGCAGGCGCGGCGTCCAGATGCGCACGCCTTGCGAGCGCAGGCCGACCAGCTCCATGCCCGGCAGCCTGAGGGAGAGCATGGTTCGCGCCCAGTACCAGGCCGACAGCGACCACGCCAGCGTCGCCGCGAAGAAGCACAACGCCTGCGAGGACATCGCGTCGTTGGTGCGCCGCTCGGCGAGCGCCCGCGCCACGTCTTCGCCTTGCGAGGCGAGCAACAGGAAGGCAAGCCCGGCGAGCACGAAGAGGATCGCCATCCGGCACGGCTTCAGGGCGTGCACGTGATCGCGCAGCCTCAGCCACGCGTTCCACAAGCCGATGAGCCAACGCGGCAACTTCGCCCCGCTCGAGCCCAGTTTCGGGTCTTCGCCCTGCCTTGGGTCCTTGCCCATTTTCCGTCCCCCTGGTGCGGACAAAGCTACGCCGGAATTTCGCGCCGCGCTTATCGCAACGTCCGATAGAGAATCAGAAAATAGGGACAGTCCCTGTTTGGCGGATCAGCGGATGCGGGTCTTCGTGAGCGTGCCCGAGGGATCGAACAACAAAACCAATTCCTTGCTCGGGCGCTCTCGGTAGATCCAAACCTCGTAGCCGGTATTGAAGTCGACCACCACGGCCTCGCCGAGGGCCTTGCGCACGTCCGCCTTGGTGCTCTTGCCGACGGCGATCGCGCCGGCGGCCGCTTGCGCGGAGCGGATCTCGGCCGGGCCGAGGGGCCTTTCTTCTTTTACTGTTTTCTGGTTCAGGACTGCGCAGCCGCCCACCAGGAGGAAGGTGGCGAGGAGGAGCCTCACGAGGCGCCGTCCATGTACTCGAACTCGATCCGCGTGTCGTCGGGCCAGCTCGCATCGCCGAGGGGCAGGAAGTAGGCGCGGTCGACCAGCACCTCGCAGTCGCAATAGGCGAGGTCTTCCTTCCACGTCGGATCGCGGCTCGCGCCGCCGTAGAGGCGCTCGACGGGGAGCGCCTCGCGGCGATCGCCCGCCACGAGCGTGACGCCGAAGATCGGCCGCTCGGCGAAGAAGAGGTAGCGCGGATCTTTCCGGCGGCAATACTCGGGGCCTTCGCGCAGGAAGGGATCGAGCAGGCCGAAGAGGAGCGGGCGGTAGTTCGAGATCAGGCCCGCCTGCATGCCGACCTCGCACTCTAGGCGCAGGTCGCCGAGCCGCCGGGTGTCCGGCGGCAGGCCGGGGGTGCGGATCTCGGCGCGCCAGGTCATGGTCTTCGCCTTGCGGTTGGGGCGCACCGACGCGTTCTCCTTTAGGGCGGCCGCGCGGCGCTCGAGCGCGAAGGTGTTGTCCGGCGCCAGCGCGACCGGCGCCGCGAAGCTGTCGCCGACGATCTCGAGCTGGATGTCGCGCATGTCGGTGTCGCTGTGGCGCGGCAGGAGCTTGAACCGCAACGACGCGCGCGGCGCGAGTTGGTGGCGCTTCTCGAAGAGCTCCATCCCCTCGACCATCCTGCGGTAGGACTTGTCGACCGGGTTGCGCATGGACGTGACCGCGACGGGGTCGTCCTTCGGTTTGCCCTGCGCCAGAGCGGATGCGGGGACGACGATTTGCGCCGCGAATGCGCAAATCATCAGGGTTCGAGGCATTCGAATCCGATTTTACCGATTTATTATCCCTGCCCATGAAGCTGGGATTCTTCACGATGCCGATGCACCCGCGCGAGCGCGCGCCGGCGCAGACGCTGCAGGAAGACCGCGAGGCGATCTTGCTTGCCGACCGCCTGGGCTTCCACGACGCCTTCGTCGGCGAGCACCTCACCGACCCCGAAGAGAACATCACGAGCAGCCTCATCTTTCTCGCGAGCCTGCTTTCCGAGACCAAGACGATCAAGCTCGCGACCGGCACCTCGAACCTCTCGCACAGCCATCCGGTGCTGATCGCCGCGCACGCGGCGATGTTCGACCACCTCGCGAAGGGGCGCTTCATCTTCGGCGTGAGCCCGGGCGCGCTGTCGTCGGACGCCGAGGCGCTCGGCATCCTGGAGGAGGACCGCAACAAGCTCTTCGCCGAGGCGATGGACGTGATCCTCGCGATCTGGGAACGCGACGCGCCCTACGACATCGAGCTTCCCGGCAACCGCTTCAAGGTGTCGACCGCGCGGACGCAGGTCCCGGAAGTGGGCCGCGGCACGATGTACAAGCCCTACCAGAAGCCGCGCCCCGAGATCGTCGGCACGGTGGTCGCGCCGCACTCGAAAGGCGTGATCGCGATGGGCGAGCGCGATTTCCATCCCCTGTCGGCGAACTTCCTGCTGCCACACTGGCTGCCGAGCCACTGGCAAAATTACTGTACCGGCAAGGCCAAGGTGGGGAAAAAACCAGAAGGCAGCGAATGGCGCGTCGCGCGCACGATCTTCGTCGCCGACGACGCGCGCACGGCGCGAAGCTACGGCCGCGACGATCCGAGGAGCCCCTACCGGTTCTACTGGGAGAAGCTGCGCGCCAACATGATGCGCGCGAAGCGGCACGTGATCTTCAAGCGCCACGAGGGCGAGGACGACCGCTCCATCACCGTGGAAAGGCTGCTCGACGAGCTCGTCATCTGGGGCACGCCCGACAAGGTGGCCGACGAGGTCCTGCGGCTGCGCGAGGCGGCCGGCCCCTTCGGCGAGATCGTCTACGCCGGCATGGACTGGGTCGACCCGGCGCTCGCGCGGCGCTCGATGGAGCTCATGGCGACCGAGGTCATGCCTCGCGTCAACGACGTACTGAAGCCCGCGTAGCGCTTATCCCGTCTTCCTACCGGCGCTATGATGCGCGCAATGGCCACGGACGTGCCCGCCGCCCCCGCTCGCGCGCCGAGCCCGGCGCAGATGCGCATGTTCGCGGTGCTGTCGGTGTTCTACCTCGCGAGCGCCGCGGCGCTCACGCCGTGGGCGCCCGACCCCGGGCTCGCCGACCCGCGCATCGTCGTGGTGTACGGGCTCGCGATCCTGATCGCCGATCTGTGCACCGCGCTGATGCTCGGCGCGCTCTACCGCGGCAGCGGCCGCAGCGCGCACCTTCTCCTCGCCTGCACCTATCTCTTCGGCGCCGTCATGGCCGCCGCGCACATGGCGGTCTTCCCGGGCGCGCTGTTCGAGCAGCCGCTCGTCGGCGGGCGCCAGACGGTGAGCTGGCTCTATCTCGCCTGGCGCATGGGCACGGCGCTGCTCTTCGTCGCCGCGCTGCTCGTCGCGCACCGCGCGCCGCCGCAGGAGGCGCGGCCGCTGCGGCGCCTCGCGGCCGCGCTTGGCCTGACGCTCGCCGGCGCGGCCGCCGTGATCGCGCTCGGCGCTTACATCGAGATCGAGGGCCTGGTCGGCGACCGGTTCAGCCAGCTCGGCGCGGAGATCCAGTGGGCGGCGGTCTGCGTGTACGCCGCCGCGTTCCTCCTCCTCTGGGCGAAGCGCGCGTTCGGCGACCTGCTTTATCTGTGGGTGGGGCTCGTGCTGCTCGCCTCGATCGCCGACCTCACGCTCTCGAACCTCGGCGCCGCACGCTACACCGTCGGCTGGCACGCCTCGCGCCTCAACCTCGCGCTCTCGGCCTGCCTGCTGCTCGCCTTCCTCCTCGGCGACGCGGGTGAGAACCGCTCGATGCGGCGCGCTTCGGGCGTCGCGGCCTACGGCGGCGCGGTCGCCGTCACCCTCACCGCGCTGCTGCTGCGCTGGATGCTCGACCCGTGGCTCGGCTTCGACGTGCCGTACGCAACGCTGTACGGCGCGGTGGCGATCGCGGTGTGGTTCGGCGGCCTCGGTCCCGCGGTGCTCGCGATGGTGGTCGGCTACGCGCTGCTCAACGTGCGCTACGTCGCGCCGCACGGCGAGCTCGCGATCGTGGGCGTGCGCGACGGGGTCGGGCTCGCGCTCTTCGCCCTGTCTACGGCGCTGATCATCGTGCTGGGCGAAGCGATGCGCCGGGCGCGCGACCGCTACCGCGCCTCGGAGATCGAGCTGAAGGCGCGCGCGGCGCAGCTTCAGCGCGCCGACGCGAACAAGAGCCAGTTCCTGGCGGTGCTGTCGCACGAGCTGCGCAACCCGCTCGCGCCGCTGCGGAACGGCCTGACGCTCCTCAAGATGCAGCGCGACGGTCCGGGCAGCGGGGAAACGCACGACATGATGGAGCGCCAGATCGTGCAGCTCACGCGGCTCATCGACGATCTCCTCGACGTGAGCCGCATCGACCGCGGCAAGATGGAGCTGCGCACCACGCCGGTGGAGCTGGCGGGGGTGATGCGCACCGGCGTCGAGACCGCCAAGCCCAACATCGACGCCAAGGGCCACGCCCTTTCGGTGAGCTACCCGGAGGCGCCGCTCCACGTCGAAGGCGATGCCGTGCGCCTCGCCCAGGTGGTGGCGAACCTGCTCAATAACGCGGCCAAGTTCACGCCCGCGAAGGGCCGCATCGAGCTGTCGGCGCGCGCCGAGGAGGGCACGGTTTGGCTGCGCGTCGCCGATAACGGCATCGGCATCGCGCGCGAGCACCTCGACGAAGTGTTCGACATGTTCGTGCAGGTCGACGAGCGCCACGTGGCTTCCTCGGGCGGGCTGGGCCTCGGGCTCACGCTTGCGCGCGCGATCGTGCGGCGCCACGGCGGCGAGATCGAGGCGCGCAGCCCGGGACGCGGCAAAGGCGCCGAGTTCGTCGTGCGCCTGCCGCTCGTGGGCGCGCCGGCCCGCGTGGAAGCGAAGCAGGCGGAAGCTTCGCCGCCGGTGCGCCGGCGCGTGCTGGTGGTCGACGACAACGTCGACGCCGCTCAGACCCTCGCCCAGTACCTGAGGCTCACCGGCCATCGCGTCGAGAGCGCGCTCGACGGCGAGGCGGCGCTGCGCATCGCCGAGATCCTGCATCCCGACGTCGCCTTCATCGACCTCAACATGCCTCGCATGGACGGCGCCGAGGTGGCGCGGCGCCTGCGCCTCACGCCTTGGGGACGCAAGGCGCGCCTCGTCGCGCTGACCGGCATGGGGCAGCAGGGCGACATCGCGCGTACGCGCGAAGCCGGCTTCGACGAGCACATCACCAAGCCCGCCGACCTCAAGCGCCTGTCGCTCCTCGCCTCGGGCTAGAAAAGAAATCCGGGGTCAGAGCCCGAATTCGTTTTTACGTACGCAAAAAAAGACCGGCGCGGCGGGCTCGCCGCGCCGGGTCCTGCGCGATCTACTTCGAGCTGCTGATGCAGTCGTAGCGCTCCTGCCCGCTGAGGCCGGCGCACTTGGCGGGGGTGGAGGACGACGCGCTGCTGTCGCCCGAGCTGCTCGCGCCGCTGCTCGACGAGGGGCTCGAGCTGCTGGACGAGGAGCTCGGCGAAGCCGAGCTGCCCGAGGACGAGCTGTCGCTCGGCGTGCTGCTGCCGGAGCTCATGCCGCCGCTCGGCGACGACGTCGACGCGCCGGAGCTCGTGCTGCCCGCGCCCGAGGGCGCGCCGGCATCGGATCCGGCCGAGGGGCTGGCGCTGGTGCTTGCGCCCGACGCTCCGGAAGAGCTACTCGACGCGCCGCCTGCGCCCTGCGCCCAGGCCGCTGTTGAAAAAGCGACCATGGTTGCGGTAACTGCTGCGCTGATGAGTTTCAGGTTCATCTTCAGTTCCTCTAGGGTTGGGATGGAGATGGACTGCGCAGCACGCGAACGCAAGAACAATGCCGTAGTCCGTTGCGCAGGCGAACCAAATTCTTGCGCCAAGCTTTCGCTCGGGACCCGATCTGGACCCGGTCTGGACGTTACGGGTGCGCGGTGTAGCATTTCGGGCGGGGGATTTCCTTTCGTTATCCAACTGTCCGGAGTCGGGGAGGACAACTATGGCCATGAAGAAACGCGCGAAGAAGGCAGCTCGTGCGAAGCCAGCTCGGAGATCCAAGCCTGTTGCAAGGCCAAGGCGCCCCGCCGTCACTGCGGCGAGCGCGCGCAGCTTCGTTCTAGGCGCGGCGCTTCCCCAGCCGCGCGTGACGCGCGACGGCGCGGCCGAGGCGATGAGCCTCGCCGAGATGGGTTTCGAGACGGCGAAGAACCAGGCGGCGGTCGTCGGCTCGGAGATCCAGTCGTTCGTGACCGGGGTGACGGCCGAGCGGCGCGACGCGCTGGCCAACTCGTCGCTGCTCGCGCAGCTCATGGCGAAGAACGCCGTGCCCGACCCCACCGACATCGACGCCTGGTACCGGGTCTACTTCGACACGCTGACGCAGGTCGGCTGGAACATCCAGGACCTCGAATTCAAGCAGTACGAGGAGGAGAGCGAGAGCTTCAACGCCCACGAGGCCATCCTCAAGGTCGCGGCGACGCTGCTCGCCGGGGCCCCGCCGGCGGCGCTCGCCCTGGTGCAAACCACGCTCCAGGCGCTCCAGTCCATGGACGCCAACAATCCGTGGATCACCATCTTCAGCCGCGAGAGCCAGAGCGCGCAGGTCGCGCGCTTCCAGGTGAGCCTCGCCGAGCAGGATCCCGCCGGGCAGTTCCTCGTGCGCACCATGGCGTTCGCGCTCAAGGCGAGATCGGCGATCACGCAGGTCCTGTTCTTCAAGGCCCGCTCGAGCGAGGCGGAGCTGCGCTACCACGCCGGCAAGGTGTCGATCAACGCGGACGTGCTCGATGCGGTGGCCGCCGACCTCAAGGCGAAGCTCACCGCGCACGCGCGCAATTTCATCCGGACGCTGCCGGACCTGTAACAGGCCCTAGCTTCTTCGCGCTCGGCCGCGCCGGCTGTTTCGTGCGCCGGCCTTTTTCGGTCTGACCCGCGCCGCCTGCCTGGGCCGCGTTGCCTGGGCGAGCGGAGGAATCCCCGCCGGCTGCGGCGCGGGCGACGGCGCCTGCCCGGCCGGCGCAACCTCGGCGGCATAGGCCTCGAGCTTCGCCCGTAGCGCCCCGGCCGCCGCGCTCTCGTCGGGCGAGGCGCGCTGCGCATACCGCGGGATGATGAAGCGCGCCTGGTCGCGCACCGACTTCCACATCCACGGCGCCGGCCAGCGCTCGCGCAGGTCATCGAAGCCGTCGTTCAGAACGGGCAGCTTCGGCGCCAGCGCGTTCTCGTTCAGCGCCTCGTAGAGCGAGAGCTCGAGATCGCCCACCGCGCTCCAGAATTCCGGCTCGTCCTGCAGCCGTGCGCGGATCTTCTCGCGCACCGCCGTGAACCGGGCCGCGGGCACGCTCTTCGAGCGCGACATCACGTCGAGCGCCATGATGTTCATCGTCGGATAGAACGAGTCGGGCAATTTCTCGCCGAGCTTCTCCGCCATGGTGTAGTGGCGGCGCGCGCCCTCCACGGCATCGCGATCGGGCTCGCCGCAGGCCTCGAGGATCATGGCGAGCCGCTTGTTCGCCGAGGCGCACAGGTTGGCGCGCTCCATCGACGGCGACTCCTTGAAGAGCCGCTCCAGCTCGCCGATGGCCTTGCGCACGTCTTCCGCGGCTGCCTTCGCCGTGGCGCGCAGCGCGGAGGAGCTCGAGGCCTTCGCTTCCTCCACCTGGTCCGCCGCCACCCGCACGCGCAGGTTCTGGTACTGCTCGGTCGCCTTCATGGAGGCGCTGCCATCCTGCGCATCGAGCGCCTTGCGGTACCAGGCGAGGCCCGCCCGAGGGTCGTCGGCGTGCGTCCATGCCTTGGCGAAAGCCTCCGCCACGTCGCCCCTTTTGCTCCAGCCCGCCGCGGCGGGCAGCGTTTCGAGATAGCGGATCTTCAGCCGCTGGCGCTCGACCTCCTTGGGCGTGAACTTCGGCATTCTCGACTGGCACTCGATCGCGATGGTCTCGAGCGCCAGCGCCAGGGCGAGCGCCGAGGTGACGCCGGCGAACTCGGGTCCCGGCGGCGGCGCCGGCTTCTGGGGATCGGCTCCGGCGATGGTCAACGTCCAGTTCGGATCTCCGTAGCACTGATAGGCGGCCCAGGTGTTTCCACCCTTGGCGTGGGCTTCCTCGCGCGCCAGGAACACCGCGTCCATGAACCGGTCGCCTTCGAGCAGGCGCTTGTAGAACGTGTCGGCGAAGGCGGCAGCGACTGCATCGTCGACCGCCCAGCCCGCGGCCACCACGCAACGCACGCCGATCCCGATCAGCGCCTGCGCCACGCTGGCGGCGAATTCGGGACGGCTCAAGTCAGGCGAGCTCGCACCGAGATGGCAGCAGTTCACGAACACCAGCTCGGGCACCGGCCTCAGCGCCTCGATCTCCGCGGCGCCGATGAAGGTGCCGTTGGAGAGGACCACGCCGCGCGAGGGCTGGTCGCCCTCGGGCGCGGCGCCGTGCCCGGAAACGTGCAGCACGCGCCACTTGCCGGACATCAGCGCCTTGGTGACTTCGTCGAACGACGGGCCTCTTCCGCCGCCATCCTCGGGCGCAATCAGCGCCCTGACGCGGTGCGGGGCGAACTTGCCGGTCGCGGTCAGTTGCTTGAGGACCGCATTGGCTTCGAGGCGGGCGCCGGGGAGCCGCGGGTAGCGGGGATCGTCGCACCAGGGCTCGCCGATGACCAGGACCCCCGCGTCCTTGCCGGCGTCCGGAACCCTCGGCGGCGGGTCCTCGGTGCGGAGCTTGCGCAGCAGCTTGGATCGCACCGCCCAGGGGCGCGAGTCGCCGCTGTCGGGCGCCTCCATCAGCTCCCACGGGATGCCCGCGGTCTGCGGGTTGAGCTCGATCACCATCTCCAGCGTGCCGCCGAGATAGGGCTCGAGGTCCGCCGGCACCAGCAGGCGGAACAGCGTCTTGCCGAGCTCCTTGTCCTCGAGGGCCGAGCGGGCGGAGGTCTTCACCAGCTCCTGCACCAGCTTGCTTTGCGCTTTCTGCGTGCGCACCTCGGTCCTGGCGCGCCGCGTGTCCAGCGCGTAGCGGATGGGGACCTGCTGCGCGGCACCGGCGGCGGGCTTGTCGGCGAGCGCGCTGATGAAGTCGTAGCTCGTGCCGCGGTAGCCCGCGTCGAGCGGACGGCGCAGCGCCCCGGGCCCGGGCAGCACTTTTTCGTCGCGGATCCGGAAGAGCGCAGGCGACGCCGCGACCTGGCCCTGCAGCGCGCGCAAGGCTTCGGCCGCGCGATCGAGATACAGCTCGACGAACTGCAGGTGGCCGACGAGGGGCCACTTGCCGCCGAGTTGCGCCAGCGCGGCGTTCGCTTCCCGAACCCCCTGCGCCACGAGCTGCGCGGCCTGGCCGGCCGAGATGCTCGGTCCGCCGCTGCCGATCAGGGTGGCCGCGAGCTCGAATTGCGGCAGGTTTTTCGGGTTGCGCGCAGCCCACTGCGCCGCCGCGATCGCGCCCTTGCGCGCGCTGTCGACCAGGCTCGAGCCGCGGAAGTCGCCTTCCTCGCCGAGACCGACCACGATGACCGCGGCAGGGCGCGGCAAGCGATGCGCATCGTCCGGGTTTGCGCGCGTGTTCGGAAATACCTTGCTCGTCGCCGGCTCCGAGGGATAGTCGCCTACGGTGAGCGCGCTCTGCATCTCTCCGCCGATCAACCCGTCCATCACCGACTCGGTGCCGGTGAGCCGCTCGGCGCGGTAGTGGCCGATCATCAATGGCAGCTGGACGAACGCGAGGTTCGCGTTGAGGACGCTCACCTCCAGCACCGGACCCCCCGCGGGAACCGAGTCCCGCGCCTCGCGGCCGGCGACGTCGAGCGCGTCGGCCGGCGTCTCGGGCGGACGCGGCGCCAGCGCGATGCGCGCGCGCCGGCTGCGCACGTGCATCACGGGAGCGACCTGGGCGGCGCCCCGCGCCGGCGCATCGAGCGCCGGCAGCTTGTCGGTGCTGCCCTTTTCCAGCAGGTCGGCATACGCGTCGAAAGCGCGCCTGTCGTGCGGCAGCTCGCCGTGCTCGCAATCGAGCTTCCAGGCCGGAACGTTCGGCAGCCGGGCGTTCTCGAGCGTCACCCGGCCGTCGCCCGCCTGCTGCGCGTCGAGGTACACGAGGCCTTGCTCTTCCTTGAACTCGTAGCCGTCGGGCGTGAAGTCGGCCCTGCCGACGACGAGCAGCACTTTCGAGGCCGCCGGCACGAGCTCCGAGCGAGCGGCCTGCTGATCGAGGCGGTTGCGCAGCGCCACCGCCTGGTCGAGCACGTCCTGCGTGGGAATGCCCCACCTGAATTCGTCGAGCACCATGTCCTGGGCGTGGTTCCACCACGGCTGCTGGCTCACCAGCTTCGCGTCGTTCGCTGCGAGCTGCTCCCACGTCTGGCGCTTGTGCAGTTCCAGAGTCGCGTCGGCGATCCTCGCCTGCATCTGGATGAAGCCCGGCATCGCGGCCATGAGCTCGCGCGCCGCCGACTGCTTGAACGGAGCGCCAAAGCCGACCAGCAGGTTGCCGAACGAGTCGTCGCCGGAGAGCACCTGCATCGGCGCCCAGGAGCCTCCGTTCGGCGTGCCGAGCATGAGCACGCGCGCGCCGTCCGTGGCGAGCATTCGCTGCCAGAGCTCCGGATGCTCGAGCTGCATGGCGCGCGCGACCAACCCGCCCATCGAGTGCGCGATGAGCCGGACCGGCTTGCCGCTTGCCTTACGCGCTTCGAGCTTTTCCTCCACCGCCTTGGCGAGGCGCCGGCCTTCCTCCTCGATGGGGCGGCGCCAGTCGAACGGAAACTCGATCACCTCGTGGGTCGCCGAGAGGTACTTGACGAGGTCGTCGTAGATTCTCCCGACGGGGCCGTCGGGCTGGATGCCGTCGCTGCCGTCGGACTTGTACGCCAGGCGCGTCAGGCCGAAGACGATGCGGAAGGCGAGCCAGATCCGCTCCTCGCCCTGCTTCAGGTTGCTGCCGAGGATCCCCGGCAGCACGAACAGCGCGGGCCTGGACGGGTCCGGACCGGTGCTCGGCGCCCGCTCGCCGGTGGCCGATTCGCCCGCCCACGACAGCGGGCCGATGGCGCGGAAGCCGGGCGGCGCGTCGTTCATCAGCGCCTCGACCACTGCCCGCGCGGTCAGGTCGTTGGCGAAATACGCGAAATGCGAGACGTTGCCGCCCTGGTCGAAGAGGAAGCTCGCGCCGTTCTCGCGCGGCGTGCCGCCGTACATCGAGCTCGTCTGCACCACGAGGTCGTTGTCGGTGCGGAAGAACGAATCCGAGGCCATCATCTTCAGCCACGAGCCCACCGAGTCGCCCGCGAGGTCGCCCGCCACCACGCGCAGCTCGCCCTTGATGCGCTCGATGGGGGAATGCAGCCATTGCACCAGCGGGCTGTCGGGGATCTGCGCGGCGAGGCCGGGGATCTCTTCCGGTTCGGTGCGCCGCTGCGCCACCGCGGCGAGGAAGTCGACGACCTGCGGCACCACGGGAATGTGCGCGAGCTCGAGCGCCCATTTGAATACCGAAAGGTAGGCGTCCAGCCGCTTGGAGGCGAGGAGCGTGCCGCGCGCCGGACAGGCCACGCGCACGACGCGGCCGACGCGCAGGCCTTGCGTCTTGCCGATCAGCTCGGCGAGCTGCTCGCGCTGCTTTGCATACTCTTCGCCCTCAAAAACGTTCTCCAGGTCCCCGGGCTCGAGCGGCTTGGTGTCGCACGCGCGGGCGAGGACCTCAGCGACCAGGCCGCCGCGCGAGTGGCTGACGAGGTGGACAGGGCAGTTCTTCGGCAGCGCGTTGGCGAGCGTGAGCGCGTTCTCGATCGGGCTCGCGCCCAGCGTGCGATGCTCGAGCGCATAGACCCGGCCGCCGTAGTGGCCGAAGAGCTGCTGCACCCGCTGCGGATGCTGCGCCCAGAGCTTCTCGAAGGTCCCCTCCGTGGTGGAGAAGGTCCCGTGGATGAAGACGAGGATCGGATTCCTGTCGCCCGCGCTCGGGACCGCGTCGATTTTCTTCGTGCCCTTGAGGGCGTCCAGCCGGTCGGGGGCGAGCTGATAGAGGCCTTCGTCGACCTGCGCGTCGACGCGCTCCACGACTTCCCTGGCGAGGAGCTTCGCCGCGGGGTCGCGGATCACCTCGACGAGCTTGAGCAGCGCGTCGCCGAGCAACCCGCGCGTCGCGCCGCGCGTGGCGCCCGCCTGGTCCAGCCTGCTCCAGGCGAGCTGCGCGGGAATCCTGACCTTGCCTGCCTCCGCCTCGGTTGCGCCGCGGGGCGCGCTGTCCGCGACCTGCCCCTTGAAGAGATCGCGCGCGCTTGCCGCGTGGAGGTAGAGCGTGGGTCCGTTGGTCAGATGCAGGGCCACGACGTCCTGCTCGGGCGTCGCGGAGAACTCCACGTCGGCGCCGCCGGCGCGCTGCGAGAACACGCGCACCGAATGAACGACTTTCCCTCCCAGCAAGCCGGGTGAAGGCGCCGCCGCCGCCGCGCCGCGCGTAGCGCTGCCTTGCGTCTCATCCAGTCCGGGAACGACGAACGTGATGGCGCCGTTTGTATCAGCCATGGCTTTTTCCCCTCCTCGCGACGATTATGCGCCGCGGCGCGGCGCGCGGCGCGCGGCAACGCGCAAGTTCGGACAATGAGCACAATCGCGTCTTTTCTTTCGCTCGACGGGGTATTCTTCGCCGCGAAAGGGAGCGCGTCATGAAAACGAGTTCGGCTCTATTGCTGGCGGCGGCGTTCGTGCCCGTTTGGACGGTTTGGAACCCGGCGGCGGCGCAGGAGAAGCCGGGCGTGCCGCAGTTCCAGGTCGACGCCTCCTGGCCGAAGCCCCTGCCGAACCGGTGGATCCTCGGCCAGGTGTCGGGCATCGCCACCGACCGCTACGACCGGATCTGGGTGGTGCACCGCCCCGGCTCGCTCACGCCGCGAGAGCGCGCCGCAGAGCGCACGCCGCCGGAGGCGAAGTGCTGTATCGCTGCGCCGCCGGTGCTGGTGTTCGACCCGTCGGGCAACTTCCTCTTCTCATGGGGCGGGCCGGGCGCGGGCTACCAGTGGCCGGAGAGCGAGCACGGGATCTACGTCGACGACAAGGATTTCGTCTGGCTCGCCGGAAACGGCAAGAGCGACGGGCAAGTGCTGAAATTCACGATGGAAGGCAAGTTCGTGCTGCAGATCGGAAAGCAGGCGAGCGGCAACGACAGCAACTCGACCGAGCGGCTGGGGTCGCCGGCCGACGTCGCGGTCGACACCGCGGCGCGCGAGGTGTTCGCCGCCGACGGCTACGCGAACCGGCGCGTGGTGGTGTTCGACTCCGAGACCGGGGCGTACAAGCGCCACTGGGGCGCTTACGGCAAGAAGCCTGTCGACGAAAAACTACCGCCGTACGATCCCGCGCGGCCGCCTTCGGCGCAGTTCGGCAACCCGGTGCACTGCATCCGCCTCTCGAACGATGGCCTGGTGTACGTCTGCGACCGCACCAACGACCGCCTGCAGGTCTTCCGCAAGGACGGCAGCTTCGTGTCGGAGCACGTGTTCGAGAAGGAGACGCGCGGCACCGGCTCGGTGTACGACCTCGTGTTCTCGCCCGACCGAGAGCAGCGCTTCATCTACATGATCGACGGCATGAACGGCGAGGTGCGCGTCGTCGACCGGGCGTCGAAGCAGGTCCTCGGCCGCTTCGGCCGCCCCGGCCGCCAGGCGGGCGAGTTCACCGCGCTCCACAACATCGCGGTCGATCGCCAGGGCAACCTCTATACCGCCGAGGTCCAGACCGGGCAGCGCGTGCAGAAATTCCGCCGCGTCGACCGGCAGGAATAGGAATTCACCCGGCAGAGATTTAACGGCGCGAGTCGATCCGTTACGACGGGGCGATTACTGACCCCGAACGGATCAACCGCCGCGGCATGGGGGTTGCGAGCCCTGCTGGCGTAATGGCGACCGTGTTCCGCATCCGCTGGTTCTTCACTCTCTCGTTTCTCGAGCTCGCCGTTCGCGTCGTGTTCCTCTCCGCGCTTTTCATGCGCGCGGGGCCGCGCCGCGACGGGCGCTAAGAACAACCGCCCGCACCTGGGCATGTGTCTTGCGACGGGGTGTCTGCTTGCACGCCCTTGCGCACCCGCCCGTTACTTCGAAGGAAATTCCGGTCATCCTCAACGGCAGGGCCGGCGGCGGGCGCTCGGCCAGCGCCGAGACGCTTCATGCTGCTTTCTCTGACGCCGGGCTTGACGCGCGGATCAATACTTTCGCGCGCGGCGAGGAGATCCGGAAGCTCGCGCGGCGCGCGCTGAAGGAGCGTCCGGCGGTGCTGGTCGCCGCGGGCGGCGACGGAACCGTGAGCGCGGTGGCCGACGTGGTGCGCGGCAGCGGCACGGCGCTGGGCGTCATCCCGGTCGGAACGCTCAACCATTTCGCGAAGGACCTCGGCATTCCGCTCGATCCGGCTGAGGCTGTGCGCGTCATCGCCGCGGGCCGGCGCGTCGGCGTGGACGTGGGCGAGGTGAACGGCCGCGGCTTCATCAACAACGCGAGCCTCGGCCTCTACCCGAACATCGTGCGCGAACGGGCTCGTCAGCAGCGGCGCCTCGGCCGCAGCAAGCGCATGGCGATGCTCTGGGCGACGCTCGAGGCGTTCCATCGTTCGCGGCTGCTCGACGTGAGGCTCGAGCTCGAAGGGCGCGTGCACGAATTCCGCGCGCCCTTCCTGTTCGTCGGGAACAACGACTACATCCTCGAGGGCTTCGACATCGGAAGCCGTGTGCGCCTCGACGGAGGGGTCCTCAACGTGTACGCCACGCGCGCGACGAGCACGGCGCGGCTCTTCGGCCTCGCGCTGCGCGCCCTCTTCGGCCGCCTGAGGCAGGCCGAAGACTTCGTGGAGGCGAGCGCCCGGTCGCTGCGCGTCGCCAGCCGGCGCCGCAGGCGCCTGCTCGTCGCGATCGACGGCGAGCCGAACGTGCTCGACTCGCCGCTCGAGTTCAGCATCCGGCCGCGCGCCCTGCAGGTGATCGTGCCGTGAGGACGCTCGCGCACCTCTCCGACCTGCATTTCGACCGCGTCGACCGGGGCGTGCTCGAGGCGCTGCGCCGGCGCGTGAAGGCGCTCGCGCCCGACCTGGTGGTGATCTCGGGCGACCTCACGCAGCGCGCCCGCGCGCACCAGTTCCGCGCCGCGCGCGCCTTTCTCGACAGCCTGCCGAAGCCGCAGGTGGTGGTCCCGGGCAACCACGACGTGCCGCTCTACAACGTGCTGGCGCGCTTCGTGGCGCCGCTCGCCGGCTACCGCCGCGTCATCGCCGGGGAGGTCGAGCCCGGCTTCGTCGACGACGAGATCGCGGTGCTCGGCGTCAACACCGCGCGCTCGTTCGTGCTCAAGGGCGGGCGCGTGAGCGAGTCGCAGCGCGCGCGGGTCTGCGCGGCGCTCGGCCGGCTCCGGGGCGAGCGTACCCGCATCGTCGTCTCCCACCACCCGGCGGCGCTGGAAAAGCTCGCCGACTGCGGCGTCGACGTCTTCGTCTCCGGACACCACCACGCCAGTCGCACGGCGCAGCGCCGCATCGGGCGCATGTCGGTGCTGATCGTCGAGGCGGGGACCGCGACCTCGCAGCGGACCCGCGAGGAGCCGAACGCGTTCAACCTGCTGCGCGTCGCGCCCGGCCGGATCGAGGTCGACCAATACGCGCTGCGCGGCGGCAACTTCATGCGCTCGAATGCCGAAGCGTTCGAGCGCCAGCACGAAGGCTGGCGTCGCCTTTAGTCGACGATCGCCTGCTCGACCAGCGCGTTGATCACGTAGCGGTAGTGCCAGCGGATCGGCCCGGGGGTCTGCGCCATGAACACCACCGCCAGCTGCTCCTTCGGATCGGCCCACCAGCTCGTGCCGTAGGCGCCGTTCCAGGAGAATT
Source organism: Burkholderiales bacterium (assembly GCA_035577785.1). Lineage (GTDB taxonomy): Bacteria > Pseudomonadota > Gammaproteobacteria > Burkholderiales > SG8-39 > SCGC-AG-212-J23. The sequence goes on along the minus strand of DATLUZ010000049.1, from coordinate 799 downwards.
CTCCGACCGAGCCGACCTTGCGCACGACGCCGGGCGTGGTGCGCACCGCGACGCCGAGCCCGAAGCCCATGTCGGCGCTTGTCGGATCGGCGTTGGCGATGAGGTTCACCGTGTTCGGCGCGAGCTGGTTCGAGAGCATGTACTCGACGGTTTTGCGCGAGAGGACGCGCTTGCCCTCGAGCTTGCCGCCGTCGAGCAGCATCTGCGCGAAGCGGATGTAGTCGCCCGCAGTCGACGCGGCGCAGCCGCCGCCGCACTCGAACTTCAGCGGTTTCGTGAGGTCGAGCACGAACTGCGGCTTGCCGGTGTCTGGGTCGTTGGCAAAGGCCTTCGCGTAGCGCTTCGCCTTCTCCGGCGGCACCGCGAACGCGGTGTCCCTCATGCCGAGCGGCTTGAACACCTGCGCCTCGAGATACTGGCCGAGCGGCTGACCCGAGATTTTCTCGATCACCACGCCGAGGACATCGAGCCCGAAGCCGTAGTCCCAGGTCGAGCCCGGCTGGTGCAGGAGCGGGAGCGAGCCCAGCTTGTCGACGAACTCCTTGCCGGTCATGCCGGTTCCTGCCGTGCTCGACGACGCGGGGTAGAGCTTGTGGACCGGCGTCGCGCCGCGGCCGCCGTAGATGATGCCGGAGGTATGCCGCATCAGGTCCTGGATCGTGACCTGGCGCTGCGCCGCCACGGAGTCGAAGCCCGAGCCGCCGTCGCTCGACTTGAGCACCGCGACCTGCATCTTCGAGAGCTGCGGCAGGTAGGTCCCGACCGGCTCGTCGAAGATGCAGGTCGCGGTGCTCAAGTC
>DATLUZ010000048.1:0-9547 GCA_035577785.1 Burkholderiales bacterium | reverse complement strand
TCTTCTTCCCGCTGAACGGCATCGACGTCTGCGCCAACGTCGACCCCGGCTGCGGCGCCGAGCCCGGCAAGCCGCTCAGGCTCGTCGCCGACCTGCGCCACCTCCACCTCATCGACGACTCGACGGGACGGGTGCTCTAGCTGATCGGCCAGCCGCTCGCGCGCAAGGAAGATGCGCGCTTCCTGACGGGCGCCGGGCGCTTCACCGACGATCTGCAGCTCGAGGGCCAGGCGTACGCGGCGATGGTGCGCTCGCCCCATGCGCATGCGCGGATCAACAAGATTTCTATAGATGAAGCAATGAAGGCGCCAGGTGTGCTCGGCGTCCTTACGGGCGCCGACTGCGCCGCCGACGGCTTGCGGCCGGTCGACCACTCGCCGATGCCGTCGACGAAGTTCGACATGAAGCTCGGGCCGCCCGCGGGTCGCTCGCTCTTCTACGGTCCGCATTTGCTCCTGCCAATCGACAAGGCGCGCCATGCCGGCGAGGCGGTGGCGATGGTGGTCGCGCGCACGCAGGATGAAGCGCTCGATGCCGCGGAGCTCGTGGACGTGCACTACGAGCCGCTGCCCGCCGTCATTCACGCCGCTGCGGCGATCGAGCCGGGCGCGCCGAAGCTCTGGGACGAAGCGCCTGACAACGTGCTCATCGACACGACCTTCGGCGACGCTGCGGCGACCGAGCGCGCGTTCGCGGCCGCCGCGCACGTCGTAAGGATGGACTTCCATGTGCCGCGCGTCACCGCCTGCCCGCTCGAGCCGCGCGCAGCGCTCGGCCTCTACCAAGACGGTCGCTATACGCTCTGGGCGCCGAGCGGCGGCGCGCTGCGGCACCGGCGCGATCTCGCCGGCGCGCTCGGCGTGCCGCCCGAGCGCCTGCGCGTGGTCACTGGCGACGTGGGCGGCAACTTCGGCACGCGAAACCGTGCCTACGTCGAATACGGCCTGGTGCTCTGGGCGGCGCGCAAGCTCGCTCGTCCCGTAAAGTTCACGGCCTCGCGCGCGGAGTCGCTCATCTCCGACTACCAGGGGCGCGACCTCCTGATCGAGGTCGAGCTGGCGCTCGACGCCGCAGGGCGTTTCCTCGCGCTGCGCGCCTCCAACTTGAGCAATGTCGGCGCGCACTGCGTGTCGCTCTCTCCCCTCTCGAAGGGCTCGGGTCTCATCACCGGCCCGTACCGCATTCCCGCGGCGACGCTGCGCAGCCGCGCGGCGTTCACGAACACCGCCCCAACCAACCCGTACCGCAGCTCGGGCCGTCCGGAGATCACTTTCGCGCTCGAGCGCCTTGTCGACACCGCGGCGCGCGAGCTGGGCATCGACCGCGTGGAGCTGCGACGACGCAACCTCGTGCCGGCCGAGGCCATGCCTTACCGCAACGCCGTCGGCATGACCTATGACAGCGGCACTTACGCCGCGAATCTGGACCTCGCGCTGCGCCTTGGCGACTGGGACGGCTTTCCCGCGCGGCGTGAGGCGGCGCTTGCGCGAGGACGACGCCTCGGCATCGGCGTCGCGGCCTACGTCGAATCGTCGATCGGCTCGCCCGCCGAGCGCGCCCAGGTCAGCGTGCTGCCGGAAGGCCGCGTGCGCGCGGTGATCGGCACGCAGGCCAGCGGGCAGGGACACGAGACGAGCTTCGCGCAGGTGGTCTGCGAACTTCTCTGTGTCCCGGGCGAGCGCGTCGATATCGTCTATGGCGATACCGACATCGCCAGCCGCGGCGGCGGCTCGCACTCCGGGCGTTCGATGCGCCACGCCGCGACCGTGTTCTCGATCGCCGCCCGGGAGCTCGTCGAGAAGGGCGAGCGAATCGCCTCGTACCTCTTCGAAAGGCCCGCCACGTTCCGCGACGGCTGCTTTCGCGCGGGCGAGCGGAGCCTAGACTTCCTCGCGCTCGCCGCAGCGGCCGAGCGCGCGCTCCTGCCGAAGGAGCTGCAGGGCGGGCTGGCCGCGACCGCCGACCACGAGATGCACGACCCCGTGTTCCCGAACGGCTGCGCGGTGTGCGAGTGCGAAGTGGACCTGCAGACGGGTGCGGTCGCGCTCACGCGCTACGCGGCCGTCGACGACGTCGGCCGCTGCGTCAATCCGCTCATCGTGCACGGCCAGACGCACGGCGGCATTGCGCAGGGCGCCGGGCAGGCGCTGGGCGAGCTGTGCGCGGTGGACGAGTCCGGGCAGCCGCTCGCGGGCACGCTCATGGACTATGCGCTGCCGCGCGCGGCCGACCTGCCGTCGTTCCGCTGCGAGATCGTCGAGGTGCTCTCGCCCACCAATCCGTTCGGCATCAAGGCCGGCGGCGAAGGCGGCACCACGCCGGCGCCGGCCGCCGTGGCGAACGCGATCGTCGACGCGCTGGCAGAATTAGGCGTGCGCGACGTGCCGCTCCCCGCGACGCCGCAAAGCGTCTGGAGGTCGATCCAGCGGAAGCGCCGATGACCAGACTCGCGGCCCTTCTCGCCGCCTGGTTGCTTGCGAGCGGCGCCGCCGCGCAACCGGACTATCCCCGGGGCCCGGTGCGCATGATCGTCCCCTTCCCCGCGGGAGGCGGCGTCGACGCGGCCGGTCGCATCCTCGCGCAGGCGCTCTCCGAGAGCACCGGCAAGCCCTTCGTCATCGAGAACCGGGGCGGCGCGAACGGCAACATCGGCACCGAGGCCGTGGCGCACGCGGCGCCCGACGGCCACACGCTCCTCTTCACCGGCGCAGGCCTGGTCACGAACCCGAGCCTTTACAAGAAGGTGCCCTACGACCCGGTCAAGGATTTCGAGCCGGTCAGCCTCATGGCGCTCGGGCCGAACATCCTCGCGGTGCATCCTTCGCTGCCGGTGCACTCGGTGCGCGAGCTGATCGCGGCGGCAAAGGCGCGGCCGGGCGAGATCGGCTTCGCGGGCGCCGGCAGCGGCAGCACGCCGCACCTCGCGGGCGAGCTCTTCAACAGCATGGCGGGCGTGCAGATGGTGCACGTGCCCTATCGCGGCTCCGGGCCGGCAATGATCGGCCTCCTCGCCGGCGACGCGCCGGTGATGTTCATCCCGGCGATCAACGCGGGACCGCACATCGCGGCCGGGAAGCTGCGCGCGCTCGCCGTGACGAGCCGCGAGCGGCTCGCGGCCTTTCCCGAGCTCCCGACGGTCTCGGAGGCGGGGTTGCCGGGCTACGAGTCGGCGCAGTGGTACGGGCTGCTCGCGCCCGCCGGGACGCCGCCCGAGGTGCTCGACTTCCTGAACGCCCGCATCGCCGCCATCATGCGCACGCCGCAGATGAAGGCGCGCATGGTGGCGGACGGACTCGTCGCGATCGGCGGCACGCGGGGCGAGTTCGCCGCGCACATCCGCGCCGAGGGCGAGAAATGGGCGCGTATCATTCGCGCCTCCGGGGCCACTGTGGATTAACTATGTTTACACGACGCAGCTTTCTCAAGAGTGCAGCAGTGGCCGGAGCGGGATTGACGCTGGCGGGGCATGAGATGCGGCTAGCCCGGGCGCAGGCTACGCTGCTCGAGCGCAACAAGGCGGTGGCGCTGCGCTTCAAGAAAGCGCAGGGCACGCCGGAAGAAGAGGCCGCGATGAAGGAAGTGCTGGCGCCCGGCTACAAGCGCCTGCGCGGCGGCCTGCACCACCTGGCGGCAAACGCCCAGGGCCAGGGCTTCCCGGGGACCGGCGCGTTCCTGCGCGGCGCGTTTCCCGACCGCGTGGACGTGATCGAGGAAGTCATCGCGGAAGGCGACCAGGTCGGCATGCTGTTCCGGTTCACGGGGACGCACCGCGGCAATCTTTTCGGCATACCGCCCACCGGGAAGAAGGTCAACGTCCACGAAATCGCCATCCTGCGCATCGCGGACGGGAAGATGGTCGAGGGCTGGTTCATGGCGGACGAGGCGGCCCTGCTGAAGCAGCTCGGGACGCGCATGCCGCAGCGCAGCGACGGCAAGCTGGTCGTGCCGCAGGTCACCCATACGGGGGAAGATCCGGACGCCGTCGTGAAGCGCCTCGAGGCAGGGCCGCAGGCGACGCTCGAGGACCGCCAGCGCCTCATCGTTGCGCGCTCCAAGGGAGCGGCGCCGCCCAAGGGGCTGCGCGCGCCCGGCTACCGGCAGCTGCGCAACGGCTTTCCCCATCTGCGCGAGTACGGGGTCGCGCGCGGGGCGCCCGATGCCACGGTGACGGCTGCGTTTCCCGACCGGCGCGACCGCATCGACGGGTTCATCGCCGAGAAGAACAGCGTGTGGATGCGCTTCAAGGTCGCGGGCACCCAGACGGTCAGCCTTTACGGCATTCCGCCTACGGGAAAGGTGGTCGAGGTCGCCGAGATCGGCACGGCGCGCTTCGTGGACGGGAAGTGGGCCGAGAGCTGGTACTTCGGCGACGAGCTCGGCATGATCCTGCAGCTCGGGCTGTCGCCGAACATCCTGGTGGACTGACATGACTACATTCGCAAACAGGCTGAACGAGCTCGGCGCCGCGCAGGCCGCGCGACTCATCGAGACGAGAGAAGCCACGGCCGAGGCGCTGGTATCCGCCTGCCTCGAGCGCATCGACGAGCGCGACGATGTGGTGCGTGCGTGGGCATTCATCAACCGCAAGGACGCGATCGCCGCGGCGCGCGAGCTCGACCGCATGCCGCGGCGCTCGCGCCTGCACGGCGTGCCCTTCGGCATCAAGGACATCATCGACACCGAGGACCTGCCGACCGAGTACGGCTCGCCGGTGTACCGCGGCCACCGCCCGCGCGCCGACGCGGCGTGCGTCGCGCTGCTGAAGGCGGCCGGCTGCCTGATCCTCGGCAAGACCGTCACCACTGAGTTCGCGCAAAACCATCCTTCGCAAACGCGCAACCCCCGCAATCCCGCGCACACCCCAGGCGGCTCCTCGAGCGGGTCGGCTGCGGCGGTGGCCGACTGCATGGTGCCGCTCGCGCTCGGCACGCAGACCGGCGGCTCGGTGATCCGCCCCGCCGCCTATAACGGCGCGTTCGCGATCAAGCCGAGCTTCGGCAGCATCAACCGCCAGGGCACCAAGTTCGTCGCCGAGTCGCTGGACACGATTGGCATCTTCGCGCGCAGCGTGGAGGACCTCGCCTTTTCACTCGAAATCCTCTCGGGAAGAAAAGCGCACAGCATGGACACTTCGAGCCTTCGAATCGGCCTTTGCCGGACTCCGGTGTGGGGGCGCGCCGACGCTGCGACGCACGACAACCTCGAGCAGGCGGCGATGCGAGTTGCGCAGGCGGGGGCTCGGGTGCGCGACTTCGAGCTGCCGGCGGGGAGCCTGCGCCTGTTCGACGACTGGAAGCTCGTCTCGGGGTTCGAGTCGGCGCGCGCGCTCGCCTGGGAGTGGGAAAACCATCGCGGCGACATCAGCAAGACCCTCGCGCCGCGCCTCGAGGAAAGCTGGAAGGTGACGCGCGAGCAGTACGACGGCATGCGCGCGCACGCGCGCCAGTGCCGGCGCGCGCTGATGGAGGCGATGCGCGAGGTCGATTTCCTCCTCGCCCCAAGCGCGACGGGCGAAGCGCCCGCCTCGCTCGCGAGCACCGGCGACCCGGTGTTCAACCGCGCCTGGACGCTGCTCGGCGTGCCCTGCATCACGATTCCTTACGGCAAGGGCTCGCACGGCCTGCCGCTCGGCGTCCAACTCGTCGGCGCGTTCGACTCGGACAGCGCACTGCTCGCGCAAGCGGATTGGGTCGCGAAAACTCTCTCTAACTAGTGGTCGCTCGACTTCGATGGCGCGGCGCGGGCCGCCAGCGGCCACTTGCAGGGCGCCGCGATCTTCCCCCGGGCCTTTGCCAAGCCGGCCAATGAGAACTTCCCTTCGACGGTGCCGCCCTGCCGGCCGGCGACCCGCACCGTCATGTCCCCGTCATTGGGCAGCGACGCGACCAGGCTCACGGTGTCGAGCCGGAATGCCAAACCCTTGCCCGAGGGCGCCACGCCGACCGCGACCGGCACCGGCGGTCCGGCGTTGACCATGTAGGTGACGGTGGCGTCTTCCGGCCCGCGCTGGATCGCAGTGCCCGCGACCACCATATCGGTGCGGCCGCCGCGGCATTGGACCGACAACGACATGGTCGCGCCGTCCCCCCCTGCCGCCGCCGTGGCGGTCGCGACGGCGATCGGCGAGTAGTCGAGGGGGGAGGTGGTTTCAGTGACGAACCAGGTGTCGGCCACCGATGCCTTGCCCGGCGCTGGCACAGTCACCGGCGCCTGCGGTCGCTTTGCGGCCGGCGGCGATTTGGGCGGTGCCGGGAGTTCACGCGACAACTTGTCGAGGCAGTCACGCCGCGCGCCGCCCTCGAGCTGCGAACAAGCTTGCAGCTTCCCCATGAGCTCGCTGGTGCTCTGCGCCAAGACTGGGGCGCTGAGCGCCGCCAACGCGGCGGCCAGCAGAAGAACCGGGGGGGTCATTGTTTCGCCCGCGCCTCGTTCCCCTTGCGGTCGAGCCATGCCTGCGCCGCCGGGAACCGCTTCAGGCCCGGAACCGTGGCGCCGAGATTGACCGATTTCCATTGCGCGGCAAAGGCGGGTCCCTGCAATGTCTCGATGCGCGAGAACAGCAGGTCGGTGAAGCGCGCGACGCGCTGGTAGCGGTTGGAATCCCCCGGCCAGTTATAGGCCACCAGCACGGTCGGCACGGCGATCGTCGAGATGCGCTCGCCGGCCTTGATCAGGCTGGGATAGTCGGAAGCCTCGAGGGTCGCGGGCAGGTAGTAGTCCTCGTATTTGGCTTCATAGGGCAGCGGCAGGAATTTGAAGCCCGGCTCCCATTGGCCGCGCACGAAAGCATCCACCGGCTTGGAGGTGATGAACACCACGGCGGCCATCCCGCCCTCGCCCTTGCGCAGCTGCTGCAACGCCACCGGGTGCGGGATGAAGGTTTTTTCGATGTTGACGCCCAACCGGCTGAAGATCAGGGGTCCCGAGAAGGCCGCCGCCGTGCCGAGCGTGTTGAAGTTGACCTTCTTGCCCGCCAGGTCCTGCAGGCTCTGGATCTCCGGCCGCACGAAGATGTGCAGCTCGGAGGGAAACAGGCTCAGCAGGTAGGTGACGCGCTTCACGATCTCGGGAGACCGGATCTTGTACTCGTCCATCGCGTCGGAATTGATGATCGCCAGGTCGACGCCCTTGAGATAGAGCAGGTCGTTCAGGTTCTCGGTCGGCCCGCGCGTGACGATGGGCAGCACGTGCATGTTCGGCCCGTCATCGGCGACGCGCGCCATCTCGGCCGCCAGCTTTATCGGCGCTCCCTCGAGCAGGCCGCCGGCGAGACCGACCGTCCAGGCATTCATTCGCGCCCGCTGCTCCACGTCGCGGCGCGGCGGCGGGTTCTGCCCTTGGGCGGCGGCATCGTTCGCTAACCCGGCCAGCATCGGTGCGGCCACTGCGAGCGCGCCGGACAGGCGCGCGATAAATGATGTGCTCATTAAATTGCTCCCCCTTTCCATCCCTATAGTGCGCATCCGATTCGCCGATCCCTCCCCGGTTCGGCGCATGCGCGACCTCGTCAACAGCGCTTCGGCGGCGTGATGGGTCACCCCGATAGTGCCCAAGCGCCCGGCGTCTCGCTACGGGGCCAAAGTAGCTAATTCGGCCGCAGGCCTACTCACGCAGCGCATTCAGACGGCCCTGTGCCTCTTGCACGCCGCCGGCCCGTGCCCTGGCGTAGAGTTGTTTGGCTCTCGCTACATCGCCGAGCGTCCCAAACGTGCGCCAGGCTTCGAGAACGGTCGGGTCATATGTTTCGGCCAGCGCAAAGGCGGCTTTGGCGCTGCCCAGGTCCACCGCCCGCTCCAGGACGATCCGAGCCGAGGCGATGTCGCCCTGGGCCAGCAATGCATTGCCGCGTGCCATGAGGCGGGCGATCTCCGACACGCCGCCCGCGGTCTCCGCGGCGGTGGATCGCTCGGTCGCGGCCGGTGTTCGCGTCACGGCCGGTGCCCGCGTCACGGCCGGTGTTCGCGTCACGTCGCTCGGTGGCTCGGGGTTCGTCAGCACGTTCACCACTTCGCTCGGCCGCTTGGGGGGCATCAGTATGATCAGCAATAGCGAAATGCCGATGAGCGGCAGCGCGAGCCATGCCAGTTTGACTCGCCAATGGAGCCGCACACTGTTTGCCCGCCAGAGACGCACACTGTTTGCCCACCAGTTTTGAGCGCGGAGCCCGTAGGGCGCGGGCGAATTCAGCGTCGGGAGCGGCCCCACCGGCGGTCGGGAGTCGGCGACCTCAGAAGCCCTTGGGGCAGTCCGTGCGTTCGACTGAGGTTCCGCCGTGACTACTGGCGACGGAGACTGGACGAGTTCAAAGGCAATCGCCTCGGGAACGGGCGATGGGGACTCCCCAGCTTCAGAGGTTGCCCTGACGGTCTGCAGTTCGCCTTTCGGTGCGGCCTTGAGAACTGGCGATGCGCCGTCGCCAAGGTCGGCAGCTGCCTCGGCAGGCGGTCCGGCGCGGTGCTCATTCTCTCGCAGTGATCCGCCGGATCGATGCCAGGCGGGAAGGCGTACCGAGGTGTCGCCCAGGCGAGCGATACGCCCCTCGAAGCGCTCCAGCAGCGGCCGCTCGTCCCGCAATGCCAGCAGAAAGTTCGCCGGCAAGCGATCGTCCTCGAGTACCTCCACGAATTGCGCGTCAAAAATCCGAATGCCCGGCGCGCCGCGTGATGCTGCAAGGTACTCATCGAACGCGTCGAAAATGATAAGGAAACGAGCGCCCGTCTCCTTGTTCCACGCGGCCAAACTCTTTGCCATGGACGCGGCGGGGTCCGCTGTTCGCGGGCGGCAGGCAGGCAACGCGGCTCGCATCCGGGCGTCCAGCGCCGCAAGCGGCGCCTCGTTCCACTCATCGAAAAAGATCGCGACTTCCGGCGCTCGCTCGGCCGCGGTATGGACCGGCCGGCGATCTGGAAACGGCAGCACCTTCGGCGATTCGGGCGCCACCGTGAAATCGCGGTCGCTGGCGCGGCGGCGCAGCTGCGGCAAGACGCCGTTCTTTAGCAATGCAGTCTTGCCAGCACCGGCTTCGCCGTATAGCACCGTTAGGCGAGACAGGCGCAACAGCTGCGCAAGGATCGACGCCTCGGCTTCGCGTGGGTACCAACTGACGGTATTCTCAGAAGACGCTGCGGTCGACACCTAGCCTAGCAGCGCTCTGGTCCGCAAACCTGCGCGCCAGTCGCTGCTTCCTCCCCTAACCTAGCTGAGCGTACGCTTGCCGATCCCTAGCTTGAAGGTATTTAACTGCATGCCGGCATCGGCCAGGGAGCGGCGGGCAAGCTTCGCCCCTCACGATGAGCCTACCACGACGGCGCCAGCAGGCAGAACACTGGCCCGTATTACCCATCGCCCCGCGCGCGTGGCCGTGATCGCCAAGCGTCGGGCGCGGTAGTCGGCCTCGGCTACCCCGGGTGCTTGGCCTTGCCGACGATGACATCCGCCGCGCTGCAACATCCGCTGGGCCGCCAGCCGGTCGGGGTCAAGCACGTAAGGATCGATTCCATATAGGCCACGGGAACTAATCTGGTGGCTTTCTCAGATTCCTGCTTAA
>DATLUZ010000047.1:0-2973 GCA_035577785.1 Burkholderiales bacterium | reverse complement strand
GCGCGGCTGCATTCGATCACGCTCGATGCGCAGGCCCACGCCGTAGGCCGGGCGCTCGCCGACTTGCGCCTCGGCGGCGTGCAGGTGCGGGCGGTGCGCCGCCGCGGCGTGCGCATGAACCTCGCCGCGAGCGACGCCGGCCCGCTGCAGCCCGGCGACGTGGTGGTCCTCCTCGGCCAGCCCGACGCGCTCGAAGCGGCCGAGGACCGGCTGCTGCGCGGCTAGGCGAAAAAAAAGCCGGCGCGCAGCCGGCTTTTTCGAGAGCCTTCGAGGCTACATCTGACGGCAGATCACGTACGTGCTCACGCCGTCTTCGGTGTAAGGACTGGCATTGCCTCCCGAGGGAAGCGCCGGGTTGGCGCCGCCCTGCAGCGCGCGCACGCTGCCGGCGTCGCCCACTCCGTCGTCCATCTGCGAGTCGACCGAGATGGCGATCTTGTCCGGCAGGTTCGCCGAACACAGGATAAGGCCGGTGAAGAACTGAGCGCCGCCTTTGCCGAGAACTCCAGGCGGCGTCGCACTGGAGCCGTCGCCCGTCTGAACTCCCATCTTGCCGGAGACCGCGTTGAACGGATTCTCGGTACCGGCGCCGCCGACGAAACCGGCGCGACGCAGATGGTCCCAGAAGTTTCGCGACTCATCCGCTGCATTCGCGGACCCGTACGTCCCCTCGATGACCCCGTTGCCGTTACCAGGGGCCGCGGCTGGGGCAGCGGTCCAGCGACCCGCGCCCTTGTCGTCGCCGGGCAGCGCGCGGTAGCGGTCCTGGTAGCCGTACATGGCGGCCGAAACGCCGGTGACGTCGGCGATGACATTCTTGATCTTCGCCTGCGTGATCATTTCCTGGCCCTTCAGGATGCCGCCGAGCAGCAACCCGATGATCACCAGCACGATGGCGATTTCGACCAGCGTGAAGCCTTTTTGTGACTTGTTCATAGAAGTCCCCTTATGCCCAGCTCCCCTGGGCCAATAGTTGTGCCCTCTACTACGCAATAGCCGTACCAGTGCGGATGAACCGAAAAGTCACATGTAATCAAGGGTTAGGAAATAAGTGCTATGTCGGCGACCCAACGCTTCCGTCGGGATTCCGACGGTTCAGCGCCGGCGAGCCTGCCGCGCCGCGAGCTCCTGCAGCCGCTCCTTGAGAAAGCGGATTTCCGCCGGGTCGTGGATCCGCCCGCTCTCGAGGAGGCTCACGATCATGGTCTTGGCGGCCTCGAGCTCGTTCATGTCCTCGAGGATGAAGATCTGCATCTGCTTTGCCCACGACGGGACGTTCGGGTCGGTGGTGTCGCGCTCGACCGCGCGCGCGTAGCGCAGCGCGAGCGGCAGGTCGTGGAGGCGATGCTTCGCCAGGAGCGCGGCGTGGGCGAGCCAGGGCCAGCGCCGGTTCGGATCGTCGAGGAACGCGCGGTACACGTACTCCAGCATCTGACGGCTGCGCGCGGGGTCCGGGTTTTCGGCATAGATCCGCGCCGCCGAAAACAGCGGATAGTCGCTGCGCGGATCGAGCGCGAGGATGGCGCCGAGCCAGCCGATCAGCCGGCCGTAATCGAGCTTCTGATACGGGATGCGGTTATCGCCGCGGTAGTCGAACGCCTGGAGGTAGAGCATCGCGAGCCGCGCGGCCGCCGGCTCTTCCGCGAAGCTCGCGAGGCGCAGCGCCTCCGGGCGCGGCGGCGGCGGGAGATCCGCGCTCGCGCGCAGCGCCGGAGTCGAGAGGCGCGAAGCGATCTGCACTCCGAGGGCGAGCGCGAGCACGGCACAGATCCAGAAGGGAACCGCGGAAAGCGGGCGCAGCTCCGAGCTCATGCGCTGCGGCGATGGAAGTCGAACAGGCCGGCCGCGATGAGCAGCAGCCCGTAAACCGCCAGCGCGCCGAGCGCGGCAGCATAGGCGCCCGCCTGCGGCGTGCCGTAGAGCAGCCACTCGGTCCGGGTTACGTTGTCGAGCCGCGGGAAAAGCAGCGCCACGGCATCCACGGCCCAGCGCGCGAACCGGTCCGCGGTCGACTCGTCGCGGTGCGGCCCGGTGGCGATGGCCTGGATGCTCGCCATGGCGCGGGCGAGCAGGTAGAACCCCGCGCTCGCCGCGATGGCAGGCAGGAGCTGCCCGAGCGACATGGCGAAGAAGAGCGCCGCCGCCGCCATCAGCGCCGCCTCGAAGGCGAGCGAAACACCCCATAGCGCGACCGCCGCGGGCGTTGCCCAGAAGAGCAGCGGCAGCGCGAAAAAGAGCGCGAGGAGGCACCCGCACAAGGCGAAGCCGAGGTACCGGCCCGTGTATTGGGACGAGCGCGCGAGCGGCAACGAGAGCATCAGCTCCAGGCCCTTGTCGTCGATCTCGCGCAGCACGCTCGCGGCGACGTGCGCGGCGACGAGGAACACCGCGCACACGCGCAGCACCGCCGCCACGATCGCCGCCTGCAGGCTGCGGCTTTCGGTGAGCGCCACTTGCGACAGAAAGGCGGCGAGGCCCAGGCTCAGCGCGACCGCCGTCAGCGCGAGCCACGGCAGCGCGCCGCGCCGAGCTTCGAGCAGCACGAGTCGGACGAGATTGGCGGAGGGCATGGTTTCGTTTGTAGACTAGCCGTCGCGAATTCGTCATGCAACCCGAAAGCCTCCCGGCGCCATACTTCAGCCGCCTCGCCGCCGCGACCTGGGACTTCACGCGCCGCTACTGGCGGCTCATCGTCGTCGCCATGCTGGCGCTGCTGCACGTCGCGGTGTTCCGCGGCGTGGCCGACCCGTGGGCGCGCGCGCTGCTGCTCGCGCACTTCGGGGTGGTGCTGCTGTGGCAGCCCTTTCTGCGGGCGGAGCAGCACGTTTCTCCGTTGCAGGGCCTGATCCTCGCCCTGGTCGCATTCACCGTGATGCTGCAGCTCGACTGGTGGCTGCTCGCCTTCTGGGTGGTGGTGCTCGCCGGCCTGGTGGGCGGAAAGGTCTACCAGCAGCACGCCCGCTGGCAGCGGCG
>DATLUZ010000046.1:0-12116 GCA_035577785.1 Burkholderiales bacterium | reverse complement strand
TCTGCTCGGCTTCGAGCACCACCGGCTCGTCCGGAATCACGGTCGCCGGCGTGAAGCCCTTTTCCAGCGAGGCCGAGTAGATGAAGGGCTTGAACGACGACCCGGGCTGGCGCCAGGCCTGGGTGACGTGGTTGAACTTGTTGCGGTTGAAGTCGAAGCCGCCGACGAGCGCGCGCACCGCGCCGTCCTGCGGGTCGAGCGAGATGAAGGCCGACTCCACCTCGGGCAGCTGCACGATCTGCCAGGGCTTGGCTGGCGACTCGCGCTGCACCCGAATGATCGAGCCGCGGCGGATGCGCTTCTGCGGCGTCGTCTTGGAGTCGAGCGCGCGTGCGGCAAAGCGCAGCGATTCCCCGCCGATGGAGACCTTCTCGCCGGTGCGCAAAGCGGCTTCGATCTGCTTGGAGTCGACCGCGGTGACGACGGCCGCGAGAAGATCGTCGTTGTCGGGGTGCTCGTTTAAAGCTTCTTCGTAGTCGTCCTCGTCGGGCTTCGCCGGCAGCTCCGAAAAGCCTTCGGGGCCCCGGTAGCCATTGCGCCGGTCGTAATCCATCACGCCTTTGCGCAACGAAGCGTACGCGGCTTCCTGGTCGGCCTTCCGGATAGTGGTGTAGACGCGGAAACCGTGGCTGTACACCTCGTCCGGATAGTGCTCGGCGATCGCCTGGCGCACCATCTCGGCGGCGTACTCCGCGTGCACGGAGTACTCGTTCACTTCCCTCTTGGGCCTGACGGGCGCTTGAGTTGCCTCTTCGTATTGCGCGGCCGTGATGTGGCCGAGCTCGGCCATCCGACGCAGCACGTAGTGCTGGCGCTGCTTGGCGCGCTGCGGGTTGGCGATCGGGTTGTAGAGCGAGGGCGCTTTCGGCAACCCCGCGAGCATCGCAGTCTCGGCCAGGGTCAGCTTGTCGAGCGACTTGCCGAAGTAGATCTGCGAAGCAGCGCCGAACCCGTAGGCGCGCTGGCCCAGGTAGATCTGGTTGACGTAGAGCTCGAGGATCTGCTCCTTGGACAGGCTGTGCTCGATCTTGAACGCGAGCAGCGCCTCGTAGAGCTTGCGGGTGAGGGTCTTTTCCGAGGAGAGAAAGAAGTTCCGCGCCACCTGCATCGTGATGGTGCTCGCCCCCTGGCGGCGCCCGCCGGAAATGAGGTTCATGTAGGCGGCGCGCAGCACGCCGATGTAGTCGATCCCGGCGTGCTCGTAGAAGCGCTCGTCCTCGGCGGAGATGATCGCGTTCTTCAGCGCGTCGGGGACCTCGCCGATCGCCACCACGGCGCGCCGCTCCTCGCCGAATTCGCCGATCTGAACGCCCTCGGCGGTGTAGATGCGTAGCGGAATCTTCGGCTGGTACTCGGTCAGCGCCTGCAGCGAAGGCAGGTTGGGATAGGCGAGCGCGATGGTGAGTGCCAACAGCAACACGCAGGTCGCCAAAAAGCCGCCCGCCAGGAGCAGCGGGAAGGCAAGAAATCTAAGCCACTTCAAGGGTTAATCGCCATTGCCGGTCTTGTCGCCGAACGCTGTACCTCGAGCATGATACCCCCTTCGCCTTGTGGAAAATTGACTAGACACCTGCGGGGCTTGTTGCTATCGTTTAACGCAAATTCTACTTATCGGTCCTAAGCATCGGTAAGAAAAAAGAAAAACCGAAAATAAACCAAAAGCGACGGGAAACCAAGGGAATCTACCCCGAATGGAATTCGACCTCTTCAAGCCGAAGGCGCCGCCGCTCTTTGGACTCGACATCAGCTCCTCCTCGGTGAAGATGCTCGAGATCGTCGACGCCGGCAAATCCGCCTACCGCGTCGAGCGCTACGCCATCGAGCCGCTGCCGCGCGACGCCGTCGTCGACGGCAATATCAACAATCTCGAAGCCGTGACCGAAGCGGTGCGCCGCGCGCACAAGCGCCTGGCGACCCGCACCAAGCACGTCGCCATGGCCGTGCCGACGGGTGCGGTGATCTCGAAGAAGATCGTGCTCGGCGCGGGCCTGCGCGAGGAAGAGCTCGAGATGCAGGTTGAGAGCGAGGCGAACCAGTACATCCCGTTCGCGCTCGACGAGGTGAACCTCGATTTCCACTCGCTCGGCCCGGCGCCGAACAGCCCGGAAGAGCAGGAAGTCCTGATCGCGGCGACGCGCAAGGAGAAGGTCGAGGACCGCGTGGCGGTGGCCGAATCCGCCGGGCTCAAGGCGCTGGTGATGGACGTCGAGTCCTTCGCGCAGCAGGCCGCGCTCGGCCTGGTGGTGCAGAGCCTGCCGAGCGGCGGCAAGGATCAGAACGTCGCGGTGGTCGACATCGGCGCCAACGTCATGAACGTGACGGTGCTGCGCAACGACCAGTCGATCTACACGCGCGAGCAGGCCTTCGGCGGCAACCAGCTCACGCAGGACATCGCGAGCCGCTACGGCATGAGCCCGGACGAGGCCGAGAACGCCAAGCGCTCGGGCGGGCTGCCGGACGACTTCGAGGCCGAAGTGCTGCGCCCGTTCATGGAGAACCTCTCCATGGAAGTGCAGCGCGCGCTGCAGTTCTTCTTCACCTCGACCCAGTACCACAGCATCGACCACATCCTGCTCGCGGGCGGCTCGGCGGTGATTCCCGGCCTCGACGCCGTGGTCAACGCGCGCACGCAGGTCGCGACCAGCGTCGCCAACCCGTTCGCCTCGATGCAGACGTCGCCGCGCGTGCAGCTGAAGCGCCTCATGATCGACGCGCCCTCGCTCATCGTCGCCTGCGGGCTCGCCATGCGGAGGTTCGATCCCCAATGATGGCCCGCATCAACCTCCTGCCGCACCGCTCCGAGCGGCGCAAGCGCGCCCGGCAGCACTTCTTCGTGGTCGCCGGCGGCACGGCGCTGCTCGGCGCGCTGATCGTCGTGGCGATGCACGGCTTCTATGCCGCGAAGATCGACAGCCAGATCGAGCGCAACCGCTTCCTCAAGAGCGAGATCGCCAAGCTCGACAAGGAGATCGCCGAGATCAACAAGCTGAAGGACGAGATCGCGGCGCTTCTCGCCCGCAAGCAGGTGATCGAGACCCTCCAGACCGACCGCGCGCAGACCGTGCACCTGCTCGACGAGCTGGTGCGCCAGATGCCCGAGGGCGTGTACCTCAAGTCGATGACGCAGAGAGGCTTGCGCATCACCGTCGTGGGCTACGCGCAGTCGAACGCGCGCGTCTCCACCCTGATGCGAAACATCGAGTCCTCGCCCTGGCTCGCCAACCCGGGGCTGGTCGAGGTCAAGGCCGCCGCCGTCGACAAGCGCAGGGTGTCGGAATTCAACCTGTATTTCGACGTCAAGCGTCCCGAGGTGAAGGACGAGAAGGCGGCCGGCAAGCCGCCGGCCAAACCCGCGGCGGTGAAAGGCTAGCCCATGGCGATCAACTTCAACGCCCTGCTCGACGAATTCAAGAAGACCAACTGGCAGGACCCGGGCACCTGGCACTGGGCGCCCAAGATTCTGGTGCTGCTCGCCGTGCTGATCGGCATTCCGGTGGCGGGTTTCTTCGCCGACACGCAGGGCCAGATCGACCAGCTCGAGGCCGGCCGCGCCGACGAGGTCAAGCTGAAGCAGGACTACCTCGGCAAGAAGCGCCAGGCGGTGAACCTCGACCTGCACCGGCAGCAGCTGCGCGAGATCGACACGCAGTTCGGCGCGCTCCTGCGCCAGCTCCCCAACAAGTCGCAGATGGACGCGCTGCTGGTCGACATCAACCAGGCCGGACTCGGGCGCGGCCTGCAGTTCGAGCTGTTCAAGCCCGCGCCCCAGGAGACGATGCGCGAGTTCTACGCCGAGCTGCCCATACAGGTGAAGGTCCTCGGCAACTACCACGACATGGGGGCGTTCGCGAGCGACGTCGGCCAGCTCTCGCGAATCGTGACCCTGAACGACGTGAAGATCGACGCCGGCAAGGACGGCAACCTCGCCATGGAGGTCGTCGCGCGCACCTTCCGCTACCTGGACGACCAGGAAGTGGCGTCGCAGCGCAAGGCGGCCGCGGCGGCCAAGAAGGCACCTAGGTGAAAAAGAACCTCATATTGGTCGCGGCGCTCGCGCTCGCCGCCTGCGCCGGCGACGAGCACAGCGACCTCAAGCAGGAGCTCAACCAGCTCACCAAGGACTTCCGCGGCCGCGTCGACCCGCTGCCGCAGGTGAAGCCCTACGAGCCCGTGCCCTACACCGCGGAGGGCCAGGTCGACCCGTTCCGCCCGCAGCGCATCGACGTCGCGCAGCGCAGGCTCAGCCCGAGCGCGACCAACGCGCGCGTCGAGAAGGAGCGCGACCGGCCCAAGGAGCCGCTCGAGGCCTTCCCGCTCGAGTCGATCCAGATGATGGGCACCATCACGCAGGACCGGGAGACCTTCGCCCTCGTCAAGGCCGGACCGAACCTCTACCGGGTACGCAAGGGCAACTACATGGGCCAGAACTTCGGCGTCGTCACCGGGATCGACGAGGGCCAGATCGCCCTCAAGGAGCTGATCCAGGACGGTGGCGGCGAATGGGTGGAGCGTAACAGCGCACTGCAATTGGTGGAGACAAAAAGATGAACAAGGCGATCACCATCGCTTCGGTGTTTCTCTTCTGGCTGGCCTGCGCGGCAACGGCGCGGGCGCAGGCTCCGGCCAACGCCATCGAAGGCTTCGAGGTCACGCAGCAGGGCGGCAAGACCATCGTCCGGATCACCACCAAGGAGCCGCTGCGCAGCGCGCCGCCGAACTTCGCGGTGACCAACCCGGCGCGCATCGCATTCGATTTCGCCAACACCACCAACGCGCTCGGCCGCTCCAGCCAGGACATTTCGCAAGGCGAGCTGCGCAGCATGAACGTGGTGCAGGGCGCGGAGCGCACGCGCCTGGTGCTTAACCTGCGGCGCGCCGTGCCGCACGAGACGACCGTCGACGGCCGCAGCGTGATCATCACCCTGTCGGAGGCGCCGGTGGCGCAGACCGCCCCCGGAGGCCAGGTGTCGCGCTTCGCCGAGGGCCGCGCCGACGCCAAGCACCAGATCCGCGACGTCGACTTCCGCCGCGGCAAGGGCGGCGAGGGCCGCGTCGTGGTCGACCTCTCCGACACGACCACCGGCATCGACATCCGCACGCAGGGGCAGAACATCGTGGTCGACTTCCTGAAGACCGGGTTGCCGGAGAACCTGCGCCGGCGCCTCGACGTGGTCGACTTCGCCACGCCGGTGAACACCATCAACACGTTCCAGCAGGGCGAGAACGTGCGCATGATCATCGAGCCGCGCGGCCAGTGGGAGCACAACGCCTACCAGTCGGACACGCAGTTCGTGCTCGAGGTGAAGCCCGTGAACCCGGACGCCTCGCGCGCGACCCAGCGCGGCCGCTACACCGGCGAGAAGCTGTCGCTGAACTTCCAGAACGTCGAGGTGCGGGCGGTGCTGAACGTCATCGCCGACTTCACCGACCTGAACATCATCACGAGCGACACCGTCAGCGGCAACATCACCCTGCGCCTCAAGGACGTTCCCTGGGACCAGGCCCTCGAGATCATCCTGCAGACCCGCGGCCTCGACAGCCGCCGCGCCGGCAACGTCATCTGGATCGCGCCGCGCGACGAGCTCGCCACGCGCGAGAAGCTCGCGCTCGAGGCGGCGCAGCAAATCAACGACCTCGAGCAGACGCGCACCGAGTCGTTCCAGATGAGCTACCAGAAGGCCGCCGACGTGCAGAAGCTGCTGTCGGACCCGGCGCAGCGCATCCTTTCCAAGCGCGGCAGCGCGGTGGTCGACGCGCGCACCAACACGCTGTTCGTCCAGGACGTGCCCAGCCGTCTGGACGAGGTGCGCCGCCTGATCGCGCAGATCGACGTCGCCGTGCGCCAGGTCATGATCGAGGCGCGCATCGTCGAGGCGAACGACGCCTTCGCCAAGAACCTCGGCGCGCGCCTCGGCCTCCTCGAACAGGGGTTCCAGAACCGGCGCCCCTTCGGCGGGCCGGGCAACGGGCTCGACGTCGGCATGAACATCGGTGCCGAGGTCGTGAATACGGGCCAGGCGGCGGGCCTCGTGCAGGGCACGCCCGTCATCAACGGGCCGGGCCTCAACACCAACTTCCCGGCCGCCGGCCTGAACGCGTTCAACGCCGGGTCGCTCAACTTCCTGCTGTTCAACAGCGCCCTGACGCGGTTCCTCAGCCTCGAGATCTCGGCGCTCGAGTCCGACGGCAGGGGCAAGATCATCGCGAGCCCGCGGGTGCTGACCGCCAACCAGGCCGAGGCGTTGATCGAGCAGGGAACGGAAATCCCGTACCAGCAGGCGACCTCGTCCGGCGCCACCTCGGTGAGCTTCCGCAAGGCGAACCTCGCGCTCAAGGTGAAGCCGCAGATCACGCCCGACGGCAACGTGATCATGACCCTGGACGTGAACAAGGATCAGCCGGGCGCGACCACGCCGGCGGGCGTCCAGATCAGCACCAAGCACGTCAAGACCGAAGTGCTGGTCGAGAACGGCGGCACGGTGGTGATCGGCGGCATCTACGAGCAGAACGACCGCACCGACATCACCAAGGTGCCGCTGCTCGGCGACCTGCCCGTGCTCGGGTACCTTTTCCGCAACACCAGCACCTCGAGCAACAAGACCGAGCTGCTGGTGTTCATCACGCCCCGCATCGTCAACGAGCGCCTGACGATCCGCTAGCGAGTAACTGAAGAAGTCGCCCCGCTACAATGCGGGGGTGAAGCCGGGGAACATCTTCCTGGTCGGCCTGATGGGGGCCGGCAAGACGACCGTCGGACGGCTGCTCGCCCGGCGCCTGAAGCTGCGCTTCTTCGATTCCGACCACGAGATCGAGCGGCGTTGCGGCGTGAGCATCCCGCTCATTTTCGAGATCGAAGGCGAGGCTGGATTTCGCGCGCGCGAGGAGCAGGCGGTTGCCGAGCTCACCGCCATGGACGGCATCGTGCTCGCCACCGGCGGCGGCGCGGTGCTCAGTGCGGACAGCCGCCGGCGCCTCACCGCGCGGGGCGCCGTGGTCTATCTGAACGCGCGTCCCGAAGACCTGTACGAGCGCGTGCGCCACGACCGCAACCGGCCGCTGCTCGCCAACGCCGAGCCGCTCGCCCGGCTGCGCGCGCTGCACGCCGAGCGCGATGCGCTCTATCGCGGCGTCGCCGACCTGGTCGTCGACACCGGCGCGCAGGGCGTGCAGTCTCTGGGGCGCGACCTCGTCGAGCGCCTGGAGGAGCTATGGAAACGCTCGGCGTAGCCCTCGGCGAGCGCTCCTACCCGATTCACATCGGCGCCGGGCTGCTCGAGCGCCCGAACCTGTACCGGCCGCATCTCGGCGGGGGAACCGCGGCCATCGTCACCAACGATGTGGTCGGGCCGCTCTACCTGGAAAAAGTCTCCCTGGGCTTGAAGCAAGCGGGCGCCCGCGTGGTTCACGTTTCGGTGCCGGACGGCGAGCAGGCCAAGAGCTGGCAGGTGCTGGAACGCGTATTCGACGCCCTGCTCGCAGCGCGCTGCGGGCGCGACACGCTGCTCGTCGCGCTCGGCGGCGGGGTCGTGGGCGACCTCGCGGGCTTTGCCGCGGCGGTTTATCAGCGCGGCATCGCGTTCCTGCAGGTTCCGACCACGCTGCTCGCACAGGTCGACTCGTCGGTCGGCGGCAAGACTGCGATCAACCATGAACGCGGCAAGAACATGATCGGCGCCTTTCACCAGCCGCTCGCGGTGATCTCCGACATCGCGACGCTCGACACCCTTCCCGACCGCGAGCTGCGCGCCGGGCTGGCGGAAGTGATCAAGCACGCGCTAGCGCTCGACCTCGCGTTTGTCGAATGGCTCGAAATGAACATCGGCAAGGTGATGAAGCGGGAGCGCCCGGCTCTGACCCATGTCGTGAAGCGCTGCTGCGAGCTCAAGGCGGGGGTCGTGGCGGCCGACGAGCGCGAGTCGGGAGTGCGGGCGCTGCTCAATTTCGGCCACACCTTCGGCCATGCGATCGAGGCGGGCATGGGCTACGGCGCCTGGCTGCACGGCGAGGCCATCGCCGCCGGGATGGCGATGGCCGCCGAGCTCTCGCTTGGCTTGAATCTCATCGGAAAGACAGAAGTCGATCGGGTCAAGCGCCTTCTCGCCGGGGCGGGACTACCCACCCACGGCCCCGCACTTCCACCCGAGCGCCTCATGGAGCTCATGGCCGGCGACAAGAAGGCGGCGCAGGGAAAGCTGCGCTTCGTCGTGCTCGAAGCGCTGGGGAAAGCGGCGCTGCGCGGCGGCCTCGATGACGCGCGCGTCCGGCAAGCCATTGTCGCTGCAGCGCAATAATTGTATATTTGTCAGTTCCGCCATGAGCTTGCCCGCCCCCCAAGGTCTCTACGACCCGCAGCACGAGCACGACGCCTGCGGCGTCGGCTTCGTCGCCAACATCAAGGGTAAGAAGTCGCACACCATCGTCGAGCAGGGCCTGACCGTGCTGCGCAACCTGACGCACCGGGGGGCGGTGGGCTACGACCCGAAGCTCTCCGACGGCGCAGGCCTGCTGATCCAGATCCCGCACCGCTTCTTCCGCGACGAGATGGCAAAGCAGGGGGTGAAACTGCCGGCCGCGGGCCAGTACGGCGTCGGCATGGTGTTCCTGCCGCGCGATCCGGCCTCGCGCATCGCCTGCGAATACGAGATCGAACGCGCCATCAAGGACGAGGGCCAGGTGCTGCTCGGCTGGCGCGACGTGCCTGTGGACTCGAGCGACCTGGCCGAGGCGGCGCGCAAGCTTGAGCCCGTCATCCGACAGGTGTTCATCGGCCGCGGCCGCGGGGTCACCGTCGCCGACGCGCTGGAGCGCAAGCTCTACATCATCCGCAAGAGCTCCGGCCACGCGATCCAGGCGCTGAAGCTGCAGCACGCCAAGGCCTTCTACGTGCCGTCGATGTCGGCGCGCACCATCTGCTACAAGGGAATGCTGCTCGCCTACCAGGTCGGCGAGTACTACCTCGAGCTCAAGGACGCCCGCGTGGAGTCGGCGCTCGCGCTGGTGCACCAGCGGTTCTCCACCAACACCTTCCCGTCGTGGGACCTCGCGCATCCGTTCCGCATGATCTGCCACAACGGCGAGATCAACACCCTGCGCGGCAACGTCAACTGGATCCGGGCGCGGCAGGGCGCGATCTCTTCGCCCATTTTGGGCAAGGACCTCGACAAGATCTGGCCGCTCATCTACGACGGCCAGTCGGACTCGGCCTCGTTCGACAACGCGCTCGAGCTGCTGGTGATGGGCGGCTACTCGGTCGCGCACGCCATGATGATGATGATCCCCGAGGCGTGGGAGAACCACACGCTGATGGATCCGGCGCGGCGCGCCTTCTACGAGTACCACGCTGCGATGATGGAGCCCTGGGACGGTCCGGCTTCGATCGCCTTCACCGACGGGCGCCAGATCGGGGCCACGCTCGACCGCAACGGATTGCGGCCCTCGCGCTATATCGTCACCGACGACGACCTCGTGATCATGGGCTCGGAGTGCGGCTGCCTGCCCGTGCCCGAGGAGAAGGTGGTGAAGAAGTGGCGCCTGCAGCCGGGCAAGATGTTCCTCGTCGACCTCGAGAAGGGCCGCATCGTCGACGACAAGGAGCTCAAGGATTCCCTCGCGAGCGCCCGGCCCTACGCCGAGTGGATCGAGCGCATCCGGGTCAAGCTCGACGAGGTCGAGAGCGAGAAGACGCCGCCGCTCAAGTCGCAGGTCGCTGCTCTCGACCGCCAGCAGGCCTTCGCCTACACGCAGGAAGACCTGAAGTTCATCATGCAGCCGATGGCGGCGAACGGCGAGGAGCCGGTCGGATCGATGGGCAACGACTCGCCGCTCGCCGTGATCTCGAACAAGAACAAGACGCTGTATCACTACTTCAAGCAGCTCTTCGCACAGGTCACCAACCCTGCGATCGACCCGATCCGCGAGGAGCTGGTGATGTCGCTCGTGTCGTTCATCGGGCCGAAGCCGAACCTGCTCGGCATCGACGAGCTGAATCCGCCGCTGCGCCTCGAGGTGTCGCAGCCGGTGCTCGACTTCTTCGAGATGGAGAAGATCCGCCACATCGAGCGCTATACCTCCGGCAAGTTCAAGTCCTGGGAGCTCGACATCACCTACCCCGTCGCCTGGGGCAAGGAAGCGGTCGAGGCGAGCCTCGCCTCGCTCGCCGCACAGGCCGAGGACGCGGTGCGCTCGGGCTACTCGATCGTCGTCATCTCCGACCGCAACGTCGACAAGGATCGCGTCGCGATCCCTGCTTTACTCGCCTTAAGTGCTATTCATCAACATCTGGTCGGCAAGGGCCTGCGCACCTCGACCGGACTGGTGGTGGAGACCGGCAGCGCGCGCGAGGTGCACCACTTCGCGCTCCTCGGCGGCTATGGCGCCGAGGCGGTTCATCCCTATCTCGCCCTCGAGACGATCCTCAACCTGCATGCCGGGGACCGGGCGGCGGCGTCGAAGGCGATCAAGAACTACATCAAGGCGATCGGCAAGGGCCTGAAGAAGGTGATGTCCAAGATGGGCATCTCCACCTACATGTCCTACACCGGCTCGCAGATCTTCGAGGCGGTCGGCCTCGCGAGGTCGCTCGTCGACAAGTACTTCACCGGCACCGCGTCCAACATCGAGGGCATCGGCCTGTTCGACGTCGCCGAGGAGGCGATCCGCATCCACCAGGACGCTTTCGATCCGGCCGACCCGGTGCTCGCGTCGATGCTCGACGCCGGCGGCGAGTACGCGTGGCGTGTGCGCGGCGAGGACCACACCTGGACCCCGGACGCGATTGCGAAGCTGCAGCACTCCGCGCGCAACAACGAGTACTCCACCTACAAAGAGTACGCGGCCATCATCAACGACCAGTCGAAGCGCCACATGACATTCCGCGGCCTGTTCGAGTTCCGTTTCGGCGACCGAAAGCCCGTGCCGATCGAGGAGGTCGAACCCGCCGCCGAGATCGTGAAGCGCTTTTCCACCGGCGCGATGTCGCTCGGCTCCATTTCGACCGAGGCGCACACCACGCTCGCCGTCGCCATGAACCGCATCGGCGGCAGGTCGAACACCGGCGAAGGCGGCGAGGACCGGCGGCGCTATGCGCCGATCAAGGCGGGAGAATCTTTACAAACAAGATTAGGAAGATCCCGCGTTGAAACCGACATCGCTCTCCGCGAGGGCGATTCGCTCAAGTCGAAGATCAAGCAGGTGGCTTCGGGCCGCTTCGGCGTCACCGCGGAATACCTCGCGAGCGCCGAGATGCTGCAGATCAAGATCGCGCAGGGCGCGAAGCCCGGCGAGGGCGGACAGCTTCCCGGGCGCAAGGTGTCGGAGTACATCGCCGAGATACGCTATTCGACGCCGGGTGTGGAGCTGATCTCGCCGCCGCCGCACCACGACATCTATTCGATTGAGGACCTCGCGCAGCTCATCCACGACCTCAAGAACTCGAACCCCGAGGCGGCGATCTCGGTGAAGCTCGTCTCCGAGGTCGGCGTCGGCACCATCGCGGCGGGCGTGTCCAAGGGGAAATCGGACCACGTCACCATCGCCGGGCACGACGGCGGCACCGGCGCCTCGCCGTGGTCGTCGATCAAGCATGCCGGCACGCCGTGGGAGCTCGGACTCGCCGAGACGCAGCAGACCCTGGTCCTGAACCGACTGAGGGGAAGGATCTGCGTCCAGGTCGACGGCCAGATGAAGACGGGGCGCGACGTGGTGATCGGCGCCATCCTCGGCGCGGACGAATTCGGCTTCGCCACCGCGCCGTTGGTGGTGGAAGGCTGCATCATGATGCGCAAGTGCCATCTCAACACCTGCCCAGTGGGCGTGGCGACGCAGGACCCGGTGCTGCGCAGGAAGTTCGAAGGCAAGCCCGAGCACGTGGTGAACTACTTCTTCTTCGTCGCCGAGGAAGCGCGCGAGCTCATGTCCAAATTGGGCGTTAGAAGCCTCAACGACCTCATTGGGCGCACGGAATTGCTGGACACGAAGAAAGGCATCGAGCACTGGAAGGCGAGAGGCCTCGACTTCTCGAAGGTCTTCTACATGCCGAAGATGCCGCCCGAAGTGGCGCGCTTCAACAGCGAGAAGCAGAACCACGGCCTGGAGAAGGCGCTCGACAACCGGCTGAT
>DATLUZ010000045.1:0-2024 GCA_035577785.1 Burkholderiales bacterium | reverse complement strand
CCCAGGCCGGCCGCACCGCGCGCCAGCCGCAGCTGATCCAGAGCGGGCGCATCCCGCAGCGCGGCCAGGAAATCCCCAGGATCGGCGGATTTGCCGTCGGCGACCGGGTGTTCCACCAGAAATTCGGCTACGGCACGGTGCAGGCGGTCGAAGACAACAAGCTCGCGATCAATTTCGAGCACGCCGGCGACAAGAAGGTCATGGACGCCTTCGTCGAGCGCGCCTGACCCAAGCCTGTCATTGCGAGCCGGCCGACGGGCCGGCGCGGCTGCCGTGCAGCGTGCACGGTCCCGTCGAGATTGTTTCGCTGCGCTCGCGATGACCAGCGACGACTAGAGCGGGATTCGGTATGTCTGAATCGTAAGGGGGATTCCCGTGGGGACGGATTTCTGATTCAAGATGCTGGCTGGGGCTGGGGGCCAGCATCGATGGCGAGACCCTATTCGATAGATCTGCGTGATCGAGTTGTGGCGTCGGTGGGGAGCGGTCGGACCTGCCGGGCGACAGCAGCGCTGTTTGGGGTGAGCGTTTCGAGCGTGGTGAAGTGGTCGCAGCGGTTTCGGAGGACGGGGAGCGCGGCGGCTTATTGGATGGGCGGGCATCGCCGCCGTGTGCTGGCTGGCGAACGCGACTGGCTGCTGGCGCGGCTGGCCGAGAAACCGGATCTGACCTTGCGGGCGCTGGTCGCCGAGCTGGTCGAGCGTGGCGTTCCGGCCAGCTACGGCGCAGTGTGGCGATTGCTGAAGGCGGAGGGGATCACGGTCAAAAAAAAGCCTGTTCGCCGCCGAGCAGGATCGCCCTGACGTCGCCCGCCGGCGCGCCCGGTGGAAGAAGTACCAGGAGCGCCTTGATCCGCGCCGCCTGGTTTTCATCGACGAGACCTGGGCCAAGACCAACATGACCCGCCAGCGCGGCCGCTGTCGGCGCGGCAAGCGTCTGGTCGCCAAGGTGCCGCAGGGGCGCTGGCGCACGCTCACCTTCCTTGCCGCCTTGCGCTACAACCGCATCGACGCGCCCTGCGTCATCGACGGGCCGATCAACGGCCTCAGCTTTCTGGCCTATGTCGAGCAGGTGCTGCTGCCCACCTTGAGCGTCGGTGACATCGTCATCATGGACAATCTCGGCAGCCATAAGCGACCGGTGATCCGCCGATTGATCCGTGCCGCTGGCGCCAAGCTCTTCTTCTTGCCGCCTTACTCGCCCGACCTCAACCCGATCGAGCAGGTCTTCGCCAAGCTCAAGACCCTGCTGCGCAAAGCCGACGAGCGAACCGTCGAGGCAACCTGGCGACGCATCGGCTCTCTCCTCGACTGCTTCACCCCAAACGAGTGCGCCAACTATCTTAAAAACTCGGGCTATGCTTCACCCTAACGGATCACGCTCTAAGTTTCTCCGACAGTGCTGGAGAAACCCGGGGTGAGAGATTTAAAATAAGGCCGCAGAAAAACTGGTCGGAGTGAGAGGATTTGAACCTCCGGCCCCTGCCTCCCGAAAGCAGTGCTCTACCAGGCTGAGCTACACTCCGCCGACCGGGCCGGGGCTTATAGCGCTTACGCCGCGGCCGCGCAACACCCGCTCGCCGCTGCGAACGCAGGACACTGCAACCGTTCTCAGAAGCCCCGGCTGGTGGCGAAGGCGGCGGTCTCGACGAGTGCGCGGCGCAAGGGTCCTTCCGGGAACAGCGAGATTGCCTGGATTGCCTCGGCGGCGTAGCTCCGCGCCCGGGCCAGGGTCTCGGCGAGGGCGCCGCGGCGCTCCACCAGGCGGATCGCACGTGCGAGGTCGTCAGGAGCCTGTTCGCCATCTTCCAGCGTTCGCCGCCAGAAGGCGCGCTCGTCGGCATCGCCGCGGGCGAACGCGATCAGGATCGGCAGGGTGATTTTGCCGTCGCGGAAATCGTCCCCGACCGTCTTGCCGAGTTCGGCCTGGCGGGCCGAGAAGTCGAGCATGTCGTCGATCAGCTGATAGGCGATGCCGAGATTGCGCCCGAAATGTTCGAGCGCTTCCTCCTCGGCCGGCGGGCG
>DATLUZ010000044.1:0-17403 GCA_035577785.1 Burkholderiales bacterium | reverse complement strand
GCTGAACGACAACACCGTGTTCATCTTCCCGAACACGCCGCAGAAGCTGCGCGAGTACCAGGAGCTGGTGGTGAAGGGCTTCTACCTCGCCAACGCCGACGTGAAGCAGACCGCGAACATGATCCGCACGCTGGTGAAGACCCGCGACATCTTCATCGACGAGAAAATCAACCTGCTGGTCATCAAGGACACGCCCGCCGCGATCCGCCTCGCCGAGCGCCTGATCGCGGCGCAGGACCTCGCGGAGCCGGAGGTGGTGCTCGAGGTCGAGGTGATCGAGGTGGCGACGAACTGGCTGCAGCAGCTCGGCCTGCAGTTCCCCGATACCGTGGCCTGGAGCCTGATCGGCGCCGCCGGCGTCCCGGGGCAGGTGACGCTGCCCGAGTGGCTGAACCGCAACCAGAACCTGGTGCGGCTGCAGTTCACCGATCCCCTCTTCCTGCTTTCGCTGAAGCAGCAGGACGGCGGCGCCAACGTGCTCGCCAACCCGCGCATCCGCGTGAAGAACAAGGAAAAGGCGCGCATCCACATCGGCGACCGCGTGCCCGTGATTACCACCACCGCCGCGGCCACCGGCGGCTTCGTCTCCGAATCGGTGTCCTACCTCGACATCGGCCTGAAGCTCGAGGTCGAGCCGCTCATCTTTCTGGAGGACGAGGTCGGCATGAAGGTCGGGCTGGAAGTGAGCAACATCGTGAAGGAGATCCGCTCGGTCGGCTCGAACAGCCTCAACTACCAGATCGGGACGCGAAATGCCGCGACCAACCTGCGCCTGAAGGACGGCGAGACGCAGGTGCTCGCCGGCCTCATCAGCCGAGAGGACCGGTACAGCGCCAACCGCGTGCCCGGCATGGGCGACCTTCCGGTCGTCGGGCGCCTCTTCTCCAACATCAACGACACGCGGAATCGCACCGAGATCATGCTGCTCATCACGCCCCACCTCGCGCGTGCGCTGACGCGGCCGGAGGCCGGCACGGTCGAGTTCGCGGCCGGCACCGAGGCCGCGACCGGCACGCCGCGCCTGGGCGGCGCGCCGCTCGCGCCGATCCCGGTCGAGCAGCAGCCGCAGGCACCGCAGCCCGACACGTCGGGCCAGCCGGCGGTCCCGCAGCAGCAACAGCAGCCGCCCACGGGCGGCACGCTCGTACCCTTCGGCGGGGTCAAGCCAGCGCCGCAATGAGCGCCGCCGCGCGCTTTGCGGCTGCCATGCGAATTTCTACCGGTTCGCGCGGCTTCACCCTGATCGAGCTCGTCATCACGGTGGCGATCATCGCCGTGCTCGCCTCGGTCGCGCTGCCGCTGAACGAGCTGATCGTGACCCGCGCCAAGGAGCAGGACCTGCGCCGCTCGCTACGCGAGATCCGCGACGGCATCGACGCCTACAAGCAGGCCTGGGACGACGGCCGCCTCACGAAAAACGTCAACGACACCGGCTACCCGAAGAGCCTCGACGACCTGGTGAAGGGCGTCGAGGACCAGAAGAGCGCCAAGCGCGACAAGATCTACTTCATGCGGCGCATCCCGCGCGACCCGTTCGCCACCTCGGAAACGCAGACCAACGCCGAAACCTGGGGTAAGCGCGCCTACCAGAGCCCGCCCGACGATCCGAAGGAAGGCGACGACGTGTTCGACGTCTTCTCGCTCGCCACCGGCACCGGGATCAACGGCCGCCCGTACAAGGAATGGTAGAAAGACCCGAAATCAGGGACAGACCACGTTTTCGCGCAGCGGCCTCAATGGCGAAAAAACGTGGTCTGTCCCTGATTTTTGGTTTCACGTTGATCGAGCTGCTGGTGGTGATGACGATCGTGGCGCTGCTCCTCACGCTCGCCCTGCCGCGCTACTTCGGCAGCATCGACAAATCGAAGGAGGCGGTGCTCAAGGAAAACCTCCACCAGATGCGCGAGGCGATCTCGCGCTACTACGCCGACAAGGGCCGCTACCCCGAGTCGCTCGAGTCGCTCGCTTCGGACAAATACATGCGCCGCGTCCCGATCGACCCGATCACCGAGAGCACCACGACCTGGCTCGTCGTGCAGCCCGAGGACCAGACGAAAGGCGGCGTCTACGACGTGAAGAGCGGCGCGCCGGGCAAGAGCAGGGACGGCAGCGAGTATTCGCAATGGTGAAGCGCGCGCGGGCCTGGCTGCGGCAGGCGGGGTTCACCTACCTCACGGTGATGTTCATCGTCGCCATCCTGATGGGCGGGCTCGCGATCCTCGGCGAGACCTGGGAGACCTCGGCGCGCAGGGAAAAGGAGGTCGAGCTCCTCTTCATCGGCAACCAGTACCGCCGCGCCATCGGCCTCTATTACCTCTCGACCCCCGGCGTCGTTAAAGCCTACCCGCGGCAGATCGAAGATCTGCTGAAGGATCCGCGCCAGCCGGGCACCGTGCGCCACCTGCGCAAGCTCTATCCCGACCCGATCACCGGCAAGCCTTTCGTCGTCATCAAAGGCGCCGACGGCGGCGTGCAAGGCGTGGCGAGCCCCTCGGACGATGCGCCGCTCAAGGTCGCCAACTTCCGCGTGCGCGACGCGATCTTCGAAGGCGCGCAGAAGTATTCCGACTGGAAATTCATCCACACGCCGCCCGCCGTGGCGGCGACGCCCGCTACTGCGAAGCCCGCGGCCGGCGCTCCGACTAC
Organism: Burkholderiales bacterium; assembly: GCA_035577785.1. Lineage (GTDB taxonomy): Bacteria > Pseudomonadota > Gammaproteobacteria > Burkholderiales > SG8-39 > SCGC-AG-212-J23. The sequence continues at coordinate 14,757 of DATLUZ010000044.1, read as the reverse complement.
AGCGGCTCCCGCACCGGGCGCTCCAGCGACCGGGACCCCGCCTGCCGCTCCGGCTGCAGGCACGCCTGGGGCCATCGCACCAAACCCGCCCGGAGGTCCCATGCAGCAGCCGCCAGTGACCGGGCTGGAAAAAACCAACCATTAGAGCGTCACGGCAGACCAGCGCCGTGCGCAAATCATCTGCGTCCGCGGACGCTTGCGTCGCGCGACCAATTAAAGCATGCTCGCTGGCACTACGTTAGGGGAGGACACAATGCTTCTGCGGAGATGCAGCACCGCGATTTTCCTGTTTTCCATCGCGTTTTCCGCGCACGCCAAGCTCACCTGCGACGACTTGCGCAAGGCGCTATCCAAGGATCTCGTCGACGTGACGTGCTTCGAGAGCCCGGATCTGACGACCAAGAACACGTCGCCAACGAACCCAACGACTCCAGCCAACAACTCATTGCCTGGACTCCCGGCAGGCGCTTTTACGCCTGTTACCGATCGCGGTGTGATCTCGCCCGATGACCCCGACCGCACGCCGATAACGAAGGCAGTGCCTGGGTTGCAGATCAATGCGCGCATTGCCTCCGACCCGTTGGGCCAGGCGCGATTCCTGTTGCGGTTGCCGAGGGACTGGAACGGCCGCCTGGTGGTTGCGGGAGCCTCAGGCACGCGCAGCGAGTTCAACGGCGATTTCGCATGGAGCGACTACGTGGTGCAGAAGGGCTACGCCTACGCGTCGCAGAACAAGGGCACCCTCAATTTCTCCATCGTCACCCTGACTTCGCTTACGCCGCCGCCCGACCCGCTTGCCTGCAGGCTCAACCCGGTATCTCCCGTGTGGGTGCATTTCTTCGATAACGATCCGGGCCAGGCTTTCACGCGGTGGACTGAGTTCATGATCAGGGCGGGCGAGATTGCGCGCGACGGCGTCAAGGCGGCCTACGGCCCGCCCCCGCGCTACACCTATGCAGTCGGCACTTCGAACGGCGGCTATCAGGTGCGCCGCGCCATCGAGGAAGCGCCGCGCGTCTTCGACGGCGGCGTCGACTGGGAAGGCACGTTCGTCGACCCGGATGCGCGCAACCTGCTGACCGACCTGCCGCCCGCGGTACTCAACTTCGCCGCCCTGCCACCCGACTACGCGACGAGCGGATTCAGCGCCAACCTCACGGCAGCCAAGAACATCATGGCGGCGGGCTATCCGCCCGACATCCAGTCCGACAAAGGCGCCACGCCCACGACGCTCTGGACCAACAACAACGCGCAGTTCTGGGAGGTGACCCAGTGCCAGTGGCAGAAACGGCTCGATCCGACGTATGACACGTATGGCCCCAGTCCCTTGACCGCTCCGGCAACCGGCACCTACAACTACGTGAACCGCCTGTCGTTCTCAAATGTCGGCACCGAGGTCGCCGCGATCCGGAACACCGGCCGGATCACGCGGCCGCTCATCACCGTCCAGGGCACCATGGACTCGCTGCTGCCCATCGATCACCACGGGAGGGCCTACGCGCGCAAGGTCGAGGCGGCACGCAGCGACAAGGGCAACGACCAGGACGAAAGGCAGGCCGCGTACCGGCTGTACGAGGTGCAGAACGGCAACCATATCGAGAATTACAAGCAACTCAACTTCTCGAAGCTCGAGTTCATCCAGCCGCACGCGCAGAAGTCGTTCGACCTTCTGGTGGACCACGTCGAGCGTGGCGCTTCGCTACCGCCGAGCCAGTGCATCGCGCGCGGCGGCTCGATCAGCGACTCGCCGGCGCCCGGCCAGGCTGGCCATTGCCAGAATTTCTTCGTGCCCTGAACGTTTCATTCCGATGTCACAAACTGGGCGCGGAATAGCCACCGCGCCCAGGTGTTCTCCCGGTGCAGTCCAACCCGCATTCGGGAGGTTCTAGACATGAAACTCACTGTCATCGCGGCTGCGCTCTCGCTCGCCGCATTCTCCGCAAACGCCGATGATCACCTGGTCCGCTTCGACGGCGGAATCGGTGTGGACCCCGTGTCGAGCGGCCAGGGCACCGCGACCACCGCCACGGTCGTCAACCGCAACATCGTGCGCGGCGTGCAGCCGCCAGGTCAGCTCTGGGTAATCTCGAGCCTGAAGGCCGATGTCAGGGTCGACGGGTCGATCCGGGTCGACGGCCGCGGCCTGCTCCTCGCGGGCGGCAACACCATCGGCACCAACGCAAACCAGAGCGTCCGCGCCACGCTGATCTGCGATAACGTCGCCACCCCGCAGCTCTTCGACTCGCAGCTCGTGCCGCTCGAGCCGAACGGCGACTTCCGCATCGACGACGTGCTCACGCCGGCGGTGCCCGCCGTGTGCGCGAGCCCGGTGCTGCTGATCCGCAACCCGGCGGGCGCCTGGTTCGCCGCCGGGATCGTCCGGCAGTAAAAGCTACGGCACCAGGGCGAAGGAGCGCAGCGCCGAGCCGGTGCCGCCGCGGATCTTGAGCGGCGGCACGACCAGCAGGAACTCGTACTCCTTCGCGGCGGCGATCTCATCGAGCAGGAAGTTCTCGATGATGTTGATGCCGTTGTCCGCAATCACCAGCATGTGGACCGGGAACACCTGGTCCTGCGGGACTTCGGGCGGGTGCGCGAACGGCGGCCGCACTTCGAAGGTCAGCGTGTCGTTGCCCACCACCCGGGCGCCGCTCTTGACCAGCCAACGCGCTCCGTCGACGCCGACGCCGGCGGCGAAGTTGCCCTTGTACTTGTCGGGGTTCTCGCTGAAGTAGCGGCCCCAGCCGGTGCGGATCAGCACCGTGTCGCCGCGCTTGATCTTCACCCGCTGATGGCGCGCGGTGTCTTCCAGAACGCCGCCGTCGATGTTGAACGTGTCCGAAAGCGGCTCGGCGTTGCGGTTGACGAAGCGCGCCACGTCGAGCAGCACCCCGCGGTTGACGAGCAGATCCTTGGGATAGTGCGCGATGTCGAGGTTCGCGCCGACGCCGCTGTAGCCGATGCCGTGCAGGTCGCTCGTGGACTTGAACGCGTCCACGCCGCCGAAAAGCTTGCCGTTGTGGCCGATGTGGCCGATCGCGTCGATGCTCGGCGCGCCGTGCTGCCCGCTGAAGCGCATCACTTCGCCGGCAAACGTGAGTTGGCCGTTGTCGCCGAACAGGTTGAGCGTGCTGGTGTGGTTCGCGGCGCCCTCGTTCGGATCAAGGGTCATCGAGAAGGTCGGGTTCACGCCGGCGATCGGCGAGTTGATGTCCCAGAGCTGCGACAGGTCGAAGAGGCGCGCTTTCTGCACCGCGCGGATGAATTTGTCGACGTCGTGGTCGTCGTCGGCCCTCACCTCGCGGCCGACGAGCGCTTCACCCAAAGCCCCTGCGAGAGCGGCGAATCCTGCGGTGGCGACGAACCTGCGCCGCCCGTTCGTGGCGTCGTTCATGTCTCCTCCCTGGAAGTTGAAGCCGATCATCCGCGCACGGCACGGCGTCGTCAACGCCGTGGCGCGGAACAGGGTCGGACTAGAACCGCAAGCTGAGGCCCGCGGCGACCGCCCAGTCCGCGGTGAGCTGCACGCCGTTCACGTACTGGTAAAGCGGCAGCTGGAGAAACCCGTAGGCCTGCACGCTCTGCGTCAGCATGTAGCTCACTCCGGGGCTGAGGAACAGGAACTTGCCGCCGCTGTCCTCGGGCTCGGCCTCGCTTCCGCTGTCGCGCGCCTTGTGCAGGAAGTTGAGCTGCAGCAACAGGCCGAGCTTCTCCCCGAGGTTCTTGCGGTAGCCGAGGTCGACCGAGGTGCGGGTCCCCGGCTTGAAATCCTCGTGCGAGTTGAGCGGCGTCTGCACCAGCAGGTCGGCGAACCAGGAGGAGCCGGAGCCGAGCACGCGGCTGAAGTAGCCGCCGACGAGGAGGTCGGTGGTTCCGGTACCGGGCTGCAGCGTGCGCTCCGCCAGCTCGCCTTCCGAGTTCTTGACGTCGGTCCGGCCGGTGGGCAGCTTCAGGCCGAAATTGAGGCCGTAGAAATCCAGACGCTCCGCGCCGGCGCTCTCCGCGTGCCACTGCCGCCGCGCGAGCACGCGCGCGTCGCCCACTTCGGTGAAGTTCCAGGTCTCGGGAATCTGCGCGCCCATGTGGTTGTGGATGTGCTCGTGGAACTTGTCGACGATCGGCAGCGTGGCCGACACGCCCCAGGCGTCGTTGAACGTGTAGTCGAACGTGCCGAGCCAGTTGCGGTTGAGGGTGCGCACCTCGTCGTGGTGCTGCGGAATCTCGCCCGCGCCGACCTTGCGGCTGCCGGCCAACGGCTGGTCCTGGTCGATGTACTCGAAGCGCAGGTCGACGCGCGCGCCGGGCTCCGTCCACACCCCTTGCGCGTTCCAGTTCGTGTTGATCATGCAAAACGCCGAGCCGCAGGAAGCCGCGGCTTCGGCTGCGGCGCTCATCGCGAGCGCCGCGAACAGCAATTTCTTCATGTTCATCCCCTCCAAAACGCCATGACGCGCGCGGCGCTCGAGGCCGCGCGCACTCAACCTCTAATCGCGGCGTTCAGGCGAGCGGGGGTGCCCGGGGGAGGCTGGGGGGAAACTGCGGAGAAGGCTGCGAGACTGCGACCGGCTGCGATGCCGGGACAGCGACTGCAATTGGATGAGGAGTCGATGCGGCGCGTCGCGGCAGCGCCGGCGGTTTCGCAGAGCCATCCAGCAGCGACAAATTGCCGCAGGCACAGACGTGGTCCGATCCGGGCGGGCAGAGCGGCGACCAGTTGTGCCGTTCCGCGGTGGACGCGCTTCCACCGTCGAGACGGTTCGAAGCCCCGTGATGCTCTCCGTTGTGTGCAAAGGCCGCGCCGGGCGAGAAGCCGACGATCAGTGCGGCAAGAAGGAGAAGCAGCGCCCTCACGCGGGCGATTCTAGCGCCGGGTTTCGCGGAAAGTCACCACCGACCACGTCTCCATGCCGTTCGGCAGGATGAGGCGCGCACTCAGTCGGTCGCCCACGCGCGGGCTGAGGCCGCTCGCGGTCAGCCTGTTCTCGCCGGCAGGACTGAGCTCCGCCCGCTGCGCAGGTCGTCCGGGTCCAAAGACGTTCACCCAGGCGCCCTTGAAATTCTCGGCAAGCAGCGGCGCCGCGCTGTCGTGGTCTTCGATGTACACGGTGACGACGCCTTCCTTGTAGACAAATTCGACCGTGACGGTATCGTCGCCGCGGCCCATGATGCCGCCGTGCTTCGGCTTCTCGTCGCCATGGGCGAGTGCCGCGCCCACCTGCAGCGTAACGGCAAGCGAAAGAAAAAAGGCGGCCCAAAGGCCGCCTTTAGTCGCGGTAAACGCGCGATCCAAGCTCAATCGTCGTCGTGCCCGGTGTCGACGCCGAGCGCGATGCGCTTCGCACGGCCGTGCAGCTCGAGGATGTCGAGCCCGGCGCCGTTGCGGTCGGTGGCGTAGATGAAGCCGCGGTTGTCGACCTCGACGTTGTTGGTCATGTAGCCGTCGGGATCGGTGTTTGCGTTGCTCTCGGGCACGTAGAACGCGATTTCCTTCGGGCCCTGCGGCTCGCGGATGTCCCAGGCGCGGATGCCGCCGGTGAAGTACGCGAGGAAGCTGACGCGCGGATAGAACGGGTTGGTGAAGTTCTCCTCGCTCGAGTGGACGCCATAGCGCGCGCCGCGGGTGCAGTAGTTGCCGCGTGGAAACTTCTCGCCGAGCCGCGGATCGACCCACATCGTCGAGAGCACCATCGGTCCCTGCCACACGTTGGGCTGCACTCTCGTTCCCGGCGGCGCGGTCTTGGAGTTCTCGACGGTGACGTCGACGATGAAGCTCCAGTGCGGTGCTTCCTGGCAACGGTCGGCGGTCGCCTCGGAAGAAAGCAGGACCAGATCGCGCACCTTGAACTCGGTGAAGTCGCCGTAGCTCTTTGGTGCGACGCCGAAGACCGGAAGGCTGGTGTGCCCGCCCTGGTCGGGCGACATGTACAGGATGCCGCTCTGCGGCGCCAGAAGGTCCGCCTCGGTCGGTCGGTCGGGGTCACCGGTCCAGGTGCCCCCGAGCGAAGGCGGCAACAGCTTCTTGCGGTCGAGGATCTGCATCACGCCGTCGTCGCCCACGCCCCACGCGGCGTAGATCCGGTTGCCGACCACGTCATTCGCAGGGTCCGCGGCGCGCGCGAGCGGCATTCCCTTCTGCGGGTGCTCGAACGTGCTGATCGGTCCGTGCAGCGACGTTGCCACGGGGCCGGTTGCATCCGGCTGTCCGCCAGGCAAGCCGAAGGTGCGGATGTAGACCGGCGCCGCCGGGCGGCTCCAATCGACGATGATCATCGACTGACCCTGTCGCCACCGGGTGGGCGAGCCTGCCGGCTCGTTCTTGCTTCCCGGCATGTACGCGATTCCAGTGTTGCATTCCCACCATAGCTTGTGCGTATTGCGGATGTTCCGCAGCGCGCCGGCCAGCGTCGGATTGCTGACATTGGTGACATCCCAGACTTCGTAGCCCTGCGCGCTGCTGCCCTGGATGTTGCGCATGAGATAGACGCGCCCGGGCACACCGCCAGGCAGGCTGGAGCCGAGGCACATGCGCGCCATCTGCGCCTGCCCGCCGGCAACCGGCACCGGAATGTGGAACTTCTCGACCGGCCGGTCCGGATCGGTGACGTCGATGATCATGGTCCCGTTCTCCTCGACCACACCTCCCTTGAGGGGATTGGGCTTGTTGCCGCCGTGCGTGCCGACGAAGGCAATCCACCTGCCGTCGGGATAGCGGATGACGTTCGGCTGGTAGGCGGGACGGCCCTGAAGGTCGACATGCCCGACTCGGCGCATGTCCTTCTGCTCGCCGCTCTGGCTGATGCCGCTGTGGCGATGGTCGTCGCGGTCGTCGTCGTCCTTGGCGAACGCCGATGCCACGCTGAAGGCGAGAACTGCCGCCGCGGCCGCGCTCAACGCGAAGCGGCTGCGGATGCTGCCCGATTTCGACATTGCTTCCTCCTGTGGGTGCGAATGCTTTTGGTTCGGGAGAGCGCGCTGGTCACGGCGCGGGCGCGCCGTATCGGCTCCCCCCGAGCCTTCGCCATCAATCGCCGCCGTGGACGATCCGGCCGGCCTGCAGCGTGAGCGTGGAGCGGATGCGCCGCAGGCGGTCGGCCGACACGCCGAGCGGATCGTCGCTCAGCACCGCGAGATCGGCGAGCTTGCCCGCTTCGAGCGAGCCGAGCTTGTCCTCGTCGAACGAGTGGAAAGCGCCGCCGATGGTGTACATGCGCAGCGCTTCCAGCCGCGTGATCTGCTGGCCGGCGGGCGTCGCGGCGACGCCGGCGTTGTTCAGCATGGTCGTCATGTAGTACATCATCAGCCACGGGTTCAACGCGCCGACGTTGGTCGAGTCGGTGCCCGCCGAGAGCGGGATGCCGGCGTCGAGCAGCTTGCGCCAGGGCGGGCCGGAGGGCGCCGCCGAGGTGTAGTTCCAGCCCTGCAGGCGCAGCCCGATGCCCAGGTCCTTGACCTGGGCGATCTGCGCATCGCTGATCGGATTAACGTGATCCAGCGTCCAGCGCAGCGTGCCGATATCCGCGACCGTCTTAGCCGCCTGGTAGGCGGAAATGTGGAAGTCAATCTCGGCCGAGGTGAGCGAATGCTGCGTGACCATCCACCCTTTCGACGCCGCGTGCTTCACGAGGTCGATGTAGCCCGGGTTGGTGGTGCTCGAGTTCACGCGCTCGCCGATGCCGTTGGTACGGAAAACGTCGTCGCCGATGCGCTTGAACGAGCCGTCGACCACGCCCTGCGCCACGGTAAAGCCCGAGTCGAACGAGCTGTTGAGGTACGAGCGCAGCCGCACCTTGAGCTTGCCTTGGCGCCACAGGTTCATCGCGTAGCGGTAGCCCTCGATGAAGTCGACCGCCGCGCCGGCGAGCCCCATGTCGGTGACCATGGTGAGCCCGAGGCTCGACGCGAAATCGAACACTTCCGCCGTACCGCGCTGGCGATCGTCCTCGGTCTGCACCGCCTGCAGCGCCGCGAGCGCCTGACCGGCGTTGAGCGTGCCGTTCGCGTTCACCGCGACGCCGCGAGAGGTGAAGAACGCAGCGCCCGCAGTGTTCGTCACCGCGCCGCCCGCGCCGGTAGTCGAGAGGTAGACCGGAATTCCGGGCGCTGCCGCGTCGAGCTCGGCGACGCTCGGCAAGCGTTTTTCGGCGAGGCCGTTGATGTTCCAGCCGCCGATGCAAGTCACGAAGTTCACCAGCTCCTGGCCCGGCTGCACGCCCAGCTCGGCGATGCGCGCCTTGATCATCTGCTGCAGCTCGGCGATCGAGGCCGCCGTCTCGATGATGCGCACCTCGTGGCCGGGGTTCTGGCCGCAGCGCAGGAAATGCACGTGCGTGTCGATGAGCCCCGGGATCACCGTCGCGCCCTTGAGGTTCAGCGTCCGGCCGCAGGGACCGAGCTCGGCCGGATGGCCGACGCGCGCGATGCGGCCGTCACGGATGGCGAGCGCCGACGCGACGCTGTTGCGGCCGTCCATCGTCAGGAAGCGGCCATTGACGAGATTCACATCGGGCGCCTCGCCGCACGCGGCGTGGCCGCCGTCGCGTTCGTCGTCGTCGTCGCGGGCGCGCAGCGCGAGGGGAGCGCCCGCGGCAGCGGCTGCGGCGCCCTGGATGAATCTGCGGCGGGTGAACCTGGTCAGTCTCGTAGACATGGCTAGTCCTCCGTTCCCGCCGAGACGGGGTTGCTGCCGTTCGGGTCGGCGTCGAAAGCCGCCGCGTCGACCGCGCCGCGCCGGTCGATCGGCACGTTCGAATGCTCGTTGCAGGCAGCCGGGTTGTACTTGCCCCAGGCTTGCAGCTTGTCCTGGCTTTCCTGCTTATAAGGAGTCACGATCGACTGGCAGATGTTCTCCTTGGTCTGCACGTTGCCGCCGCACGACCAGCTCGAGGCAAGGTTGGGATTGCCAATGCCGTCGTAGACCGCTTCCTGGGGGAAGGGGCAGGCCATGCGCGTGCGGCCGCCGCCGGAGGTGGGTACCGTCTGCGGAGCGACACCGTTCTCGACCCAGGTCACCATCTGCTGGAACATGGCTTCCTGGTTCGGCTGCGGGCCCGCGCCGCCGCCGCAATGCGCCACGCCGGGCATGCGGAAGTAGCGCCACCAGGACTGCAGCACCGAGAAGTCCGGCGTGCCCTTGCCGAAGTACGCTCCGGCGCGGGTGTAGTACTCGAGCCCGTTCTCGGCGGTGATGAGCTGGTCCGCCGTGCCCTGCCACATGAGGATCTTCTTGCCGGCGTCGCGCACGCGGTCGAGGCGCACATCCATCGTGTTGATGATGTCGCCGGTGGTATTCGACCCCAGCTCGGCCTCGCGTCCGTAGTCCGCGAGTGTCAGCGTGCGCCAGTCGAAGCTGGCGTCCGAATGGTTCCATTGCAGCTGGCCGGTGGCCGTCTGCGATGGAGTCGTGCCATTCAGCGCGCTCATCTGTGCACCGCGCTCGAGGCCGGGGAAGACCTGCAGCCCGAAGCTGTTGCGCGGGCCGTCCCAAATCAGGTCGATCGCTTCCGCCTCCTGCGGCGTCAGGCAGTTCGTCGCCGGCGCTCCGGCCGTGCCGCAGATGTTGGCCTTGGCGCTGAAGGTGCAGCTGCGCGGGTCGCCAAGGATGCCGTCGACCACGCCGTCCTGTGCGTCGCACGCGGCGACCGCCGAGGCCGTGGCCTGGTTCTGCTTTGCGGCGCTGATCGGCCCGCCGGTGAGCTGTCTCATGGCGACCGGGCCCCAGATCTGCGCCAGGCGGAAGCGCCCGTAGTTGACCGCAGGAGCGCCTACCAGCCAGCCGTCAAGCTCTTCCGGGTAGCGCTGCGCGAGCGCGAAGCCCTGGCGGCCGCCGGTGGAGCAGCCGTCCCAATAGTTGCGGGCGGGCGCGAGCCCGTAATAGATCGCCGCGATCGCCTTCGCCCATTGCACCTGCGCGCGCAGGCTGTCGACGACGAAGTCGTTCAGCCTCCCGATGTTGAGGCGCGTCGGCGTGGGCTGCAGCGCGAAAAGGCAATCGCCGCCAACGTGGCCGGTGTCGGTCGAGGAACCCACATAGCCGGTGCTGGTGGCCGGGGTAACGCTTCCGACGGAGCCGGCGCAGCCGCCGCCGCCGAGGTTGCGCGTTCGCCCGTTCCAGGCGCCTTCCACGCCGCCCGTACCGCCGTCGCGGCTGTTGCGCGGCAGGCCCACGCGGATCGCTACGCGCTGGTTTTCGCCTTCGTCGTAGCCGAAGGCCGGCCCGCCGCGCGACGAATAGATGAAGTTGATCTCGCAGCGCGCGTTGGCGCCGGTCGTTATGAGGGTCGCGGTAAGGTTAAGTACATCGGGGCGTCCTGCCAGCCCGAGAGCCGGGTCGTCCCGCAGCTCGAGACAGCTCGGAACCGCGGCCACGGCGCCGCTCCAGGCGAGCAACGTGAAAACAAGAAAGCTCAGGATAGGTCTCATTGCAGTCCTCTTTCCTTTGGATTCGTCTTCTCAGCGTTTGCCGGGCGGCGTGATGTCGATCGCCTGCGCGTCGGCGCGCACGTCCTCGGCGTACTCGGGCAGCATCCAGCCTTCGCGCACCAGCTCCATCAGGCGGCGGTTGATCGCGCTGATGTAGCTGCCTTTGTTCCTGTACAGGCCGTTCAGCGTCCGGGCGTCGTAGGCGAGGCGCCAGCCGGCGATCGAGCAGTTGAACTGCGCCGCCGGAGTGGCGCCGGCGTTCGGCACGCCGTATGCGGCGGCCGGCACATCGACATAGGTGTTGCGCACGCCACCCTTCACGTTGCCGTTCGCATCGAGCGAGAGGCGTGAGCCGTCGTTCGCGGTGTCGTTGTCGAACTCGAGAGGCGCGGCATGCGGCGGCACCACCCCCTGGTCCGCCCACGCGATCAGGTGGTCGAGCCCCATGGCGGCCATGCCGCCCCATGGGAAGTCGCTCACCGGCAGCGTGCAGGGATTCGGCACGTAGGTCGGGGTCTCGCGCGAGTTTGCGTGCGCCATGCCGGCCACCTCGTAGAGGCGATAGCGGTTCGCCGGCTCGTCGCTGTCCGCGCGGCGGAATGCCGCGCCGGACGGCGCGCCGCTGTTCACCTCGGTCATCGTCGGCATGTGCACGGTCGGCACGTCGACGATCATCATCGGCGCATTGCCGAGCGTGCTCGTCGCGAGGTAGCCGTCCATGATCGACGAGCCGTCCGGCATGCGCGACTGGAAGTGCTTCTGCTGCTGGTAGGTCCGCAGCACCGCGGAGGCCTGCGACGTGCCCTCGAGGAAGAGGCGCCGCGCGGAGAGCGGCGCGAGCGGCCCGTTCGAGAGGTTGCTCTTAATCAGCAGGCCGACCTGGGCGATGATCTCGCTCGTCTGCGCCCCCGACGGAATGCTGAGCGAGGCATAGCGCACCGGGTTGAAGCCCTTCAGCGTCGTGTTCACGTTCGACTGCTGCGCCGCGATCTCCACGTGCACGTGGCCGCGCAGGAAGAAATACTTGCGCGCCGGCTCGAACGTGACGGCGAAGCCGTTGGAGTGCATCGACTCGGCGACCACGATGCCGCTGAAGCGCGTCGCCGGCAGCGGATGGCGCACGAGGATGCGCGTCTTGTACGGCTGCCCGTTGGCCCTGCCGGAGACGAAGTACTCGTCGGTGGCATAGCCGAAATCGGCCGCGGTCGTGCCCGGCTCCTCCGGCCGCAGCCCCGGGTACATGTCGCCACCCTCGGTAATCGGCCCTTCGAACGCGGGCATCGGCGGCACGTCGGCGCGCGCCGCTCCGGCGATCGAGAGGACGAGGACGCCGAGGGCCACGGCGGATCGAAGAAAGCTCATGCAGATCTCCTGAGAGCGAAACGCTGGGGGGTCAGAGGCTTGCCGGATCTTGGGAAGAAATTACAGCGGGTCCAGGCCCGCTCCATGCGCTTCGCCGATCCAAGCCACCCTCCGGGGTTTTTGGTTTGTCATGCGAAAGCAGTCGTCACGCGGCGACGCTTTCGGTACGATCCGATTTAACACGCCATCCGGGCGAACACCAACAGCAATCGCTCATCGATTCATAAGCGTCGGCCATGAATATCACTACGCGCCAGTTGAAGGCCTTCGTGCTTACGGCGCGGCACCAGAGCTTCTCGCGCGCGGCTGAAGAGCTCTTCATCACCCAGTCGGGGATGAGCGTGCTCGTGCGCGAGCTGGAAACGCAGCTCGGCTTTCGCCTGTTCGAGCGCACCACCCGCAAGGTGATGCTGACCGAGCCGGGCTCGAAGTTCCTGCCGGTGGCCGAGCGCAGCCTGCGGGACCTCGAAACCGCGGCACTGCACCTCTCCCGGGCAGCCGCCAGCGCGGGCCGCTCCCTCGCGATCGGCGCGGCGCCGTTCCCCGCCGCCGAGCTCCTGCCGCAGGCGATCAGCGCGTTCGCCGCGCTGCACCCGAAGCTCCACATCCAGCTGATCGACGCCGAAGGTGGGCACCTCATGGAAATGGTGCAGTCTGGCAAGGTCGACGTCGCGCTGAGCGCGTCGCTGCAGGAATCGCCCGGCCTCGCCAAGCTGCCGCTCGCACGCTTCGCGCTGCTGCTCGCCTGCCCCGAGGACTTGGCGCGCGAACTGCCGGCGGTGGTGCGCTGGCGCGACGTCGCGGCCCAGCGCCTGATCGGCCTGCCGAGCGGCTATCCGATCCAGCGCCTGGTCGACGAGCAGCTCGCGCGCGCCGGCCGCACGGCGCCGCCCGAGCTGGTGTGCAACTTCCTCGAGACCCAGATCGCGATGGTCGAGGCCGGCGCCGGCGCGGCGGTGACGCCCGCCTCCGCGCTGGCGGCTTGCGCGAAGCGCAGGATCAGCATGCACGCGATCGTCGACCCGGTGGTGTGGAGCGATCTCTTCTGGGTGGTCAACCGCGCGCACAAGCTCTCGCCGGCGGCGGAGGAATTCGGCGCGTTCCTGAAGGGCTATCTCGGCCGCATCGCCGAGCAGGCCGAGCTACTGGGTGATGGAGGTCCGGAAGGCCGCGATCGGCTCGTGCACGACCGCGCCGCCGGCGCCCTGCAGCACCAGGGATGAGAGCTTGAGCTCGGCCGCGCCGGCGCGGATCGGCTTGAAGGTCACCACGACAAACTCGGCGTCGTCGGGCACGTCGCCCTTGCCGAACGCGCCGACGGTAATCGAGCCGCTCGGGTTCACGCGGTAGGTGAAGCTGCCTTCGGCGAAGAATTCGCCGGCGCGTACCGCCACCGGCTCGAGCATCTTCGCGTCGTAGGAGAGCTGCAGCGGCGAGCCGCGCACCAGCTTGTCGGCGGTGATCTTGAGCGCGACCTCGAACTCGCTTCCCGCGGTCACCCGCGCCGGGCCTTCCCAGCGCAGCTGCGCCGGCCGGCCCTCGCCCGCGGCAACCTGCTTCGCGCCGCGGCCGGCGGCGGCCGCCGTGGGCGCCACCACCGGAACCTGCAGCGCCGAGGCGACGGCGAGCGTCTGTCGCTCGTCGAGCGGCGTGTACACCAGCGTGACGGCGTCGGACTTGATCGATTCGACCCGGTAGCCGCCTTCGAGCAAGTCGCCTTCGCGCACGAAGAACACGCGGTCCTCGCGCGCGAGGACCACGCGCGGCGGACCGTCGTGCACCACCTGCCCGGCCACGCGATACGGCATCGGCGGGGCGACCGGCGCCGGCGGCGGCGCCGCGGCCTCGACCGGCGTCTTGGGCTTCGGCGCCCGGTGCACCGGCGGCGGGCTCGTTCCGAACAGCTCACCGCGCAACCCGGAGAGTCCGGCGCGCGGCGGCAGCGTCAGCGCTCCTTCGCCGCTACGGGGCTCGCTTTTCGGCGCCGTCGCGACGGGCTGAGAATCGCTCGCAGGCGGCGCAGACCGGTCCGCGAACAGCCACACGCCGCCCGCCGCAGCGGCCGCCAGCGTCCACCCCAGTACTTTATTCTTTCGGCCCACAGATCAGAAGCTTAAGCGCGGGATCGCCCCTGCGCAATCCCATCCAGAATTCTCTCTGGCGTGAATGGCATACGTGTGACACGGGCCCCGAGCGGGTCCAGCGCGTCGTTGATCGCGTTCATCACCGCCGCCGGCGCACCGGCGGTGCCGGCCTCGCCCACCCCCTTCGCGCCGAGCTGCGACTGGCGCGTCGGGGTCTCGACGTGGGCGCAAACGACATCCGGCATTTCTACCGCCATCGGCACGAGGTAGTCGGCCATGTTGCCGTTCAGGAGCTGTCCGTCCGGACCGTACAGGCATTCCTCGTAGAGCGCGGCGCCGATGCCCTGCACGATGCCGCCACGCAACTGCTCGTCGGCGAGCAGCGGATTGATCAGCGTGCCGGAATCCTCCACGCACCAGTGGCCCAGGAGCTTGACGAAGCCGGTCTCGGGATCGACCTCGACGAGCGAGGCCTGGATGCCGTTGGTGAACGCGAAGCCGTACTGGCGTGGGGTGTAGTGACGCGTGACCGTGAGCTCGGACTGGAACTCTGGCGGCAGCGTGTCGGGGCGGAAATAGGCCACGCGCCCGAGCTCGGCGAGATCGAGCTTCTTTTCCAGCGTCAACCGGCTCACCACGGCGTTGGCAGTGACATCGAGTTCTTGTCGGTCCAGCTTAAGGATCGCGGCGGCGACGTCCAGAATGTTGGCGCGCAGCGCGCGGCCCGCCTGCAGCACCGCCTCGCCGCCGATGCCCGCGCCGCGCGAGGCCCACGTGCCGCCGCCGTAGGGCGTGACGCCGGTGTCGCCCGTAATTACTTTTATTTTTTCAATAGAAACCCCAACAGCACTGGCCGCAATCTGCGCGAAGATGGCCTCGGTGCCCTGCCCCT
>DATLUZ010000043.1:0-30848 GCA_035577785.1 Burkholderiales bacterium | reverse complement strand
GCGTACCCGGACCTCAAGGCCAACCAGAACATGATGCAGCTCTCCGAAGAGCTGACATCGACCGAGAACAAGGTCGCGTTCGCCCGCCAGGCCTACAACGATGCGGTCATGCAGTACAACATCCGCCTGGAGTCCTTTCCGGACAACTTCTACGCCCGGCTGCTCGGCTTCGCGCCCGCGGAGCTCCTGCAGGCGACAGAATCCCCCGAGCAGCGCGCCGCGCCGAAGGTCTCCCTCCGGTAGCTTGGATTTCTTCGAACAGCAGGAGCGCAGCCGCAGCACCTCCCGCTGGCTCGTGCTCTGGTATCTCGTCGCCGTGATGCTGACCGTGGCGAGCTATGCCGCCGTGGGCGCGCTTCTGTCATGGCGGCTCGCCGCCGCCATCGCGGCGCTCGTCGCGGTGTGCGTCGTGTGGGTTTCCGCTTACCGCATGTGGCAGTTCCGGGACGGCGGGCACGTCGTTGCGGATCTGCTCGGCGCGGACTATGTCAGCCCCGAACACTGCTCGCCCGCCGAGCGCAAGCTCCTTAACGTGGTGGAAGAGATGTCGATCGCGTCGGGCGTTTCGGTCCCGCCGGTGTACGTGATCCGCCGGGAGGACGCGGTGAACGCACTCGTCGCCGGCTACTCTCCGAACGAAGCCGTGATCGTGGTCACCGCCGGAGCGATCGAGAAGCTCTCTCGCGACGAGCTGCAGGGCGTCATGGGCCACGAATTCAGCCATATCCTGAATGGCGACATGGCGCTCAACCTGCGCCTTGCCGCGCTGCTCGCCGGCCTGACCTGGATCGGCGAGCGGGCGGAGCGGCTCTTTTTCGCCTCGGCGCGCGCGCAGCGGGCAGGCGGCGAGGAAGGCAGCACGGCCGCGTTTGCCGCGGTGTTCGCTGCCGTCGTCGCGTTCGTCGGCTTCCCGGGCACGCTCGCCGCGAGCGCGATCCGGGCCTCGGTTTCGCGCCAGCGCGAGCTCCTTGCCGACGCGGGGAGCGTGCAATTCACGCGCAACGCAGATGCGATCGCGGGCGCGCTCGACTCGATCGCCGCCCTGGGCGCCGGTACCGTGGTGCTCGCCGCGCACGCGCCGGGACTTGCGCACATGTTCTTTGCGCCGGCCAGCGGGAACTGGTTCGGGTTCGCCACCCATCCGCCGATCGACGAGCGCATCCGCCGCGTGCATCCGCGCTTCCTGCGCGAGGACTATCGCGCCCGCCGCCACGGCCGCCGCGCCGAAGTCGCCGTGCTCGACGACGCGGGGAACGTCGTCAAGAGCGTTCGCACCGCACCGGCGGAGGTCGTGGCGAGCGTGGGCCGGCCAACCCCCGAGCACGTCGACTTCAGCCGGCGACTGCTCGAGAGCCTGCCTCCGAGGCTGCGCCAGGCGCTGCGCAGCGCCCCGGAAGCGGAGCGGGTCCTGCTTGCGCTGGGCGGGTTCTCCGAACCGGCGGGTGAGCTGAACGCTCTGGTTCAGGCTGTCGCACCCCAGCAGGTGCTGACGCTCGCCGAGTTGGCGCTGCCGGCGGTGAAAGCCCAGCCGCAACCGCGGCGCGACCGGTTCCTGGCTGAATACGCGGCGCTGGTGGAGCGCGACGGGCGGGTAACCCTGCGCGAGTTCGTCCTGCTGACGCTCCTGCGGCAGCGCCTGCGGGAGGGCGCGGGCGAGCCGATCCCCGCACGGTACAGAAAGGTAGAAGAGATCGCGGACGACGCTCGTGCGCTGCTCACCCTGGTCGCGCGCGTGTCGGGGGATACGTCAGGTAACGCCTTCGCAGCGGGTGCCCGTTTGCTGGGACTAGGAGGCGATGCGCCGCCGGCCGGCGAGAAACTGGCGAGCGCCAGCGTTTCGGCGTCGCTCGAGCGGCTGCGGCTGCTCGCCCCGTTCGCCAAGCCGGCGCTGCTGCGGGCGTGCGTGGAGATCGTCATGGCGGACGGGAGGCTGCGCCTCGCGGAAGCCGAGATCCTCCGCGCGATCGCCGCGACGCTCGACTGCCCGGTGCCTCCGGTCCTCGCCGCGCAGGATCCGCTGCTGGCAGCGTGACTTATTTTCCGGCGAGACGCCGGCGAATCGTATCTCGGGTCTCGAGCACGGCCTTGGAATACGGGCTGGCGGTCGAAGCGGTGCGTTCGACTGCGTGCTCGATAAGCGGCAGCGCTTCTTCGTTTTTCCCCTGGTCGGACAGGGTCTGGGCCAGGTTGTTGAGCACGATGACCGAATCGGGCGCGCGCTTCATGGCCTCGCGCAGCACGCGCTCGGCGTCCGGCAGCGCTCCCAAGGCGTAGTGCGCATTGGCGAGCCCCACTGCGGCGCTCAAATTCTCGGGCCAGCGCTTGAGGAAGCTTGTGTACGCGACGCGGGCGCTCGCCGCGTTGCCGGTCCGCTCCATCGCCGCGACGGCGCTCAGCCAGCGACCCTCCTCGGCGGTGGCCGGTATGCGATCGGGCGGCAGCGCGACCATCGCCCAGTAGTTGCTGCGCTTCCACACGACCTCGTGCACGGTGAAGGGCATCAGCTCGCGCTCGGTGGTGCCCGAACGCAGCACGAGCCGGCCGCCATCGTAGTCGTAGCCGACCGCGACGGCGTAGTGCCAGCCGTCGCCCACGCTGAGGTTCTGAAGCACGATCACGGGATTTCCCGCGGCCAGCTCGCGCAGCAGGTCCTCGAAGCGCGGCGCGAGCTGATACGACACCACGCCGTGGCGGCGCGCCGCGGCGAGCATCTCGACCTGGAGGCTGCCTTTGCGCTCGGGCAGGTAGACCTGGGGCAGCAGATCCTCCGGCGTGACCTTGACGCCGGAGGCGGCGAGCACGGTGGCGAGGGAGGCGGGCCCGCACTGATACGCCTCCTGGGGGAAGAACGGCACTTCGCGCAGCTCGGTGCTCTCCGGAATCCCCTGCGGCAGCGCGCGGCGCAGCTCCGCGGTCTGCGGCCACATGCTCGCGCAGCCTGAAAGCGCGAGCGCGCAGGCGCAAACGAGAACGCCCGCAATCGCGCGGGCGTTCTGTGCGGTCTTGCGGCCGACGTGCGCTAGCGTTTCCAGACCCACCAGATCGCGGCGATGATGACGATGAGTAGGATAACACCGGCGGTGTCGCCGCCCGCAGGGAGGCGCTCGATCCTGCCGGCGAGGTACGCCACTTCGGCGTCGCTCATGGCGGCGACGCGGTCCTTCGCGGTGGCGGCGTCGAGGCCCATCGACCGCAGCTCGCCCGCGACGTCGGCGCGCGTGACGAAGCTCAGCACCGCTGCGCGGTCAGCCTGCGACGAAGCGGTGCCTGCCTGATCGGCGCCGATCATTCCGGCCTGCGCCAACTGATAAGGCGCCCAGACCATCAGCACGATCAACAGGCGGCAGATTGTTCTTGCCCAAGCGGATTGCATTTTTACTCCTAGGATGAGATGAGCGACGAGATGAGGCACCAATGGGCAAATCTAGCGGCGCCGAGGTTTAAAAGTAATCCGTGCACGCTGTGCCAGAATGGCTAGCGAATGGTAGCCGTTCGGGTTTGCTTCGACGATGAGGCGCGCGCAGCGTACGCGTCTGACGATTCATGCCATCGCTTGCGGCTCCCCGGCGCATGAGCGCCGAGCTCGGCCCCGCCGTGATCGCGTTCGTCGCGCTCGCCTGTCTCGTCGCGGGCTTCGGCCACGGCGCGCTCGGCTTCGGCTTTCCGATCGTCGCCACTCCGCTCGTGGCGCTCGCGATCGACATCAAGTCCGCGATCGCGCTGCTCGCGCCGATCACGCTCCTGCTGACGGTAATCTCGGCGCTCCGCGGCGTTGCCCTCTCGTCGATCGTGCGGGAATACTGGTTCCTGCCGCTCGCCACTGCGCTCGGGGCCTGGCTCGGGACGCGCATCCTCCTTGCCGTGTCCCCGGAGCCGTTTCTCCTCGTACTGGCGGGCGTGATCCTTCTCTACCTCAATCTCGACCGCGTCGGCCGCGGCCGCAGCGCGCTGGTGCAGCGGTTGCACTTGCCCTTCGGCCTGGGGTTCGGCTTCGTCGCGGGGGTATGCGAGGCGGTCGCGAACGTCGCCGGCCCGATCCTGCTCATCTATTTCATGCTGCTCGGCCTCGCCCCCGCGCAGATCGTGCAGACGCTGAACCTGTGCTTCTCGCTCGGCAAGGGCGCGCAGACCGCGACCTGGGCGATGTCGGGCGAGATCAGCCCGCGCGGCTGGCTGATGATCGCGTCGTTCGCCGCGCCTTCGGTCGCAGCGCTTTTCGTCGGCATGCGCGTGCGCAGCCGCATCGACGCGCCGACGTACCGGCGCTGGCTGCGCGGGGCGCTGTGGATCATGGCGGCGCTGCTGCTCGCCCAGTTCTCGACGCGCGCGCTCGCGACGGACGAGGGGTTGTGGCGCGCCATCGAGCAGGACGACGAAGCCGGCGCGCTGGCGCTGGTGCGCGCCGGCGGGCTCGACGTCAAGGCGCGCAATGCCGCGGGCGACGCGCCGCTGCACCGCGCCGCGGAAAAGGGCATGCGCGCGCTCGCCGAGTCGCTCCTGGCGCGGGGCGCGGAGGTCAATGCCCGCTCCAAGAACGGCGAGACGCCGTTGCATTTCGCCGCGCTCGACGCCGACGCCTCCGTCGCCGAGTTGCTGCTCGACGCGGGCGCCGATGCGAACGCGCAGAACAACGACGGCGAATCGGTTCTGATGTGGGCGGCCTTGAGCGGCCACGTCGCCGTCGCGCAGCGCCTGCTCGCGCACGGCGCCGACGCCAACGCCAAGGACCGCAAGGGCAGCCTCCCGCTGCACGCGGCGGCCGACGGCGGGCACCTCGAGCTCGCGCGCCTCCTGCTGCCGCTCACCAAGGAGCCCGGGACGAAGAACGGCGCGGGGCGCAGCGCCCTCGATTACGCCCGCGCCAACGGTTATGCCCAGATCGAAAAGCTACTAGAAGGCCCCAATTAGCCGCTCGTAAGACTGCGTGCGCGATGCGTAGTCGCCGGTAATGGTCAGGACCATCACCTCGTCGGCGCCGTAGCGCCGCGCCATCGTCTCGAGCTCCTGCCGCACCCGCCGCGGTCCGCCGATGATCGCTCGGGCGCGCTGCCCGGCGACGTACTCGCGCTCGGCGGCGGAGTAGCGGTGGCTCGCGGCCTCCTCGGACGTCGGCACCGGGGCATCGACGTTGAGCGCCATGTGCAACCGCCGCAGGTCGATCGCTTGCGCCAGGCGCTCGGCATCGGCGTCGTCCTCGCCGCAGATGGCGAACGTGCAGACCATGGTTCGAGGCGACGGCTCGTGGCCGGGCCGGAAATGCTCGCGATAGGCCTGCATCACCTCGTCGCCGCCGTGGGGGTTGATGAAATGCGCGAAGGCAAACGCCATGCCGAGCTGTGCCGCCAGGGCGCCGCTGTAGTCCGAGGACCCGAGCAGCCAGATCTCGGGCGAGGTCGATACCTCGGGCTGAAGCCGCACGCCGGCGTAGGGGTGGTCGGCAGGCAGCCTGCCGGCGAGGTGCGCCGCGAGCTCCCAGACCTGCTGCGGAAACTGCTCGGCGTGCGGAAACCCGCCGCCCGCGACCGCCTGGGCGGTCCGGGCGTCGCCGCCCGGCGCGCGCCCGACACCGAGGTCGATACGTCCCGGATAGAGCGCTTCGAGCATGCGAAACGCCTCCGCGGTCCGAAAAGCGCTGTAGTAGGGCAGGAGGACGCCGCCCGTCCCTATGCGCAGCCGCGTGGTCTCCGCACCCAGGCGGGCCACCAGCACCTCGGGACAGGGGTCGGCGAGGGCGGCGATCGCGTGGTGCTCCGCCAGCCAATAGCGGTAATAGCCCAACGCCTCGGCGCGCCGGGCGAGCGCCAGGGTTTCCAGAATCGCCCGGCGGGTGTCGTGCCCCCGGATGACGGGCGACTGGTCGAGGATGGAGAGCTTCATTGTTTGTTCGGCCCGTCGGGGACGGGCGACACAAAAGAGACTTGTGGATCAAGGGGGTTCGCACGGACATGCGACCGCACGTCGTTATGCGGCGACGTTTTTCGCACGATATGACTTGTCATCGTTACCCCGACTAGCCTGCAATGCGCTGATCGTACTAGGGAAACGATAGTTGGCATGCGCTTTGCAGGAGGCTTGGCAGAAGAAATTCGCATGAACCCCAAGTACATCCAGCACGTCCATCCCGCCTTGTCGCTGGCCACCATGGTGCTGCTTGCGCTTGCGGTCGCGGGCGTCCTGCTGGCGACCGGGTTGCTCCAATGAGCGAAATGCGCGTCAAGCAGGAAGCGTTCGCCCTGGCGCAAGCCTGCCTGGGGTTCCTCATTTTGGCGCTCGTGCTGCTCGGCATCGGCGGCACCATCTACAAGATCATCTCGCCCGACGGCTGGGTGGCGCACGCGTTCGGCCGCAGCCTCTCCGCGGGCGTGGCGGCGCTCGGCTCGCTCATCATGGTGGTCGCGCTGGCCTGGTTCTCGCGCGGCAGCTCGCCCCGCCGGCGCACGCAATTCGCCGACATCGCGGTCTACGGATTCGCGGCGGCCGGCCTCCTCTACGTCGTGCAGCTCTGGATCCGAGGCAGCTTCTGATGTCCTGATCGCGATCCGTAGCCGCCGCTGCAGTCTCCCCTGGGCCCGCGCTGCCCCCCCATAAGCCGGGCCCTTTTTTTTGCCTCAACGGTTTGCGATCAGGGATCGCAGCAAGGCTCCGCCGAGGAAAGCGCTCACGACAGTCACGCCGAACATGCCTTTGCGCTGGAGCGCGTAGATGATTGCGTTTTGCGAATCGGACGCCCGCCGCCGCTCGATGAGTGCGACCGCGCCGGCGGGCGCCGCGACCGGCGCCGGAGCCGGTTCGGAAGCGGGGGCTGGCGCGGGCGTCGCGGCCTCCCCGAGATTGGCTTTTTGCGGCTGCTCGCCCCGGCGCGATCCCGACTCGTGCGCGTAGGCCCAGGTGAACTCGGCGCCGAGGAGAAAGATCTGCGCCGAGTAGTAGATCCACACCATGACGATCACCATCGAGCCGAACGCGCCGAAGCTCGAGCCGACGTCGCCTTTGCCGAGGTATAGCCCGATCAGGAACTTGCCGATGACGAAGAGCAGCGCCGTCACCAGGGCGCCGACCCAAACGTCGCGCCACTGGATTTGCGCGCGCGGCATTAGCTTGTAGATGGCGCCGAACACAACGGTCAGCACGCCGAAGTTCACCACGATGTCCAGCACCTGGGCGACGAACTCCCATCGCCCGAAGAAAGGTGCCCACCATTTGCCCAGCGCGCTCAGCGCGGTGCTGAGCAGCAGCGACACGGTGACGAGGAAGGCGAGGCCCAGGACCATGCCGAAAGTCAGCAGGCGTGAGCGCACGAAGGTCCAGATCCCGCTCGCCTGCTCCTTGCGCTTTTCGGCTTCGGGGACGCGCCAGATCGTGTCGAGCGCGGTCTGGAGCTGCCCGAACACGCTGGAGGCGCTGAAGAGAAGCACCGCGATGCTGACCCCCGCCGCCCAGCTGCCGGTCTTCGGCTGGCTCACGTGCGCCAGCATCTCTTTCACCGCCTCGGCCC
Organism: Burkholderiales bacterium; assembly: GCA_035577785.1. Taxonomy (GTDB): domain Bacteria; phylum Pseudomonadota; class Gammaproteobacteria; order Burkholderiales; family SG8-39; genus SCGC-AG-212-J23. Next base: position 23,353 of record DATLUZ010000043.1, on the reverse strand, counting down.
CGTTCTGCCCCATGAGCGACGCGATCTGCTCGAACACCATCCCCCGGACCGCGTCCTCGCCGAACACGAGCCCCGCGATGGAGATGATGAGGAACAGCAGCGGCGCGATCGAGAACATCGAGTAGTAGGCGAGCGCCGCGCCCTTGCTCGGGGCTTGGTCGTTCGACCACGAGGCGAGCGCGTTGGCTGCGATCCGGATCCACCTGTTGCGCTGCAGGGCCCTGAGGTTCACGGCAGCGACAGGCCGGTGGCAGGGTTGGCGGCGTCCTGCTGTTGCCGCAGGGCGCTCGCGGGCTGGTTGTAAAGCGGCAGCTCGCCGTGCTGGTTGAAGTGCAGCCGCAGCAGCTCGCCCGCCCAGCTTCGCGGCGTGATGGTGATTTCCCAGGTGAAATGGGTGGCTTGGATGATGCCGCGGCGCTTGAAGCCGAGCAGCTCGCCCAGCGCGTCGGCCAGGAACACGCTGCGCTCGGTGGCGCCGATGTAGACGATCCGGCCCTCGTCCCACAGCCCGAAGACGCCCTGCGTGCGCGGCGTGCCGCGTATCGACTCGGCGTCGAACTTCCACTTCAGGCTGGTGACGAACATCGGTTGCCCGGTTGCTCTATAGGCGAGCAATCGCCATGCCGCGGGCCGCTCGATGGAAGGCCTACATCAAGTCAAGTCCGCGCGACAGGCTTGACTCCGAACCCCGCGGCTTCAAACCGCGATCGGTGCCTTGATGGCCGGGTGCGGCTCGTAGCACTCGAGCGTGAAATCCTCGTAGCGAAAGCCGGCGAGCTCGCCGATCTGCGGGTTGAGGCGCATGCGCGGGAAGACGCGGGGAGCGCGCGCAATCTGCTCGCGCGCCTGGGCCAGGTGGTTGAGGTAGAGATGCGCGTCGCCCAGCGTGAGGACGAACTCGCCGGACGCGAGCCCGGTGACCTGCGCCACCATCCGCGTGAGCAGCGCATAGGAAGCGATATTGAACGGCACGCCGAGAAAGAGGTCGGCGCTCCGCTGGTACATCTGGCAGGAAAGCCGGCCGTCGGCGACGTAAAACTGGAACAGCGCGTGGCACGGAGGGAGCGCCATGCGATCGACGTCGGCGGGATTCCAGGCGCTGACGAGGTGGCGCCGCGAATCCGGTTTTTTCCTCAGCGACTCGATCACCTTGGCGATCTGATCGATCTCGCCGCCGTCGGGCGTGCGCCAATGGCGCCACTGGTAGCCGTAGACCGGCCCGAGCTCGCCCGCGGCGTCCGCCCACTCATCCCAGATGCTCACGCCGCGCTCCTGCAGCCACTTTACGTTGGTGTCGCCGCGCAGGAACCACAGCAGCTCGTAGATGATGGACTTGAGATGCAGCTTCTTCGTCGTGAGCAGCGGAAAGCTCGGGTCGAGCCGGAAGCGCAGCTGCCGGCCGAACACCGAGAGCGTGCCGGTCCCGGTGCGGTCGCTCTTGCGCGCGCCGTGCTCGAGCACTTCGGCGAGCAGGTCGAGATACTGCTGCTCCTCGGCGTTCATGGCTCGATCAGGCGCGAGACCGCGGCCGCCTGGAAGCGCTCCTCCGGTTTCTTGGCCAGCAGGCCGTCGAGCAGAGGCTGATGCGCGGCGAGGTGCGCGGGAAGCCGCGGCACCGGTGCGTTCACGTGCATGTTGACGACGCTTGCGGGGTTGGCGGATTCATACAGACGCAGGCCGGTCAGCATCTCATAAAAGATGACCCCGAGGCTGTAGAGGTCGGACCGGCCGTCGACCGGCAGGTTGAGGCACTGCTCCGGGCTCATGTAGCGCGGCGTCGCGAGAAACTGACCGGCGATCGTGAGGGTCGAGTTGGCGCCCAGGTCCTTGGCGAGGCCGAAGTCGACGATGACCGGGCGGCCGTCGGCGCGGAACAGGATGTTCGCCGGCTTGAGGTCGCGGTGCACGATGCCCGCGGCGTGAATCGCCTCGAGCGCGCGCGCGATCTGCCCGACGAGCCGCAGCGCGTCGCGCGCCTCGAAGCCGTCGCGTATGCGCCCGGCAAGGGTCCCAGCCGGCACGAACTCCATCGCGATGTACGCAAGCTCGCCGTCGAAATCCTGGTCGTAGATCTTGGCGACGTACGGGTGGTCGATGGCCGCGAGCACCCGGTATTCGCGCTTCAGCCGCTCGAGGTAGACGTGGTCCTGGCGCGCGCGGCGGTCGAGGACCTTGAGCGCGACGCTGACGCCATCGGCGGCGCGCTCGGCGAGATACACCATCGCCTGGCCGCCCTGCCCGATGGGATGCAGCACCCGATAGCCCGGGATGCTCGGCTGCGCCATCGCGCCATTGTGCTCCGTTACAAAATCCCGCGCACGAAGGCCGAGATGTGGGCAATCTCCTCCGGGCAGACCGAATGCGGCATCGGGTAGGTGTGCCATTGCAGCTTGTAGCCAAGGCGCTCGAGGAATTGCCGGGACTGCTCGGCGCGGGCGAGCGGGATGATGTCGTCGTACTGGCCGTGCGCCATGAAGATCGGCACCTCGCGGTTCTCGAGGCTGCGCTCGGCTTCGAGCGTCTTGTGCAGCGGAAGATAGGTGGACAGGGCCAGCACGCCGGCGAGGCGTTCGCGATGCCTGAGCGCGGTCTGCAGGACGATCGCGCCGCCCTGGGAGAATCCGGCCAGCACGATGCTTCCGATGCCGCGCGCCTTTTCGGCGGCGATCATCTCCTCGACCAGCTGCTGCGAGGCGCGCACGCCGGTCTCGTCCTCCGGACCCGGGCCGAACTGCAGGATGTCGTACCAGGCGCGCATGCGCATCCCCTGGTTGAGCGTCACCGCGCGCACCGGCGCGTGCGGGAAGACGAAGCGCACCGGCTGGTCGAGCTCGAGCTCCGGAACGATCGGCTCGAAGTCGTGGCCGTCGGCGCCCAGGCCGTGCAGCCAGATGACGCTGGCCTTCGGATTCGGCCCGCTATTGATTTCCACTGCTTGCATGGGGTTCACTGTGAAGGGAGATAGAAACGAGGGAAGATGGAACCGATTGTGAACCAAATCGCTATTTTCTTCCCGATGGCCGCCCTCGCCGCGTGGACGTTCGCAGTGCTGCTCCTGATCCCGATCGCCCGGTTCCGCGCGGGGGCAAGGCGCGAGGTCAACGCCGGCGACTTCCGCTACGGCGAGTCGGCGCGCGTGCCGGGTGCGGTATCGCTTCCCAACCGCAACTTCATGAACCTGCTCGAGCTGCCGATGCTCTTTTACGTGGTCTGCATCGCGCTCTACGTCACCCTTGGGGTCGACGCCTACGCGCTCGCGCTCGCCTGGCTGTATTTCGCACTGCGCGTCGGCCACAGCCTCGTCCACCTGACCTACAACAACGTGTACCACCGCCTGGGGGTCTACGCCGCGAGCGGCATCGTGCTCGCGCTACTGTGGGTGCGCTTCGCCGCCGCGCTCTTCAGAGGCGGTTGAACCAGGCGAGCGAGAGGCCGCCGGCCGCGAGCGTGAGCAGCGCCGCGAGCGCGGCGGCGAGCGCGGTGACCTCGCGCTCTTCCTTGGCCAGCACGAACTTGCCGCTCAGGGCCTGGTAGACCCGCTTCAGCTCGTCGGCGCTCGCGGCATGGAAGTACTCCGCCTCGGTGAGCTCGGCGATCGACTTGAGCGTGGCCTCGTCGTAGGCCATGTAGATCGAGTACCCGTCCATCATCGCCGGTCCGCCCGCCGGCGAGCCGAAGCCGACGGTGAACACGCGGATGCCGTGGTCGGCCGCCATGCGAGCCGCATCGAGCGGATCGGGGCCGGTGGTGCGCCTGCCGTCGGTGAGGAGCACGATCGCCGACGAAGTGTTCGAGCCGGGCGGCACCGACTTCACCTCTTTCTTCTCCGCCTTCTTCTCCGGCGGCTTGTTCGTGCGCCAGGACTGGCGGCTGCCGAGGACCATCGACTCGAGGTCGATGCCCTCGTCCGGGAACAGGGTGGCGAGCGCCATCACGATGCCGCTGCCGATCGCGGTATGGCGGTCGAGCTGCAGCCGGTCGAGCGCCGCGATGAGGTCGTCCTTGTTGTTGGTGGGCTTCTGGATGAGGAGCGCGGTACCGGCGAACGAAACGATCCCCACGCGCAGGTCGGAAGGCAGCTCCTCGATGAAGGACTTGGCCGCGGCCTGCGCCGCGGCGAGCCGGTTGGGCTGCACGTCGGTCGCTCGCATGCTGAGCGAGACGTCGATCGACATGATGATGGTGCGCTGCTGCGAGGGCAGGGTGATCATCGCGCTCGGCCGGGCGAGCGCAAAGATCGCCGCGGCGAGCGCCGCGAGCAGCAACGCCGGCGGCAGGTGGCGCCGCCAGCGCGCGGAACCCGGCACGGCCGCGCGCACCAGCGCGAGGCTCGCGAAGCGCACGGCGCGGCGCTGATGCCGCCGCAGGACGTACAGGTACAGGGCGACGAGGAGCGGTAGCAGCGCAAGGAGAAGCAGCAGGTCGGTCCAGATGAATTTCATGCCGGCTTTCTCTGGGCCGACTTCGGCCGGAACGCCTTCACCACCGCCTCGTGCGTCTCGATGTAGGGGCCGCCGATGAGATCGATGCAGTATGGGACCGCGGAGAAGATGCCGTGCACGCCGGCGTCCTTCAGGCCCTCCAGCGTCTCGCGGATCGATTTCGGCTGGCCCGGCAGGTTGATGATCAGCGCGCCCTTGCGGATCACCGCGACCTGGCGCGACAGGATCGCCGTCGCTACGAATTTCAGGCTGATCTGGCGCATCTGCTCGCCGAACCCCGGCATGACCTTGTCGGCGACTGCCAGCGTGGCCTCCGGAGTCACGTCCCGTGGTGCGGGCCCGGTGCCGCCGGTAGTGAGCACGAGATGGCAGCCCGCGCGATCGACCAGCTCCTTCAGCGTCGCCTCGATGAGCGGCTGCTCGTCGGCGATGAGGCGCGTCTCGTCGCGCCACACGGGCGCGGCGATCGCGGACGTGAGCCACGCCTTGAGCGCCGGGATGCCCTCGTCCTTGTAGACGCCGGCCGAGGCGCGGTCGCTCACGGAAACGAGGCCGACGATCAGCTGTTCCTTCATAGGATTTCGAAAACCTCAAGCTCTACGGCCGCGGGCCGCCGCGCCCCGCTTGCCACGCACACCATGCGGTTCAGCCAGGCGTAACGCTCGTCGCCCGTCTCGAAGAGCGGCGTGGTGCGCATGTAGTACTGCGCCGGATCGACATTTTCCCCCGCCGCGAGGCGCTTGAGCACCTCCGCGGGCCCGTGGCGAAAGCCGCGGTTGCGCACATAGATGAGCGCCCCGTCTCCCGTTTCGAGCGTGTAGCGCGCGTCGAGCTCGGCGACGCCGTCGGCCCGGATCACCTGCCAGTCGGCGCCGCCGGGGAGGACCCGGCCCGAGAGCCGCTCGCCCACGAACCGCCCGCCAGTGATGGCGATGATGCGCCTGCGTCCGAGCGGTCCGGCGCCGAGCTCCTGCGCCGGCGCAAGCTCGATGTCAGCCTTGAAGAGAGCCTGCAGTCTCAATGGTCTTCAGCACCCTGAAGAGCTCCCGGTAGGCGCGTGGCGGCTTGCCCTCCTTCTGCTCCTTCCTCGCGCTGCGGATGAGGGAGCGGATCTCCTGCAGGTCGGCGCGGGGATGCTCGGAGGCGAACTCGGTGAGCGCGCCGTCGTCGGCAAGCAGGCGTTCGCGCCAGGCCTCGAGCCGCCGGTGCGCGGCGGCGGCCTGCGCCGAGCGTCCTTCGACGGCGGCCAGCCGGGCGCGGATCGGCTCGGGATCGACCTCCCGCATCAGCCTGCCGATATACTGGATCTGCCGGCGCTTCGCCTCGTGGCTGGTGATGCGCTTGGCGTCGAGCAGCGCCTGTCGCAGTTTCGCTTCGAGCTGCATCTGGTCGAGCTGCGACTCGGGCAGGCCGGCCAGCGCGGCGCCGAGCGACTGCAGCTCGGTCATTTCGCGCTTCCTGCGGGTCTTGCTGACGGGTTCGTCGGACACGCGAGTTATCATAGCGCCCCCATGCCGAAGCACCACGGCTTCACCTGCGAGCCCGGCGAACTGGAAAGCCTCGCGCAGGCGGTGCTGGACCAGGCACGGCGCGCGGGCGCATCCGGCTGCGACTGCGACGTGTCGGAAAGCTACGGGCTGTCCGTGACGGTGCGCAAGGGCAAGCCCGACACCGTCGAGCACAACCGCGACCGCAGCCTCGGCGTGTCGGTGTACTGGGGCGAGCGTCCCAAGGCACGCCGCGGCCACGCCAGCACTTCCGACTTTTCGCCCGCCGCGGTCAGCCAGACGGTCGAGGCCGCGGTCGCCATCGCGCGCCACACCGCCGAGGACGACTGCGCCGGCCTGCCGGAGGCCGACATGCTCGCGCGCGGCGCCCACGACATGGACCTGTTTCACCCGTGGGCGATCTCCACCGAGGAGGCGATCGATCTCGCGAAGCGCTGCGAGGCGGCCGCGTTCGCGGTGTCGAAGAAGATCCGCAACTCGGAAGGCGCGAGCGTCTCGGCGCAGCATTCGCAGTTCGTGACCGCCAACAGCCTCGGATTCGTCGGCGGCTATCCCGGCTCGCGCCACTGGCTGTCGTGCTCGGTGATCGCCGAGGAGAAGGGCCTGATGCAGCGCGACGACTGGTACAGCGCGTCGCGCGCCCCGGAGAAGCTTGCCGATCCGGTCGCGCTCGGGCGCTACGCCGGCCAGCGGACGCTCGCCCGGCTGGGGGCGCGCAAGATTCCCACCGGCAAGGCGCCGGTGCTGTTCGAGGCGCCGGTGGCGCTTCAGCTCATCGGCCACTTCATCTCGGCGGTGAACGGCGGAAATCTCTACCGCAAGACCTCGTTCCTGGCCGACAGCCTGGGCCGGAAGCTGTTCTCGCCGCTCGTCGACATCGATGAACGCCCGCACGTGCGCGGTGCGATGGCGAGCGCTCCCTTCGACGAGGAAGGCGTGGCGACGCGCGACCGCACCATCGTGCGCGCCGGAGTGGTCGAGGGGTACTTTCTGGGCACGTACTCGGCGCGCAAGCTCGGCATGAAGAGCACCGGAAACGCGGGCGGGCACCACAACCTCTTCGTGCGCTCGGAAGGGCCGGACTTCGCCGGCATGCTGCGGCACATGCGCAAGGGCCTGCTAGTCACGGAGCTGATGGGGCAGGGGGTGAATGTCGTCACCGGGGACTACTCCCGCGGCGCGGCCGGCTACTGGGTCGAGGACGGCGAGATCCGCTTCCCGGTGGAGGAGATCACCATCGCCGGCAACCTGCGGCAAATGTTCGGCGCGATCGCGGCCATCGGCAGCGACGTGGTGACGCGCAACGGCCGCTCGTGCGGCTCGATCCTGATCGAGAGCATGACCATCGCGGGGGATTAGAACCGGTCAGTCGTCGGCGCGCGACGAACCAACCCCGGGCGTGCTGTCTAACATCCATGGTCGCCTGCACGCACGACGAGTTCCCGCAGCCGCCCAAAGACGAGCATCCGATCGTCGCCCTCCTAGCCGTCGTCGCCATCGTCGCCGCCATCGTGTTGATTACTTGGGCGCGCTTCGAGATCCACGGCACCGGAGACATCGAGGCGGCGCTCACCGACGGCCCGCTCGAGCTCCTTCCCGACGAGCAGCGCGAGCTCGATGCCGCCGTGACCTCGAATCGGTTCGCGGGCGGCGTCTCGCCGCAATAGGCGCTCAGGCATAATTTCCCGATGAAGATCCTCACCACGCTGGCGGCGGCGTGCATTCTCGTCGCACCCTTCCCGCTTTTCGCGCAGGCGCAAAAACAGCCCGCGACCCGGTACCCCGATGTGATTTTCGTGCCCACGCCGCAGGAAGTGGTCGAGGACATGCTGCGGCTCGCCAACGTGCAGAAAGGCGACGTGCTCTACGACCTCGGCTCGGGCGACGGCCGCATCGCGATCACCGCGGCGCGCAAGTACGGCGTCAAGGCGACCGGCATCGACATCGACCCGGAGCGCATCCGCGAGGCGAACGAGAACGCGAAGAAGGCCGGCGTCACCAACCTGGTGCAGTTCCGGCAGGAGGACCTCTTCACCGCCGACTTCAAGGACGCCAGCATCATCACGCTGTACCTCCTGCCAGACCTCAACGTGAAGCTGCGGCCGAAGCTCTGGAACGAGCTCAAGCCGGGTACGCGCATCGTCTCGCACCAGTTCGAGATGGGGGCGTGGAAGCCGGAAAAGCGTCTCGAGTCGAACGGGCGCACGATCTACTTCTGGACCGTGCCGCCGAAGGACAAGCAGCCCAAGCTGAACGACAAATAGGAAAACGACTCGGAAAAATAGGGACAGACCTGGACAGACCCTATTTCTTGTAGGCGTCGCCGCCGGCGGCGATGCCGTTCAGGTAGTGCTCCCAGACGTGCAGGTTGCGCTCGCAGGCGGCGACCGCCGCGTCCTCCATGCGCAGCCGCCGGGCGTGCTTCTCCACGGCGCGCCAGCCCATGTCGGAATGCTCGATGTCGGCCTCGGTGTGCAGCTCGAAGAACTCGAGCTCTTCCTCGCTCAGCCGAAAGAGCCGGCCCCAGCGCCCGCGCTCCATGCCGAACCATCCGCGACGCCTGAACTCGCCCTTGCCGTAGCCGGGGACGTTGATCCGCTCGGCGCAAGTGTTGGCGACGATGCCTTCCAGCCAGTGCTTGTTTGCCATCAGCCCCTCCCAGGCGCTCCAGGCGAGCTGGGTCGAGGGCAGGGGCTTGGCGCCCGTGAGCTCGCTCCGCCGCAGGCCGATCCGCAGGCCAAGGTCCTCGAGAATCGCCCAGTGCGGCCGGCCGCCGCCGTGCGCGTGGTCGGCGATCACCTCCTCGCTGCATGCCTGCAGGATGCGCATGCGCGTATCCCAGTCGTCGCAGTTCGTGGCCACCTTGAGCTTCAGCACGGAGTTGCGCTGGCGCGTGTTGAGGCGGTGCTGCAGGGCGAACATCTTCGCCCGGCCCTTAGTGAGGGGCTCGTGGAACCAGCGGCAGCGCGCCACGAACTCGTTCACCACGCGGTCCATGCGCGCGACTACGCTCATGAAAGGAGCGGCGGGCTCAGCGGACGAGGACGACGAGCGCGGCCAGCGTCAGGACGAGAGCGCCGCCGGCAAAGAGCATGAGCGTCGCATCGGATACCGAAGGCAAGCCCGGGTCGCGCGCCGTGGGTGCGAGATGCGGCGCGGGATGCGCTGCGGCGTGGTCTTCAGCCGGGTGGGTTGCTCTTTCCATGCAGCTCGCCCACCTTCTGGTTGAAGTTGCGGAAGAAGTCGTCGGCGACCTTTTTCGCCGCGGCGTCGATCAGGCGCGAGCCGATCTGCGCGAGCTTGCCGCCGACGTTCGCCTTGACGTCGTAGGCGAGGCGCGTCGCGTCGCCCTGCGGCGAGAGGCGCACCTGCGCGCCGCCCTTGGCGAACCCGGCGGCGCCACCCTGGCCTTCGAACGAGATCGAGTACGAGCTCGGCGGCTGGATGTCGGAGAGCGTGAGCTTGCCCTTGAACTTCGCGCTCACCGGTCCCACCCGCGCGACCATGAGCACCTGGTACTGGTTGTCGCCGATCGGGTCGATCGATTCGCAGCCCGGCACGCACTGCTTGAGCATCGCCGGGTCGTTCAACGCGTCCCAGGTCTGCTGCTGGGAGGCCGGGACCAGCTGCTCGGCGGTCATTTCCATGCACGCATCTCCTGTCGTCTCGTCATGGGGCCGCTCAACGCCTTGGCCAGGTCGAGCAGGCTGTCGAGATTATGCACCGGCAGAAAAAGATCCACGTGCGGCAGCATCGCGCGCACGCCGGCGGGCCGCGCCTCGAACTTGTCGTAGCGCAGCAGCGGGTTGAGCCACACCAGGTAGCGGCAGGACTTCGCCAGCCGCTCCATCTCGTCGCCGAGGCCCTCGCCTGCCTCGCGGTCGAGCCCGTCGGACACGAGCAGCACGCAGGCGTTCTGCCCGAGCACGCGCCGGCCCCAGCGCCAGTTGAATTCGCGCAAGCTGGCGCCGATGCGGGTGCCGCCCGACCAGTCCTTGATCGCCTCGGCGACGCGCGCCATCGCCACGTCCACGTCGCGGTGGCGCAGCTGCCGCGTGATGTTGGTGAGCCGCGTCCCGAACACAAACACCGACACCCGGTCGCGGTCGTTGGTGACGGCGTGAAGGAAGTGCAGGAACATGCGCGAGTACGGGTTCATCGAGCCCGAGATGTCGCACAGCACGACGAGCGGCGGATGCAGCTCGCGCGGCGCGGCGCGCACGAGCGGGATGATGTCGCCGCCTTCGCGCAGGGTCTCGCGCAGGGATCTCCTTAGATCGATCCGCCTGCCGTTGCGCTGAACGTGGAACCTTCTGGTCTTGACTACGGGTAGCGGCAGCCGCAGCTCGGCGATGAGCTTCTTCGCCTCCGCGAGCTCGGCCGCCGACATGGTGTCGAAGTCCATGCGCTGCAGCACTTCGCGGGAAGAGAAGGTCAGCCGCGCCTCCAGCTCGACCTTTTCGGTCTTGCTTTCCTGCTGCTTCTGGCTGAAAAGCGCGTCGGTCAGCCGCTGGCTCTGCTGCTCCTCGGGCTTGGGCGCTCGCCCGAACGCCTGCGGCAACATCAGCTGCATCATCCGTTCGGCCAGCTTCGGATCGCGCCAGAAGATGCGGAAGGCCTGGTCGAAGATCGGCCGCTGCTCGTTGCGCGAGAGCAGCACCGCCGACATGGTCCAGTACCAGTCTTCGCGCCGCAGCGGAAACTCGCACGCGCCCGCCATCTCCAGCGCCTTTACGCAGTCGACCACGCGGTCGGGACCGATGCGCAGGCCCGCGGCTCTGAGGAGCCGGGCGAAATGCATCACGTTTTCCGCTAGACGACCTTCGGTCAAGCGGCCTTGCCTTTTTCGGCAGGCGGAGGAGCCGCTTCCCGCGCCAGCTTCTCCACCGCCGGCGCCGCGACGACGACGTGCTCCCGGAAGTAGCGCTCGTGATTGCGCTCGACCTCCGCAAGCCAGTAGACGTAGTTCACCATCAGGCCCGCGGCGCGCGCCATGCCCTGCTCGGAGGTATCGCCCATCCAGTTCAGGCGCTCCAGGGACGCCCCGTTGCCGAGGTGGAACCGGGCCACCGGATCGAGCGGCTCCTCGCCCTGCTTGGCGTGCAGCAGGTAGCGGGCGCAGAGGCGTGTGAGCTGCGCCTGAACCGCCTCGGGCACCTCGCCGAGATGCCAGGCCGGGTCCTCGATCTTCGTCAGGAGCTCCGCGCCGGCGTGCTCGCCAAGCCAGCGGCGGAATCCCGGCACCGGCGACAGCGTCGCGAAGCGGCGCAGGTGCGGGAATTCGCGCTTCAGGTCCTCGGCGACCTGTTTGATCAGCAGGTTGCCGAACGATATGCCGCGCAGCCCTTCCTGGCAGTTGGTGATCGAGTAGAACATGGCGCAATCGGCGTTCGCCGGCACCGCGACGGGCGACTTCAGGTCGAGGAGCGGCTGCACATGCGCGCTCATCCCGCGCGTGAGCGCGACCTCGATGAAGATGATCGGCTCCTCGGGCAGCTGCGGATGGAAGAACGCGAAGCAGCGGCGGTCGGATTCGAGCCGCCGGCGCAGGTCGCGCCAGCCCTGGATCGCGTGCACCGCCTCGTACTGGATCAGCTTCTCGAGCACGATCGCCGAGGTGCGCCAGTCGATGCGCTCGAGCCGCAGGAACCCGCGGTTGAACCAAGAGCGCAGCAGGTGCATGAGGTCGTAGTCGATCACCTTCCAATGCGGATGCGCCTTCATGCCCTTCAGGAGCTGGCTGCGCATCTCCACCAGCGTGGCGGTGCCGCCGGGGGCCATGTTGAGGCGGCGGAAAATCTCCTGCCGCGGCGGCTCGACCGTCTCCTGGAGGTGCGCGAGGTTGGCAGGCGAAGGATCGGCCTGGTATGCAGCCGCGACCCGCGATACCGCCTCCGGCGAGGGCGAGTAGTGCCGCGCCAGCACGTCGAAGAAATCCTCGCGCGAGCGCTCGTCGAGTGCCTGACAGGCGGCGAGCGCGTCGCGCGCGAGCGCGGTGCTCGTGTACTCGCCACGCTCGGCGAGCAGGGCCTCGCAGAGGCCGACGAGCTCGCGCGTGCGGCGCTCGACGGCGCTCTGGCCGCCGCCGAGCAGCTTCCTGAGGAACGAGGCCGGGTTCACGCTGCCGCGCTCGCTTCGGCCAGCATGCGCTCGGCCTCGGCGCCGGCGACGCGCTCGAGGTCGTCGCGGTACTTGAGGAGCACGCCGAGGGTGTTGTTGACCGTCTCCGGATCGAGCGCCACGCGGTCGAGCGCGACCAGGCAGTTCGCCCAGTCGATGGTCTCGGCGACGCCCGGCTGCTTGAACAGATCGCTGCTGCGCAGGCGCTGCACGAACGCGACCACCTCGCGCGAGAGCCGCTCGGCGGCGCGCGGCGCCTTGCGCCGCAGGATCTCGAGCTCGCGCTTCGCGTCGGGGTAGTCGACCCAGTGGTAGAAGCAGCGCCGCTTCACCGCGTCGTGGATCTCCCGCGTGCGGTTGGAAGTGATCACCACTACGGGCGGCTCGGCAGCGCGCACCGTGCCGATCTCGGGAATCGTGATCTGCCAGTCCGACAGCACCTCGAGGAGATACGCCTCGAAGGGCTCGTCGGTGCGGTCGAGCTCGTCGATCAGCAGCACCGGCGCGGCGCCGGCCGACTGCAGCGCGCGCAGCAGAGGCCTGCGGATGAGGAAGCGCTCGGAGAAGATGTCCTGCTCCAGGCCTTCGCGCGACTTGACCCCCTCGGCCTCGGCCATCCTGATCTCGATCATCTGGCGCGGATAGTTCCACTCGTAGGCTGCCTGCGCGATGTCGAGCCCTTCATAGCACTGCAGGCGGATGAGGTCGCGTCCGAGCGCCTGCGACACCACCTTGGCGATCTCGGTCTTGCCCACGCCCGCCTCGCCCTCGAGGAAGAGCGGCCGCTTCATGGCGAGCGCGAGGAAGAGCGATGTGGCGAGGCTTCGGTCGGCAACGTACTCACCGCCGGCGAGCAGAGCCTGGGTTTCGTCGATCGACTTGGGAAGGGGGTGCGTCATGGGAATCGGCATTGTCCGAAATTTGGCGAGCCGCGGCTAGCCCGTTGGGCACACGGGTTGCTGCCTCTTGCCCGGTTAACCACAGGAGGCCGCAATGAAGATGGATGTCGTACACGAGATGCTGATCCAGGCTTTGGAGCATGAAATGGGCGGGGTCAAGGTCTACGAGACCGCGCTGAAATGCGTGCTCAACGAGGACTTGAAGGAAGAATGGGGGAAGTATCACGAGCAAACCGAGCGCCATGTGCAGATTTTGCATGACGTTTGCGCGCAGCTGCAGATCGATCCGGACCAGCAGACCCCGGGCCGCAAGATCGTGCACGACATGGGCCAGTCCCTCGTCAAGGCCATGGAAGCGGCGCTCGCCAGCGGCGATAAGGAGCAGGCGGAGTGCACGGCGTGCGACTGCGTCGTACTGGCCGAGACCAAGGACCACGCCAACTGGGAGGTGATCGGCGAGGTCTCGAAGAAGCTCACGGGCGCCGAAGGCAAGGCGCTCAAGGATGCCTACGCCGAGGTCGAGGACCAGGAGGACGAGCACCTTTACCATTCCCGCGGCTGGATGCGCGAGCTCGAGCTGCAGATGCTGGGGCTGAAGGCCGTCCTGCCGCCGCCCGAGGAGCGCAAGCATGTGAAGACGGCCGTCAGCGCGGCGCGTGCCGAGCACCAGCGCGGAAAAATGCGCTAAAAGAAAAGCCCGCCGTGCGGCGGGCTTTTTCCTCCTCCGCCTCGAAAAGGATTACTTCAGCGCCGCCTCCACGGCCCGCTTCGCCATCACGGTGATCAGATGGGCGCGGTATTCGGGCGAGGCGTGCAGGTCGTTGTTCAGGCCGTCGGCCTTGACCTTGATGCCGGCGACCGATTCCGGCGCGAACTTTTGCGACAGGGCCTTCTCCATCTCGGCCTGGCGGAAGGCGCACGCCCCGGCGCCGGTGACGCCGACGCGTACGGCTCCGTTACCAAAGTCCGCCACGAACACGCCGACCAGCGCGAAGCGCGAGGCCGGGTTCTTGAATTTCATATAGGCGGCGCGCTTCGGCGCGGGGAAAGCGACCTGCGTGATGAGCTCGCCCGGCTCGAGCGCGGTCTCGTAGAGGCCCTTGAAGAACTTGTCCGCTTCGATCTTGCGCTTGTTGGTCGTGATCGTCGCGCCCAGGCCGAGCACCGCGGCCGGGTAGTCCGCCGCGGGGTCGCTGTTGGCGAGCGAGCCGCCGATGGTCCCCATGTGGCGCACCTGCCGGTCGCCGATGATGCCGGCGAGCTGCGCGAGCGCCGGAATTGCCTTCTGCACCGCGGGGGATGCCGCGACGTCGGCGTGCCGCACCATGGCGCCGATGGTGACCGAGCCGGCGTCGCCGGACAGCGCCTTGAGGTCGCTGATGGCGGCGAGATCGATGAGATCGCTCGGCGAGGACAGGCGCAGCTTCATCGCCTGCACCAGGCTCTGCCCGCCGGCGAGATAGCGGCCTTCGGATTTCTGCGCGCCCAAGGCGAGGGCATCCTTGGTGGTGGACGGACGGTGATACTCGAATGCATGCATGGGTGTGTTCTCCTAGGCTGCTTTTCTCTGGAGCGTGCGCCACACGGTCTGCGCGGTCGCGGGCATCGCGAGGTCCTTGACCCCGAGCGCGTCGGTGAGCGCGTTCATCACCGCCGCCGGCGCCCCGATGGCGCCCGCTTCGCCGCAGCCCTTCACTCCGAGCGGGTTGTGCGTGCAGGGCGTCTCGCGCGTGTCGATCTTGAAGCTCGGCACATCGCCGGCTCTCGGGATGCAGTAGTCGGCGAGCGAGCCGGTGACGAGCTGCCCGCTGTCGTCGTAGCGGCAGCCCTCGGTGAGCGCCTGGCCGATGCCCTGCGCGAGGCCGCCGTGCACCTGGCCCTCGACGATCATCGGGTTGATCACCTTGCCGAAGTCGTCCACGGCGGTGAACGAGGCGATCTCCGTGGCGCCGGTGTCGCGGTCCACTTCCACCTCGCAGACATAGGTGCCTGCCGGGAAGGTGAAGTTGGTCGGATCGTAGAAGGCGTTCTCGTTCAGCCCGGGCTCGAGCTTGTCGAGCGGATAGTTGTGCGGCACGTACGCGGCGAAGGCGACTTCGCCGAAGGCCTTCTGCTTGTCGGTGCCGGCGACCTTGAACACGCCGCGGTCGTACTCGATGTCGGCTTCCGCGGCCTCCATGAGATGCGCCGCGATCTTCCTGCCCTTGGCGACGATCTTGTCCAGCGCTTTCACGATCGCCGTGCCGCCGACGGCGAGCGACCTCGAGCCGTATGTGCCCATGCCGAAGAGGATCTTCGAGGTATCGCCGTGCACGATCTCGACCGCCTCGAGCGCCAGCCCCAGCCGGTCGGCGACGACCTGGGCGAAGGTGGTCTCGTGTCCCTGGCCGTGGGAGTGCGAGCCGGTGAACACCGTCACCGTGCCGGTGGGATGCACGCGGATCTCGCCCGCCTCGAACAGGCCCGCGCGCGCGCCGAGGCTGCCGGCGACGTTCGACGGCGCGATGCCGCAGGCCTCGATGTAGCAGGCGTAGCCGATGCCTCGCAGCTTGTTTTTGTTCAACGATTCCTGTTTACGCTTTTCAAATCCCGAAACGTCCGCCATGTCGAGAGCGGCGCTCAGCGTCGCCTCGTAGTTCCCCGTGTCGTAGCACAGCGCGACCGGCGTCTGATAGGGGAAGGCCTTGATGAAGTTGCGCCGCCGGATCTCGACCGGGTCGAGCTTGAGCTCGCGCGCGGCGGTTTCGACGAGCCGCTCGACCACGTAGGTCGCCTCGGGCCGGCCGGCGCCGCGGTAGGCGTCCACCGGCGTGGTGTTGGTGAACACCGCGTTGACCTCGCAGTAGATGAGCGGGGTGGTGTACTGGCCGGCGAGCAGCGTCGCGTACAGGATCGTCGGGATGCACGACGCGAAGGTCGAGAGATACGCGCCGAGGTTGGCGGTGGTCTTGACTCGCATGGCGAGGAACTTGCCGTTCTTGTCGAGCGCAAGCTCGGCCACCGTCACGTGGTCGCGCCCGTGCGCATCGGACACGAAGGCCTCGCTGCGGTCGGAGGTCCACTTCACCGGCCGGTTGAGCTGCTTCGAGGCCCAGGTGACGACCACGTCCTCCGGGTAGAGGTAGATCTTCGAGCCGAAGCCGCCGCCCACGTCGGGCGCGACCACCCGCACCTTGTTCTCCGGCAGCCCGAGGACGAAGGCCGTCATGAGCAGGCGCTCGACGTGCGGGTTCTGGCTCGCCACGTAGAGCGTGTAGCCGTCGTCGGCGCGCGAGTACGACGCGTTCGCCGAGCGCGGCTCGATTGCGTTGGGCACGAGGCGGTTGTTCACGAACTCCAGCTTCGTGATGTGACTGGCTTTCGCAAAAGCAGAATCAACGGCTGCTTTGTCGCCCAGCGCCCACACGTAGCAGGAGTTGTCCGGCGCGATGTCGTGCAGCGCGGCGGCCCCCTTCGCCTTCATGCCGTCGGTGACCGCGGGAAGCACCTCGTAGTCCACTTCGATCAGCTCGGCCGCGTCGCGCGCCTGCGCCGCCGTCTCGGCGATGACGACGGCGACGCGCTCCCCGACGTGGCGCACCTTGCCCTGGGCGAGGGCCGGGTAGGGCGGCTCCTTCATCGGCTGGCCGTTGACGTCGGTGATGAGCCAGCCGCAAGGCAGGCCGCCCACCTTGGCCGCGGCGAGATCCGCGCCGGTGTACACGGCGAGGACCCCAGCAGATTTTTTGGCATCATCAGTTTTTATGTTTTTTATGTGGGCATGCGCATGCGGCGAGCGCAGGAACGCGGCATGGCTCTGGCGCGGCAGCGCGACGTCGTCGGTGTACTGCCCGGCGCCGGTGAGGAAGCGATAGTCCTCCTTGCGCTGGATGCGCGCGCCGATCAGCGGGGCGTTCATATCTTTCCTCCCATCGCCCGGGCGCCGGCCATGATGCTTTTCACGATGTTGTGATAACCGGTGCAGCGGCAGAGGTTGCCCTCGAGGCTTTCGCGCACTTCCTTCTCGGTGGGATTCGGATGGCTCCTGGCGAAATCGAGCGCGTTCATGACCATGCCCGGCGTGCAGAAGCCGCATTGCAGGCCGTGGTTCTCCTTGAAGGCCTGCTGCATCGGATGGAGCGTGCCGTCGGGCTTCGCGACGCCCTCGATCGTCATGATGTCGGCGCCTTCGGCCTGCATGGCGACGATCGAGCAGCTCTTGATGGCGCGGCCGTTCATCAGCACGGTGCACGCGCCGCACTGCGCAGTGTCGCAGCCGACGTGGGTGCCGGTGAGACGCAGGTTCTCACGGATGAAGGTGACCAGCAGCGTCCGCGCCTCGACCTCGGCCGAAGCGGATTTGCCATTGACCTTCATGGATACCTTGACCGACATGCAAGCCTCCGGGGGGGTAGGGTGCCTTCTGAAGAGGAGCCATCCTAGCCCCGCCGTCGCGGGGCGGCAATGGTGCGCTGCGAAAGCCGCGCGCATAATGGCGAATCGCTTATCATCCGGAATCCCTCTATGAGACTGTTGATCGTCGAGGACGACGCCCCGCTCGCTTCGGGCCTGTCCCGCATCCTCGAGGCCGAAGGCCACGCTGTCGACGTCACCGAGCGCGGCGAGGACGCGGTGCTCGCGGCCTCGCAGGAGCACTTCGACCTGGTGATCCTGGACATCGGCCTGCCGCGCATGGACGGCTTCGAGGTGCTGCGGCGCCTGCGAGCGGCCGAGAAGCCGATCCCTGTCTTGGTGCTGACGGCGCGCGACGCGGTCGAGGACCGGGTCCGCGGCCTGGACATCGGTGCCGACGATTACATGGTGAAGCCCTTCGCCATGCCGGAGCTGACCGCGCGGGTGCGCGCGCTCCTGCGCCGCTCGCAGGCGCACGGCGGCCCGCGCATCGTGCACGGCCCGCTCGCGCTCGATACCGTGGCGCGCCGCGCCTTCCTCAGGAACGAGCCGCTCGAGCTGGCGGCGCGGGAGTGGGCGGTGCTCGAGGTGCTGCTCGCGAAGGTGGAGAAGATCGTCTCCAAGGAGGCGATCATCCAGGCCGTCGCGGGCTGGGGCGAGGACCTCTCCCCGAACGCGATCGAGGTGTACGTGTCGCGGCTGCGCTCGAAGCTCGAGCCCGCGGGGATCAAGATCCGCACGGTGCGCGGGTTCGGCTACATGCTCGAAGAGTTCAAAGCCGCCCCGCACTAGGTCGCTGGGCGATGCCCGCGCGCAGCCTACGCGCCCACCTGCTGCGCCTGCTCCTGCCGCCGATCGCGGCGCTGCTCGCCGTTGGCGCCGTGGTCGGCTATTACTCGTCGATCGAGCCGGCAAACGAGGCCTACGATCAGGCGCTCTCGGACATCGCCGCGGCGATTGCGGCGCACGTGCGCGCGAACGACAGCGATTACCGCCTCGACCTGCCGCAGGAAGTGGAGACGGCGCTGCGTACCGACCGTTACGACAAGCTGTTCTACAGCGTGCTGTCGCCGAGCGGATCGCACATCGCCGGCGACGACAAGCTGCCCGTCTCCGAGCGCAGCACGGCGTACGACGCGAGGTACAAAGGCGAGGCAGTGCGCATCGTCACCGCGCCCGCGCCGTGCGGCAGCCTGACTTGCACCGTGCTCGTCGGCGAGACCATGGTCAAGCGGACGCGGCTCGCGCGCGAGTTCCTCATTTCCAGCCTGCTGCCGGGCATCCTCATCGCGCTCGCGACGCTGGTGCTGCTGTGGTTCGGCGTGAAGCGCGGCCTGTGGCCGCTCGCGCGCCTTTCGGAGGAGCTGAAGGCGCGCTCGCCGCGCGACCTCAGCGCGATCGACGCCGCCGGCGCGCCCGAGGAGACGCGGCCCCTCGTGTCGGCGCTGAACGGCCTGCTCGAGGAATTGGCGCTCGCCGCGAGCAACCAGCAGCGCTTCCTCGCCAACGCCGCCCACCAGCTGCGCACGCCCCTCGCCGGCCTGCAGGCGCATACCGAGCTTGCCTTGGCCCAGCCGCTGCCCGAGTCGTGCCGCGCGCAGATCGAGCAGGTCCACCAGGCGACCATCCGCACCGCGCGCCTCGCGAACCAGTTGCTCGCGCTCGCCCGCGCCGAGCCGGGCGCGCGCGGAAGTTCCTCCGACGTGAACCTGCGCAGCGTGGTCGAGGCCGAGGCCGACGGCTGGGTGCACCAGGCGCTCGAGCGCGACGTCGATCTCGGCTTCGAGCTCGCCGCGGCGCCGGTGAAGGGCGACGCGCTGCTGCTGCGCGAGGCGCTCGCCAACCTCGTGCACAACGCGATCCAGTACTCGAACAACGGTGGCCGCGTCACCGTGCGCACCGGCCAGCGCGATGGCCAGTCCTTTGCCGAAGTCGAAGACGACGGTCCGGGAATTGCACCCCAGGAGCGCGAGCGCGTGCTGGAACGGTTCTACCGCGTGCCGGGCACGCGCGGCACGGGCAGCGGCCTGGGCCTCGCCATCGTGCGCGAGATCGCGGGCGGGCACGGCGCTCGCATAGACCTCACGGACGGTGCGGGCTCTCGCGGCTGCAGAGTTGCGCTAACATTTCCACATGGATAGCGTAGACATCGAAGTCTTGAGGACCGCCGAAGGCTGGCGCAAGAGCGGGCAGCGCGTTGCGCTCGGCACCATCGTCAGGACGTGGGGTTCCGCCCCCCGCCCGGTCGGAGCGATGGTCGCGATCCGCGGCGACGGCCAGATCGTCGGCTCGGTCTCGGGTGGCTGTGTCGAAGATGATCTTGTTGAAAAAATAAAAAATAATGTGGTCGCGGCGAGCAAGCCTGAGCTCATCACCTACGGCGTCACCAATGCCGAGGCCACGCGCTGGGGACTGCCGTGCGGCGGCACGCTCGAGCTCGTCATGGAGCCGCTTTCGGAAGCGAGCGGCGTGGAGGAGCTCCTGAAGCGCATCGGGACGCAGCAGCTCGTGCGGCGGCGGCTCGATCTCGAGAGCGGACGCAGCACGCTCGAGCCCGGGCGCTGGCAGGACGTGCTCGAGTTCGACGGCCGCGTGCTGACGGCCGTTCACGGCCCGCGCTGGCGCCTGGTCCTGATCGGCGCCGGACAGCTCACGCGCTACCTCGCCGAGATGGCGCATATGCTCGACTATCACGTGGCGGTAATCGACCCGCGAGACGAATACGCCGCGGGCTGGGACCTTCCGGGAGTGCCGCTCGACCGCGGCATGCCCGACGACGTGGTGCGCGAGCTGAACCTCGACGGCCACTGCGCGGTGGTCGCGCTCACGCACGATCCCAAGCTCGACGACCTGGCGCTCATGGAGGCGCTGAAGTCGGCGGCGTTCTACGTCGGCGCCATCGGCTCCAAGAAGAACAACGACGCGCGGCGCGAGCGGCTGAAGGAATTCGACGTCTCGGCCGACGAGATCGCGCGCCTGCGCGGGCCGGTGGGCCTGTACATCGGCTCCAAGACTCCGCCCGAGATCGCGCTCGCGATCCTCGCCGAGATGACCGCGGTGCGCCACGGCGTGAGCGAGCCGTCCTGGGCCGCCAAGCCCGAGCGGCGCTACGATCCTTCGGCCTGCGAAGTGAAGACCGAGACTTGAACATCGTCGGACTCCTGCTCGCCGCGGGGTCCGCGACTCGCTTCGGCTCGGACAAGCTTTTGCACCGCCTGCCGCACGGCGTGCCGATCGCCGTGCAGGCGGCGCGTCACCTGCACACCGTCGTGCCGAGTATCTACGCGGTCGTAAAGCCGGGAGCCGACGAGCTTACGCGCGCTCTCGCCCCCCATTGCCATGTCATCGTCTGCGAAAACGCGGCCGAAGGCATGGGTGCGAGCCTCGCCTGCGCCGTGCGCGCGGCGGGCACGGCCGACGGCTACCTCGTCGCGCTCGCCGACATGCCGTTCGTGCGCACCGCCTCGATCGCCGCAGTGCGCGATGCGCTTGCCGCCGGCGCGCCGCTCGCGGCGCCGTACTGGCGCGCGAAGCGCGGACATCCGGTCGGAATCTCCGGCGGCTTCTTCGACCAGCTCGTTGCGCTGGGCGGTGACGAGGGTGCGAAAAGTATCCTTCAGGCGAACCAGGAGCGGCTGCTCAAAGTCCCGGTGGGAGATCCCGGCGCGATCCGCGACATCGACACGCCCGGCGACCTCGCGCCGCCACTGAATGTCTGAATCGGATAGGCAAATCGGGCTGTGACCCCGATTTCCTCACGGGCGGGCAGCGTAGAACAGGTTCACCTGGCTCTTCACGTCCAGGATGCGGAAGTCCGAGAAGCCGGCCTCCTTCAGCAGCCTCTGCGCGGCGGCGGGACCCATGCAGGTTCCCAGGCCGGGACCGCCGCGCGCGAGGGACTGCGTCATGCAGTGAAAAATGCTGAAGCCGTAGAACATCGTCGCCACCGGGTTGAGGTTGTCCTCGAGGCGGTCCGCGGCTTTGGGCTCGACCACGAAAAGCGTGCCGCCGGGCTTGAGCAGGGCGCGTACTTGCTTCAACGTTTGCAGCGGGTCGGCCAGGTCGTGGATGCAATCGCAGAGCGTGATGAGGTCGAAGCCGCCGTTCGCCCTGAGCCTGTCGGTGCCGACGGCCTCGAAGCGCACGGGAAGGCCGACCGCCGCCTTCTTCGCGCGCTCGATCGAGTGCGCGTCGGGATCGATGCCGACAATCTCGCTCTTTGGAAATGCACGCGCGAACGCGGTGCACACGCGGCCGCTGCCGCAGCCGACGTCGAGCATGCGCCCGCCGGCGTGCAGCCTGGCGACGACGTCCGGCAGCGGCTTGAGCCACTGGTCGGTGAAGCGGCTCTCGTACAGGCCGCGATTGATGAGGTCGAGCGCCGCGACGCAGTCGGGACCGAAGTCCTCGAACGGCACGCCGCCGCCCTTCTCGAAGGCCTGCGCCACGCCGGGCGCGGCGCGCAGCAGCGGCGGCACCATCTCGAACATGCCGCCGGCGAAGTGGTCGGACCCGTCCGAGGCGAGGAAGTAGGCGTGCTCGTCGGACAGCGTATGCGTCGCGGCCTTCGGGTCGTAGACGAGGTAGCCGGCGGCGGTCATGCCCTTCAGCCACTCTTCGACGTAGCGAGACTGCATGCCGGAGGCGCGCACCACATCCTCGAGCTTCATGGGTCCCCTGCCCTGCATTGCTCGGAAGAGGCCGGTGCGCGTGCCTAGGTAGACCATGCCCGCGGTCATCGCTCCCGCCATGTCGCGGAAAATCTGCTCGGCGACCGCCCTGGTTTTTTCGCGATCCATGATCAAGGATACCGGTAAAATTTGCCGATGCTATCGCCCGACCTTCTCGCCCAGTCCGACCCCGAGCTCTGGAACGCCATCCGCCTCGAAAACCAGCGCCAGGAAGACCACGTCGAGCTCATTGCCTCGGAGAACTACGTCAGCCGCCAGGTGCTGATCGCGCAGGGCAGCCAGCTCACGAACAAGTACGCCGAAGGCTATCCCGGCAAGCGCTACTACGGCGGCTGCGAATACGTCGACCTGGCCGAGTCGCTCGCCATCGAGCGAGCGAAGAAGCTGTTCGGCGCGCCATGGGCCAACGTGCAGGCGCACTCCGGCTCGCAGGCGAACCAGGCCGTGTACACCGCGGCGCTCAAGCCCGGCGACACCCTCCTCGGCATGTCGCTCGCGCACGGCGGCCATCTCACGCACGGCTCGCCGGTGAACCTCTCCGGCAAGCTCTATCGCGTGGTGTCGTACCAGCTGAACGACAGGGAGGAGATCGACTACGACGCCGCGGAAAAGATCGCGCTCGCGGAAAGGCCGAAGCTCATCGTCACCGGCGCATCGGCCTACTCGCTCGCGATCGACTGGAAGCGCTTCCGCGACATCGCCGACAAGTGCGGCGCGCTGCTGATGGCCGACATCGCGCACTACGCGGGGCTCATCGCCGTGGGCCTCTATCCGTCCCCCATGGGCATTGCCGACTTCGTCACCACCACCACCCACAAGACGCTGCGCGGGCCACGCGGCGGCATGATCTTTGGTCTGCCTGAATTTGAAAAAAACATAAACAGCTCCATCTTCCCCGGCCTGCAGGGCGGGCCGCTCATGCACGTCATCGCCGCGAAGGCCGTCGCGCTCGGCGAGGCGCTCAAGCCGGAGTTCAGGTCCTACCAGAAGAAAGTGCTGGAGAACGCGCGCACGATGGCGGCCGTGCTGACCGAGCGCGGATTGAGGATCGTCTCGGGCCGCACCGATTGCCACATGTTCCTCGTGGACCTGCGCAGCAAGGGCATCACCGGCAAGGATGCCGAAGCCGCGCTCGGCCGCGCGCACATCACGGTCAACAAGAACGCGATCCCCAACGACCCCGAGAAGCCGGCGGTCACGAGCGGCGTGCGCATCGGCTCTCCGGCCATGACGACGCGCGGTTTCGGCAAGCCGCAGGCCGAGGCGCTGGCGCACCTCATCGCCGACGTGCTCGAGCGTCC
>DATLUZ010000042.1:0-38377 GCA_035577785.1 Burkholderiales bacterium | reverse complement strand
CTGAAAGCAGCCAATGCGTGCTCGACCGCGGCCGGCGGATTCCCGGTCGACTCGATGATGATGTCGATGGCGGGGTGCGCGACCAGCGCTTCCCAGTCCTCCGACAGGTGCGTTCGCTTTTCTTTCAAAGCATGGTCAAGCGAGGAAGCGGAATGCATCTCCTTCGGCCAGCCCACGCGCTCGAGGTTCTTGCGCGCGGAGTCGGGAGAAAGATCCGCGATGCCGACGAGGTGCACGCCCGGCGTGCGCGGCACCTGCGCGATGTACATCGCGCCGAACTTCCCCGCGCCGATCACGCCGATGCGCAGCGGTCTGTCCTTTCTTTCCAGCAGCTTGGCGTACAGATTCATCAAGCGGCTTTCAGGGACGGCTGCAGCTCCTCGGCGGGCGTGCCGTCCTTCCAGGGGAGCGCGACGTCGTAATGCCGGAGAAGGCAGTCGTCGGGCAGCGGACGGATCGGCGTGAAGTCGCGGTGCGCGATATAGCCCGGGCGCTTGAACCGCCGGATGTGGTTCGACACCGCGCAGAGCGAGAGGTAGACGCTCACGCGGTTCCACGGCGAGAGGTTGGAAGTGGAGGCGTGCACCAGGCAGCCGTGGAACAGGATCATCGAGCCGACGGGACCCTTGGGCGCAACGATTCCGCCTCGATCAACCAGACGTCTTATTGTGTCTTGATTGATGACCCACAACGGGTAGCTGGTGGTGCT
The DNA here is from genome assembly GCA_035577785.1 of Burkholderiales bacterium. GTDB lineage: Bacteria > Pseudomonadota > Gammaproteobacteria > Burkholderiales > SG8-39 > SCGC-AG-212-J23. Next base: position 37,668 of record DATLUZ010000042.1, on the reverse strand, counting down.
CGTATCGTGGTCGGCCTCGAGCACGCCGAGCTTGTGGCTGCCAGGGATGAACATGAGCGGGCCGTTGAACTCGTTCACCTCGTCGAGAAAGATGGCGACGTTCATCGCGCGCGCCTCGGGCATCTGGTCGTCGGCACGCCAGGTGCCGTAGTCCTGGTGCCACTGCCACACGTCGCCGTCGAACGCGGCCTTGCCGTTGATCTTGAACTGGTGCATGTAGAGGTCCTCGCCGAAGAGCTGGCGGATCGGCTCGACCATGCGCGGATGGCGCGCGAGCTTGGCGAACGGGTAGCTGTACATGTGCGCGGCGAAATTGGTGCGCACCACGTCGCCCGCTTTCTCGCGCACGTTCTCCGGACGCCGCTGCGCGTAGAGCGACGGCACTTCGTCGGTCAGAACCTTGATTTCCTGCGGCGTAAAGAGCCCAGGGAAAAAAAGATACCCTTCCCGGTCGAATTGCTGGAGCTGCTCGGAAGAGAGCTTCATCGGGACGCCTCCTTGCGCATCGTGGCCTGAAGTTGAGTGGACAGGATCCTGCCGGCGCCCTCACAGTGACGCCGCGCCAGCGTTTCCGCTTTCGCCGCTTCGCCGGCGTTGACCGCCGCGAGGATCGCCTCGTGCTCGTCCCACACCGTGCCCGGCATCTGCGGCCGGCCGAGCGCGACGCCCATCGCGCGCGCGATGTGCTGAAGCTGCCGCCCGGCGGTCTGGGCGATCAGCGGATTGCCGGAAGCCTCGTAAAGACACTGGTGAAAGTGCATGTCGGCCTCGATCATCGCGCCGACCTTCCCCGCCGCCACGACCTTGCGGCCGCGGGCGACGAGCCCCGGATCGAGCCGCTTTCCGGACTGCGCGGCGAGGCGCGCGGCAAGCCCGTCGAGCACCCCGCGCACCTGGTAGAGCTGCTCGAGCGAGGCGCCGTCCAGGGGCGCGACCATCAGCCCGCGGCGCCCCGCGTCGACGACGAAGCCTTCGTTCTTGAGCAGGCGCAGCGCCTGGTGCACCGGCTGGCGCGAGACGTTCAGCGATTCGGCGAGCTCTTCCTGGGTAACGCGCGCACCCGGCGCCAGCCTGCCTTCACAGATGGCGGCGAGGAGCTGCTGGTAGACCTGCTGGGAAAGCTCGGGGCGACCGTCGATGCGTTCGAGGGGCGGCATACGTATACCGCGTACTGTATACCGTATTCTGTTTACGCGTCAAGTGACGATGCGAACTCGCATTCAAATTAGTATGGGGCAGTGAAAGCCGATTCGATGCGCACCATTCTCTACGCCCTCGGCGCCAACCTCGCCATCGCCGCAGCCAAGACCGCGGCCGCGATCGCGACCGGCTCGAGCGCGATGCTGGCCGAGGCGATTCACTCCTACGCCGACAGCGGCAACCAGGGGCTGCTGCTTTGGGGCATGCGCCAGGCGAAGCGTCCGCCTTCTCCCGACTATCCCTTGGGCTGGGGCAAGGCCGTGTTCTTCTGGTCGTTCATCGTCGCGCTGGTCCTCTTCTCGCTCGGCGGGCTGTTCTCGCTGTATGAAGGCTGGCACAAGCTCGCCCATCCGGAGCCGATCCGCTTTGCGTGGGTTGCGGTCGGCATCCTCGTCTTCGGGCTCATCGCGGAGACGATTTCGCTCCGCGCCTGCCTGCACGAAGTGAACAAGGTGCGCGGCGAACGCAGCCTGTGGCGCTGGTTCCGCGAGAGCCGGCAGAGCGAGCTGGTGGTGATCCTGGGCGAGGACCTCGCCGCGCTCCTTGGCCTCGCGCTCGCCCTGCTTGCCGTTCTTGCCACCATGTTTACCGGCAACCCCGCCTGGGACGCGCTCGGCTCGATGTCGATCGGCGCGGTGCTGATCGTCGTCGCGGTCGGCATCGGCATCGAGATCAAGGCGCTGCTCATCGGCCAGAGCGCCGAGCACGCGACCGAAGCGAGACTGCGGCAATTCCTTCAGCAGCAGGCGGGCGTGGAGAAAATCCTGCGCCTGATTACGCTCCAGCTCGGCACTTCGCTCATGGTGGCGGTGAAGGCGAGGATGGCGGCCGAGAGCGCGGCCGAGCTGATCGACGCGATCAACCGCGCCGAGGCGGCGACGCGAGCCGAGTTTCCGGAAATCCAGTGGCTCTTCTTCGAGCCGGACGTGACCGACTGAACCGCTATTTCTGCTCCGGAACCTTGGTCGCGGCCTGCGGAACCTTGGTGCCCGGGGCGGGGCCGGGCGTAGCTCCATCGGTCGTGGGCACGACCACACCCGGCAGGAGCGGGACTTCGTGCACGATCGTCACGCCGGTGACGTAGTAGCGCGTATCGCCGAAGCACGACGTGGGAATTCCGACCTTCTGCTCGTAACGCAGCGACACGCGCTTGCCGATCGCCTTGGACACCTCGTCGGCGACCCTGTCGTCCATCACGGTGAACTCGAACTTCTCCGGCGTCGACCCCGGCAGCGAGACCATGGTCATCTCGCCTTCCCAGGTCTTGCAGACCCAGCCCTTGTTGGAGAACTTTTGAACCCAGCCGGCGCGCTCGCCGTCGGCGTAGCTCCAGTGCAGCACGAAGGCGAAGTAGACGACCGGCGCCAGGATCAGCACTGCCACGGTCCAGAACAAGAACTTCTTGCGCAGCGTCATGGTCTCGCCTCCCCTCGGATGAGACTCGCCGCCACTCTACCTGCCCTGCCCGACGCCGAGTATTGGACCAAAGGGCAAGCTAGGATCGGCCTGTCGGCAATTCCGTAACGGGGAAGTCACGATGGCGGTCAGAACGAGGGTCGGAACCACCACCGCGATCCGCGGGCCAGCCCTCACCTACACCGGCGACGCTTTCGCCGAGGGGCTCGAGCGCACCATGCGCTACGAGCCCGACGCGATCGTCGCCATGGCGGGCGGCAAGGTCACGCACTTCGGGCCCGCGGCCGAGGTGCGCCCGCAGTTGCCGCGCGGCGTCAGGGTCCGGCGCTACGGCAGGGACAGCCTGATCCTCGCAGGCTTCGTCGACTGCCATGTGCACTATCCCCAGACGCAGATTATCGGCGCCTATGGCGAGCAGCTCACCGACTGGCTGACGCGGTACACCTATCCCGCAGAGGAGGCGTTCGCGGACGGCGAGCACGCGCGCGCGGCAGCGAAGGTGTTTCTCCGGGAATGCCTGCGCGCCGGGACCACCACCGCGGCGGTGCATTGCACGGTCCATCCGCAGTCGGTCGACGCGTTCTTCGAAGCCGCCTCGGCGCTCGACCTGCGCATGATCGCCGGCAAGGTCCTGATGGACCGCAACGCCCCCCCGGCGCTCACCGACACAGCGCAGCGCGGTTACGACGAGTCGAAGGCGCTGATCGGGCGTTGGCACGGCCGGGGCCGCCAGCTCTATTGCGTCACGCCGCGCTTCGCGCCGACGAGCAGCCCGGAGCAGATGGAGGCCGCCGGCGCGCTCTGGGCCGAGCATCCCGGAACCTACCTCCAGTCGCACGTCGCGGAGAGCCGCGCCGAGGTCGCGTGGGTGAAGAAGCTCTATCCCGAGCGCCAGGGCTATCTCGATACCTACGGGCACTACCGGCTGCTCGGTCCGCGCGCGATCTACGGCCACGGCGTCTGGCTCACCGAGGACGAGCTCGCCCGCTGCCACGAAAGCGGCACCGCCCTCGCCCATTGCCCGACTTCGAACGGCTTTCTCGGCAGCGGCCTCTTCGATCTCGCGAACGCGAAGAAAGCCGTGCGTTCGGTCAGGGTGGGCGTGGCGACCGATCTCGGCGCCGGCACGTCGTTCTCCATGCTGCAGACGCTCGCCGAGGCGTACAAGGTGGCGCACCTCACCGGCAACACCCTCTCGGCCGGCCACGCGTTCTACCTGGCAACGCGCGGCGGCGCGCAGGCCCTCTACCTCGAGGACACGATCGGCAGCATCGCGGTCGGCATGGAAGCCGACCTCGTGGTGCTCGATCTCAGGTCGACGCCGGTCATCGACTACCGTATGCGGCACTGCCGCGACCTGGAGGAAGCGCTCTTCGTCCAGATGACTCTGGGCGACGACCGCGCCGTGGCGGCAACCTACGTCGCGGGAACGCTCGTCCACAGCCGATAGGCGCGGGACGGCGCATGGGACCAACGTCCAATATCGGACCCGGCTGCGCCTCGACTATCTTGGATCCATGAGCCTCGGACGTCTCGCGCGTGCGCTGCTTCTTTTGCCGCTGGCGGCCGCGGCCCAGGAACCCGTGCGCCCGGAGGCGCCGCGCCAGAGCGCGCCGGTGGTGATCGCGAACCGCACCGTCATTACGCTGCGCGGGCCGATCGCCGGCTATTCGGCCGAGGAGCGCGTGCGCAATGCGACCGACCGCATCGAGGCGGCGCTCGACGCCGACCCGTACGCCCAAATCGCGTTCGACGATTCCGAAGCCGGCACGCGCGTGCTGCTCGGCGACGCCCTCGCGTACATCGTCACGAAGATCGACATCGACGCGTTCGCGGGGGAGACGCCCCAGATCCTGGCGAAGGAGAGCGCCAGGCGGCTCGAGCGCGCGATCGCCGAGCGGCGCGAGCAGCATTCGCTGCGCTACCTCGCGATCGCGGCGGCCTACGCCGCCGCGGCGAGCGCGATCTATGCCGCGCTGGTGTGGCTGCTCCGGTGGGGCAGCCGCCGGCTCGGCGGCTACATCTCCGTCGCCGCGGACGAGACAGCGCGCAAATTTCATCTCGGCAGCGTGCAGGTGTTGGCCCGGCGCACCGTCTCGGTGGTCGCGTGGGTGATGGCGCTCACCGCGACCGTCTGGTGGGTCGCCTTCGTGCTGCAGCGGTTCCCCTATACCCGGCGCTGGGGCGAGGACCTGCAGGTCAACCTGGTGGACATGGCGCGGCAGATCGTGCTGGCCATCCTCGGCGCGCTGCCGGGGCTCGCCTTCGCCGTCATCATCTTCTTCCTGGCGCGGCTGCTCATCCGCTTCGCCGGCGCGTTCTTCGACCGCGTGGAGCAGGGAACGCTCCAGCTCACCTGGATCGACCACGACACGGCGCGGCCGACGCGGCGCATCTTCTCGATCGTCGTGTGGGTGTTCGCGCTCGCCATGGCCTACCCCTTCCTGCCGGGCGCCGGGACCGACGCGTTCAAGGGGCTGTCGGTGCTGGTGGGCCTCATGATTTCGCTCGGCGGCGCGAGCGTCATCGGCCAGGCTTTCAGCGGCATCATCCTCATGTACGTGCGGCTCTTCCGGCGCGGCGACTACGTGCGCATCGGCGACAACGAAGGCACGGTCACCGAGCTCGGCATGTTCGCGACCCGCCTGCGCACGGGCCTGGGCGAGGAGATCTCGATTTCCAACTCCGCCGTCCTCGCGGCGACGACGAAGAACTATTCGCGCGCGATTCCCGGCACCGGCTTCGTTCTCGATACCACCGTAACGATCGGCTACGGCACACCCTGGCGGCAGGTCGAGGCCATGCTGAAGGAAGCCGCGCGGCGCACCGACGACATCGCGCACACGCCCGAGCCGGTGGTGCGCCAGACCGCGCTCTCCGACTTCTACGCCGAGTACAGGCTGATCGCCTACAGCCCGGCCGAAAGCGCCGCCGTCCGGGCCGACATCCTCAACCGACTGCACGGCCACATCCAGGACGTGTTCAACGAGTACGGCGTGCAGATCACCTCGCCGCACTACATGGCAGAACCTCACGTGCCGCACGTCGTGCCGAAGGAGAAGTGGTACGCGCCGCCGGCTCAGCCGCCTTCGACAACTGCCGCATTGATGCGCGACGCCTCAGGCAAACGCGGCGGCGAGGCGTAGGCCGGCACAGCGCGGCTCGAACCTTCTCACCGTCGCGGGCTTCCAGCACCTTGGCTGGCGCTGCCCGGCGAGTCCGCCCTCATGTCGGCCTGAAGGTCGCGCAGGCTCTTCTCGCTGACCTGAATCAGGCCGCTTCGCGGACGGTCGAGGTCGACGATCAGGTACGCCAGGATCACGATCAGCCCGATCATCAGATAGGCGACGAAGGACGTGCGGTGGCCCGCAACGCCCGTAGCGTAGCCGATGATCATCGTGGTGATCACGAACGTGCCGCCGAGAAGCAGCAGCACCGTTTCCGGGACGTGCCGGGTCATCGCCGCGTCGCGCTTGACGAGCTCGCCGATCATGCCGTTGACGGCCTGAACGTACGGACCCGTTTGCGGCGAGCCGGGATCGAGCCGGACCGCCTCCACCGCCTGTTCACGGAGCGCGTCGAGCTGGCGCCTCGCCTCGGTGATCGACCCGTCGAGCTCGGCTTTCCTCACGGAAGCGGTGACCATTTGAACGCGCAGATCGACGAAGGCGCGCAGCGATTCCTGGACCGTGTCGCGGATCGAGGCGGGCAGCAGCTCCGAGCGCAGGTAGACGGTGCGGATGGCGTTCGCCTCATTGACCGCCGCTTCGCTGCGGCTGTCGAACCTCTGCAGCGACAGACTGAAAGTGAATCCGAGCAGCAACGCCATCAAGCCGAGGACGCTGCCCTGGATGAGGTTGACATGGCCCGCGATCCGCTCGCGCAACTCGGGCTCGAGGCGCCTTCCGAGGACGTGGCCCACCTGCATCGCGACTACCAGCGAGGCAAGCAGGACCACAGCGAGGAGCGTACCGTCGATGTCGTACAGGTTCACGCGGGTGTTCCCGGTTCAGGTCGACGCCACCATCCAGGAAACCGCGAGCAAGAATCGCGCTAGCGCGCAGGCTCGAACCGATAAACGCCGCCGTCTGCCATAAGCGACAGAAAGAGCTGGCCATCCTTCATCAGGTACGACCGCACGTTGGGAAGCTGTCTCATGATCTGGTCGTGGAGCGACCCCGGAGGGCACTGCGCCCGCGTAGCCGCGATCGGGCCGAATTCGAGCTGGTTCGGCCCCGAGGACTTCCAGCCCGCGCGTGCGCGGTTGCAGTCCACGCGGGCGCTCATCACGCCATCGGCAGCGAAGGCGAGCGTGTACTTGGCCTTGTCGTCCGGGGTGAGCAGCGTGCCGTCGCCACCTCGGAACTGCACCAGTTGCCACGAGGTGCCGCCCAGGCTGGCCGGTGATTGCCTGGACGTGAACTGAGCGCAACCGGCCGCCAGTATCGACAGCAGCAAGAAGATTCGCATCGAGTTCAATCCACCCTGGCGCCCGAGGCCTTGACGACCTTGGCCCACTTCGCGATCTCGGACCGGACCAGGCTCGCGAGCTCGCCGGGCGTGCCGCCCTTCACTTCGCCGATGCCGTCCTGCGCAATGCGCTCGCGCACGTCCGGCATCTCGAGGACCTTGCCGATCTCGCCGTTCAAGCGCGTCACCAGCTCGCGCGGCGTGCCCTTCGGCGCGAAAGCGGCGAGCCAGATCTCGATCTCGACGCCGGGCACGCCGGCTTGCGCCGTGGTCGGCACGTCGGGGAGCGCCTGCATGCGCTTCTCGCTCGCCACCGCGAGCGCGCGCAGCTTTCCGGCCCGGACGTGCGGCATGACGTCGGTCGCCACACCGAAGAGAAGCATCGTCTGGCCGCCGAGCATCGCGGTCACCGCCGGCGCGCTGCCGTTGAACGGAATGTGGTTCAGCTTCAGGCCCTTCGCGGTCGCGAACATCTCCGCGGCGAGGTGCTGAGTAGTCCCGACGCCGTTGGATGCATACGTCACCTCGCCGGGACGCGCGCGCGCCAGCTCGGCGAGCTCGCCGACGCTCCTCGCCGGCACCGAAGGATTGACCACCAGGATGTTCGGCACGGTCGAGAGCAGGATGATCGGCTCGAAGTCGCGCACCGGGTCGTAGGCGAGCTTGGCGTGCAGGCTCGGAAAAATCGACATCGCGCCTATGCCGTTGAAGAGGAGCGTGTAGCCGTCGGCCGGCTGGCCCGCCGCGTGCACGGTGCCGACCACGCCGCCCGCGCCGACGCGGTTCTCCACCACGACGGGTTGTCCCAGCCGCTCGGCGAGCCGCTGGCTCACGATGCGCGTGACCGTGTCGTAGTAGCCGCCGGCGGGAACCGGCAGGATGACCTTGAGCGGCCGTGACGGATACGGTTGCGCCGACACGCCCGCGCACGCCATCGCGAGCAATAGGAAAAAGGAAAATCGGGCTCTGACCCCGATTCCGATCATTGCCCCTTGGGGTCGACGTACTGGAAGAAGAGCTCGTTGCCTCGCACCATGCCGAGCTCCCGGCGCGCGCGCTCCTCGATCGCTTCGCTGCCCTGCTTGAGGTCGCGCACTTCCGCGGCGAGCGCGGCGTTGCGCGCCGCGAAGTCCGAGTTCTTGCTCACCTGCTTCGATACTTCCGTTTCCAGTTGCCACGCGCGCAGCCAGCCGCCCTTGCCGATCCAGAGCGGATACTGGACCAGCACGATGAGCGCGCCGAGGATCGCCGCGAGGATTTTCATCCGAAGCGCCCGAACGCCTCCCGGCCGGGGTAGTCGACCGAATCGCCCAGGTCTTCCTCGATGCGCAGGAGCTGGTTGTACTTCGCCACGCGGTCGGAGCGCGACAGCGACCCGGTCTTGATCTGCAGCGCGTTGGTTCCGACGGCGATGTCGGAGATCGTCGTGTCCTCGGTCTCGCCCGAGCGGTGCGACAGCACCGTGCCGTAGCCGGCGCGCTTGGCGAGCTCGATCGCGGCGAAGGTCTCGGTGAGGGTGCCGATCTGGTTCACCTTGATGAGGATCGAGTTCGCCACGCCCTGCTGGATGCCCTCGCGCAGGATGCGCGTGTTGGTGACGAAGAGGTCGTCGCCGACGAGCTGCACCTTGCCGCCGAGTCGGTTGGTGAGCGTCTTCCAGCCCTCCCAGTCGTTCTCCGCCATGCCGTCCTCGATCGACACGATCGGGAAGCGCGCCACGAGGTCGGCGAGGTAGTCGCAAAGCTGCGCCGAGCTCAGCCGCTTTCCCTCGGACTCGAGCACATAGGCGCCATCGTGGTAGAACTCCGAGGCCGCGCAGTCGAGCGCGAGCACCACGTCCTGGCCCGCGCGGTAGCCCGCGCTTTCGATCGCCTCCGTGATGAGCTCGATCGCCGCGGCGTGCGTGGCGAGGTCCGCCGGCGCGAAGCCGCCTTCGTCGCCGACCGCGGTCGACATGCCTTTTGAATCAATGAGACGTTTTAATGCTTGGAAAACTTCAGAGCCGCAGCGCAAGGCTTCGCGGAAGCTCTGCTGGCTCACCGGCACGATCATGAGCTCCTGGAAATCGAGCCGGTTGTTGGCGTGCGCGCCGCCGTTCACGACGTTCATCATCGGCACCGGCATGCGCATCGGGCCGGCGCCGCCGAGGTAGCGGTAAAAGGGCAGCCCGGACTCCTCCGCGGCCGCCTTGGCGTTCGCCATCGACATCGTGAGGATCGCGTTGGCGCCCAGGCGCGACTTGTTGTCGCTGCCGTCGAGGTCGATCAGCGTCTTGTCGACGAACGCCTGCTCGGTCGCGTCGAGCCCGACGATCGCCTCGGAGATCTCGGTGTTGACGTGTTCGACCGCCTTCAGCACGCCCTTGCCGCCGTAGCGGCTCTTGTCGCCGTCGCGCAGCTCGACCGCCTCGCGCGAGCCGGTGGACGCGCCCGAGGGCACCGCCGCCCGGCCCATCACGCCCGACTCGAGCAGCACGTCGGCCTCGATGGTGGGGTTGCCGCGCGAGTCGAGGATCTCGCGGGCGACCACGTCAACGATGGAGCTCATTGCTTGACCTTGTCTTCAGCGAAACCGGTCTTCTTCACCCGCCGGTCGAGGTCCACCAGCGTCTCGAGCAGCTCCTGCATCAGGCCAAGCGGCCAGGCGTTCGGCCCGTCGGAAAGCGCCTTCGCCGGATCGGGGTGCGTCTCCATGAAGAGTCCCGCGATTCCCGTCGCCACCGCGGCGCGCGCGAGCACCGGGATGAACTCGCGCTGGCCTCCGGAGGAGGTGCCCTGCCCGCCTGGGAGCTGCACCGAGTGGGTGGCATCGAACACCACCGGGCAGCCGGTGTTGCGCATGATCGCGAGCGAGCGCATGTCGGACACGAGATTGCCGTAGCCGAAAGAGAAGCCACGCTCGCACACCATGATGTTGCCCTGCCCGGAGGCTTCGCGCGCCTTGTCCACCACGTTGCGCATTTCCTGCGGCGACAGGAACTGGCCCTTCTTGATGTTCACGGGGCGGCCGGCCGAGGCCGCGGCGTGGATGAAGTCGGTCTGGCGGCACAGGAACGCCGGCGTCTGCAGCACGTCCACCACCTGCGCGACCGGCTTCACTTCCTCCTCGGTGTGCACGTCGGTGAGCACCGGGACGCCGACCTGCCGCTTGACCTCCGACAGGATCCTCAGGCCCTCGTCCATGCCCGGGCCGCGGAACGACTTCCCGGAGCTGCGGTTCGCCTTGTCGTAGGAGGACTTGAAGATGAAGGGTACGCCGAGCTTCGCGGTCACTTCCTTAAGCTTCCCGGCGACGTCGATCTGCAGCTCGCGCGACTCGACGACGCACGGGCCGGCAATGAGGAACAGCGGCCGCTCGAGGCCGACCTCGTGCCCGCAGAGTTTCATGCTGCTACGACCGAGAGTGGACGTTTTTCGCGCGCCCGGTGGCGCAATGCCGCCGTCGCGAACGCCTTGAAGAGAGGATGGCTCGCGCGCGGCGTGGAGGTGAACTCGGGGTGGAACTGCACGCCGACGAAGAACGGGTGCCCCGGCAGCTCCATCATCTCGGGCAGGTTCTCGGTCGGGGTGCGCGCCGACACCTTGTAGCCCTTCGCCTCGAGCTGCGGCACGTAGATGTTGTTCACCTCGTAGCGGTGCCGGTGGCGCTCGTTCACGTCCTTTCCATAAATGGAGAAGGCCAAGGTATCGGGCTCGACCGGGCACTTCTGCGCGCCCAGGCGCATGGTGCCCCCGAGCTCGGACTTCTCGGTGCGCTTCTCGATGCGGCCGGTGCGGTCGAGCCACTCGGTGATGAGCGCGACCACCGGGTGCGGCGTGTCGGCGTCGAACTCGGTGCTGTTCGCGCCGGCGAGGCCGCAGACGTTGCGCGCGAACTCGATCGTGGCGAGCTGCATGCCGAGGCAGATGCCCAGATACGGCACGCCGTTCTCGCGCGCGTAGCGGATCGCCGCCATCTTGCCCTCGGTGCCGCGCTTGCCGAAGCCGCCGGGCACGAGGATCGCGTCCATGCTCTCGAGGCCGGCGGTCCCCTTGCTCTCGATCTCCTCGGAGTCGAGGTAGTGAATGTTGATTTTGGCCCCGGTGTGGATGCCGGCGTGGCGCAGCGCCTCGTTCAGGCTCTTGTAGGAGTCCTGCAGGTCGACGTACTTGCCGACGAACGCGATGTCGAGCTCGTGCTGCGGGTTCTCCTGGGCCTGCACCAGCTTGCGCCAGGACGAGAGGTCGGCCGCGCGCGCGAGGATGGCGAGCTTGTGGCACACGATCTCGTCGAGCATCTGCTCGTGCAGCACCACCGGGATCTTGTAGATCGAGTCGACGTCCCAGGCCGAGATCACCGCCTCCTTCTGCACGTTGCAGAAGAGCGCGATCTTGCGCCGCTCGTCCTCCGGCAGCGGCCGGTCGGTGCGGCAGATGATGGCGTCGGCCTGGATGCCGATCTCGCGCAGCTCCTTCACCGAGTGCTGCGTCGGCTTGGTCTTGATCTCGCCCGCGGAGGCGATGTACGGGACGAGCGTCAGGTGCAGGTAGCAGACGTTGTTGCGTCCGAGCTCGAGGCCGATCTGCCGGATCGCCTCGAGGAACGGCAGCGACTCGATGTCGCCGACTGTGCCGCCGATCTCGACGATCGCCACGTCCGCGTCGCCCGCGCCGCGCTTGATGAACGCCTTGATCTCGTCGGTGATGTGCGGGATCACTTGGACGGTGCCGCCGAGGTAGTCGCCGCGCCGCTCCTTCTTGATCACCGACTCGTAGATCTGGCCGGTGGTGAAGTTGTTGTGGCGGCGCATCTTCGAGCTCTGGAAACGCTCGTAGTGGCCCAGGTCGAGGTCGGTCTCGGCCCCGTCCTCGGTGACGAAAACCTCGCCGTGCTGGAACGGCGACATCGTGCCGGGATCGACGTTGATGTACGGGTCCAGCTTGATGTTGGTGACGCGGATGCTGCGCGACTCGAGGATCGCAGCGAGGGACGCGGCGGCGATGCCCTTCCCCAGCGAGGAAACTACACCGCCTGTTACGAAAACATACTTGGTCATCTACCCAGCGCGTGTAGGGATGTGGGAGTTTACACGCGATTGCCCTGCCGCTCAAACGCTGCACGCAGCTCCTTGACCTCGCGGCGCAGGCCTTCCGCCTCGTCTTTCAGCACGACGGCGCGCGCTTTCAGCCTCTGCGCCCTCACGCGATAGAAGCGGCTGCGGATCCGGGCCGCGTGCGCGGGATCGGCGAGGACCGCGGTCGCGCACTCGAGGTCGAGCGCGGTGACCGCCAGCAGGCGCTTCGACGCGCGCCCGTCCAGGAAATGCAGCTCCTTCGCGCCGTTCCGGAACAGGCCGCCCTCCAGTTCCTGCCGCGCCAGCATCATCGACCCCGCGATGAAGCAGGCCAGGGCGTCGAGGTCGGCCTGGGCGTTGCGGTGCGCCGGCGGGCGCTCGCCATGGACCTTGTGCCGGATCAGCAGCGTGGCCATGGCTCGAAGCATACCAACTGGCCGACTGGCGTTATGCGCGGAACGTCGTGCGCTAACATGGACAGGATGAATTGCCGCTCGATCGCGCTCGCAGTCGGTCTGTGCACGGCGGGTCTGTGCATCGCGCTCCTGTCGGGCGCCTCCTACGGGCAGTACCCGAACCGGCCGATCAAGCTGCTGATCCCCTTTCCCCCGGGCGGCCCGACCGACATCGCCGGACGGCTCATCGCGCCAAAGCTGACCGAAGCGCTCGGGCAACCGTTCGTCATCGAGAACAAGCCCGGCGCCTCCGGCACCCTGTGCGCGGAAACGGTGGCGAAATCGTCCCCCGACGGGTACACGCTGCTGCTCGGAACGACCGGAACGCTCGTCAGCGCGCCTGCCCTGCTTCCAAGACTCGCCTACGACCCGGTCCGATCGTTTGCGCCGATCAGCCGGATCACGAACGGCGTGTTCCTCGTCGTGGTGAATGCCTCGCTCGGCGTCGGCTCCCTGCCGGAGCTCGTCGCCATGGCAAAGGCCAAACCCGCCCAGCTCGCCTTCGGCTCGGGCGGCAACGGTCATCCTCTGCACATCGCGGGCGAGATGTTCAAGGTGGCCGCGGGCGTGGACCTGCTGCACGTTCCCTACAAAGGGGTGAGCCCCGCCCTGACCGACCTCCTCGCCGGCCGCACGCAGGTGATGTTCGAGCAATCCGCGGCGCTCCTTCCGCATATTCGAAGCGGCAAGCTGAAAGCGCTGGCGGTCGCGGGCCCGAGCCGGCTGATCCAGCTTCCCGACGTGCCGACTTCCGCGGAAGCCGGCTTGCCGGGTTACGAGGTCAGCGCCTGGTTCGGACTGTTCGCTCCCGCGGGCACGGCGCCCGAGGTCGTCGCGCGGCTCAACCGGGAAACGCGCAGGGCGCTCGGCAATCCTGAAATGCGGGAGGCGTTCGCACGGCAGGCGATGGATCCGGTCTCGAGCTCGCCCGAGGAGCTTGCCGCGCTCATCGTCTCCGACGGCGCCAAGTGGGCTCGCGCCGTCAAGCTCTCCGGCGCCCGGCTCGACTGAGCTGGCGCTACGCGTCGGCCAGCTGCGCCGCCTTCATCGCCTCGACGCGGATCTGCTCGGTGAGCTCGGCCTTGTAGCGCGAGAACTCCGGCGAGGTTTTCATCGTGTAGTGGCGTGGATGCGGCAGCTCGATGCGCAGCTCGCTCTTGATCCGCCCCGGCCGGGCCGACATCACGGCGACGCGGTTCGCCATGAAGATGGCTTCGTCGATGTCGTGGGTGACGAACAGCACCGTCTTGCGGTCGGCCTCCCATATCCCGAGGAGCAGCTCCTGCATCAGCGCGCGCGTCTGGTTGTCGAGCGCGCCGAAGGGCTCGTCGAGCAGCAGGATCTTCGGGTCGTTGGCGAGCGCGCGAGCGAGCGCGGTGCGCTGCTGCATGCCGCCGGAGAGCATCTTGGGGTAGTGATTCTCGAAACCCCGCAGACCCATCCGGGCGATCAACTTCCCGGCAACCTCCTCCGTGGCTCTTTTTCCAAACAGAACGTTCTCTTCGACCGTCAGCCAGGGGAAAAGCGTGTACGACTGGAACACCATGCCCCGGTCGGGGCCGGCACGCTCGACCGCCTGACCGTCGAGCAGCACCCGGCCGGTGGTCGGCCGCTCGAGACCCGCGACGATGCGGAGCAGCGTCGATTTGCCGCAGCCGGAGGGGCCGAGGAGGCAGATGAAGTCGTTGTCGTCGACCTCGAGGTCGGTGCGCTCGAGGGCGCGCGTCGGGACGCCGCCGCGCACGCCGGGAAACACCCGGCTCACCGCCTCGACCCTCAGAAAGCCCATGGCCAGAGTCTCTGGTTCGCCCACTTGAAGAGGAGGTCCGACACCAGGCCGATGATGCCGATGCACAAGATGCCGAAGATCATCTGGCCGGTGTCGAGCAGGCGCTGGCTGTCCATGATCATGTGGCCGATGCCGCTCTCGGCGCCGACGAGCTCGGCCACGATCACGTAGGTCCAGGCCCAGCCGAGGACGAGGCGCAGCGTCTCGGCGATCTGGGGCGCGGCGTTGGGCAGCATGACGCGCCGCACGATGCCCGCGGCGTCGGCGCCCAGCGTGTAGGCGGCCTCGACCAGGTCGCGGCGCGTCGAGCCCACGATCACGGCCACCATGAGGATGACCTGAAACACCGAGCCGATGAAGATGACCAGGAGCTTCTGCGTTTCCCCGACGCCGGCCCACAGGATGAGCAGCGGGATGAACGCCGAGGCCGGCAGGTAGCGCGCGAACGACACGAACGGCTCGAAGAACGCCTCGACCGGCTTGAAAGCGCCCATCGCGATGCCGAGCGGCACCGCGGCGAGCGCCGCCAGCACGAACCCGCCGACCACGCGGAACACCGTGATGCCGACGTCGCGGATGAAGCCGAACTCCCGGAACAGCGTCACGCCGCTCGTCAGCGTGTAGAGCGGGTCCTTGAGGAACATCGCGTCGATGGCGCCGCCAAAAGTGGCGAGCGCCCAGGCCGCGAAGAACACCACGAAGAACGCGGCGCCGAGGGCGATCCTCGCGCCGCGCGAGACGGGCTTAAGCGGTTCTAACAAACCCGGACTACTGGAACCGCAGGTCGATCATGTCCTGCGCCTTCGGCTCCTTCTGGATCACGCGGTTGAACTTCAGCACGCGCACCGCGAAATCGACGAAGGGCTTGTGCTCCTTCGCGTAGTAGTTCTTGTTCTCCTGGCGGTCCTGCCAGTCGATGTAGGCGGCGGACTTGGCGAACGCCTCGCCCGACTGCTTGACGCTGCTGCCCATCAGCTCGTGCGACTTGAGCGGGTCGCGCTTCAGCATGTCGAGCGCCTCGAAGAAGCCGTCGACCGTCGCCTTCACCACCTTCGGGTGCTTCTCGATGAAGTCCTTGCGGAATACCAGCACGTCGACGACCACAGGGTATTCGATCGAGGTGACGAGGATCTTGCCGGCGTCGGGCTTCTCGCGCACGGTCGAGAGATAGGGCTCGTAGGTGAGCGCCGCGTCGCCCTGCCCCGCGACGAAGGCCTGCGCCGCGGGCTGCGCCGCCATGGTCGAGCGGATCACGTCCTGGATCGTCATGCCGTTCTTCTCCAGGATGTACGAGAGCATGAAATGCTGCACCGTGCCCGGCCCGTCGACGTTGACCGACTTGCCCTTGAGATCCCTGATCGAGGTGATGTTGTTGCGCACCGCGAGGCCGTCGCCGCCCTTCGACTTGTCGATGAGCGCGACCTGCACCGAGGGAATGCCGGCCGAGGCCCAGACGATGTGCTGATCCACCGTGGTCGCGGCGGCGTTGAGCGCGCCCGAGGCGAGCGCGGCCGAGCGCTGCACCGGCGCGATGAAGCGGATCTCGATGTCGACGCCGTTCTTCTTGAAGATCCCGGCCAGCTCGGCGAGCTTCAGCGGCTGGAACCCGGTCCATCCGCTCATGCCCAGGATCACCTTGTCCTGCGCCTGCGCCGCGAAAGCGAGCAGCCCGACCGCCAGCAGTGCGAGCAATCTCATGACAACCCCGTTCCCCTGAAGTCGACCCGGGTTATTGTATCGTCCAGCCCATGCAAGCGTCGCGCGTCGACCATGTCGGAAGCCTGCTGCGCCCCGGCTATCTGAAGGACGCGTTCCAGCGTTTTGCCCGCCGCGACATCTCCAGGGAGGATCTTGGCGCCGTCCAGGACCGCGCCATACGCGACGTGGTCGCGCGCCAGGAGTCGCTCGGCCTGCCGGTGATCACCGACGGCGAATTCCGGCGCCTCAACTGGCAGGTGAGCTTTTCCGAGGTCGAAGGCTGGGACATGTGGCGCACCTCGTGGGACAACTTCCGGCGTCACCCCGGGAACCGCTCGCCGGGCGAGACGCCGCTCACGCGCGGCGAGGACGCGGTGCTCTCCTTTCGGACGCCAGTGACTGCCCGCCTTTCGCTCAAGAAGAATTTTCCGCTATCGGAATTCGAATTCATAAAAAGTCCAAGAACCAAGGTGACGCTGATGGGGCCCGACCGCGTGGCCCAGATGAGCGAAATCAAGGGCTCGCCGTACCGCAGCCGCGACGAGTTCCTGGCCGACGTCGTGCGCATCCAGCGCCGCATCGTGGAAGAGCTGGCGCGCGCCGGCTGCCGCTATGTCCAGCTCGACGAGCCGAGCTACACCGGCTACGTCGACCCGTCCACGCTCGAGCGCATGCGCGCGGCCGGCGAGGATCCGCTCGCGAGCCTTTCGCGCGCGGTCGAGGCCGACAACGCGCTCATCGCAGGGCTCGAGGGCGCGACGTTCGGGTTGCACATCTGCCGCGGGAACCGCGCGAGCATGTGGCACCGCGAGGGCAGCTACGACGCGATCGCCGAGCGGCTCTTCGGCGGCCTGCGGTTCCACCGCCTCCTCCTCGAGTACGACAGCGCGCGCGCCGGCGGCTTCGAGCCCTTGCGGTTCGTGCCGAAAGGCGTCACCGTCGTTCTTGGCCTCATCACCACAAAAACCGGCACCATCGAAGCGACGACGGAGCTGATCCGAAGGATCGAGGAGGCAGCCCGGTTCCTGCCGCTGGAGCAGCTCGCGCTGAGCCCGCAGTGCGGCTTCGCCTCGGGCATCGCAGGCAACCTGCTGACCGAAGGGGAGCAGTGGCGCAAGCTGGAGGTCATGATGGACGTCGCCCGGCAGGTCTGGCAATGAACTCCCGAGACCCAAAATCAAAATCAGGGACAGACCACGTTTTTCTCCACTGGATGGCGACAAATAAACGTGGTCTGTCCCTGATTTTGGGGGGTTCGCAGTGAGCGCGCGCGTGGTGCGGGCGCCGCGCGGCACGCAGCTCAGCGCGAAGAGCTGGCTCACCGAGGCGCCGCTGCGCATGCTGATGAACAACCTCGATCCCGAGGTGGCCGAGCGTCCCGAGGACCTCGTGGTGTACGGCGGCATCGGCAAGGCGGCGCGTAATTGGCAGTGTTTTGACCAAATAATAACAAGCTTGCGTGAGCTTCAATCGGATCAGTCGCTGCTCGTGCAATCCGGCAAGCCGGTCGGCGTGTTCAGAACGCAGCCCGACGCGCCGCGAGTGCTGATCGCGAACTCGAACCTGGTGCCGAGGTGGGCCGACTGGGAGCGCTTCAACGAGCTCGACCGCAAGGGCCTGATGATGTTCGGCCAGATGACCGCGGGCTCGTGGATCTACATCGCCAGCCAGGGCATCGTGCAGGGCACGTACGAGACCTTCGCCGAGGCCGGGCGGCAGCATTACGGCGGCGACTGGTCCGGCAAGTGGATTCTCACCGCCGGGCTCGGCGGGATGGGCGGGGCGCAGCCGCTCGCCGCCACCATGGCGGGCGCTTCGATGATCGCGATCGAGTGCGACCCGAGCCGCATCGAGATGCGCTTGAAGTCGGGGTATCTGGATTTCCGTGCCAATACCATCGAAGAGGCGCAGCAAATCATCGGCCAGACGGGAAAACCCGTTTCGGTGGGGCTGCTGGGCAATGCGGCCGAGCTCGTCCCCGAGTTCCTGAAAAAAGCAAAGAGCAGCGGCTTCAAGCCCGCGCTGGTCACCGACCAGACCTCGGCGCACGATCCGGCGAACGGCTATCTTCCCGAGCACTGGTCGCTCGAGCGCTGGAAGGACGTGCGCAGGAAGGACCCGGAAGAGGCGGCGCTCTCGGCGCGCGAGTCGATCGCCGGCCACGTGCAGGCGATCCTCGGCTTCAAGGCGATGGGCATTCCGTGCGTCGACTACGGCAACAACATCCGCCAGGAAGCGAAGGACGCCGGCATCGCGAACGCGTTCGACTATCCGGGGTTCGTCCCGGCGTACATCCGGCCGATGTTCTGCGTCGGCAAGGGGCCGTTCCGCTGGGTGGCGCTGTCGGGCGACCCGCAGGACATCGTGAAGACCGATGCCAAGGTTCTGGAATTGTTCCCCGAAGATGCGGGCTTGCAGCGCTGGCTGCAGTTGGCCAAAACGAAAATCCGCTTCCAGGGCCTGCCCGCGCGCATTTGCTGGCTCGGACTGGGGCAGCGCCACCTCGCCGGCCTCGCCTTCAACGAGATGGTGAGGAGCGGAGAGCTGAAGGCGCCGATCGTGATCGGGCGCGACCACCTCGATGCCGGTTCGGTGGCGAGCCCCAACCGCGAGACCGAAGGCATGCGCGACGGGAGCGATGCGGTCTCGGATTGGCCTTTGCTCAACCTGATGCTGAATACCTCCTCTGGGGCGACCTGGGTCTCGTTCCACCACGGAGGCGGTGTCGGCATGGGCTATTCACAGCACGCCGGCATGGTGATCGTGTGCGACGGCACTGAAGCGGCGGCACGGCGCATCGAGCGCGTGCTGTGGAACGATCCGGCGAGCGGCGTCATGCGCCACGCGGACGCCGGCTACCAGGACGCGATCGCCTGCGCGCGCGCCCAGGGCCTCGATCTGCCGTTCCTGGACTGATGCGTCTCGGAAGCAAGAATCCGACGCTGAGGGAGCTGCGCTCGATCGCGCGGGACGCGCCGCCGCTCGAGCTCGATCCGGCCGCGCGCGACAAGGTGCGTGCGGCGCTCGCCACCGTGGAGGCGATCGTCGCTTCCGGCAAGCCCGCGTACGGCATCAACACCGGCTTCGGCCGCCTCTCGCAGACGCGCATCCCGGCCGAGGCGCTCGAGCAGCTCCAGCTCAATATCGTGCTGTCGCACGCCGCGGGCACCGGGCCGCTCCTGGACGACGCCACGGTGCGTCTTATCCTTTCGCTCAAGGTCATTTCGCTCGCGGCTGGCCACTCCGGCGTGCGCCCGGAGCTGATCGAGCTTCTGCTGCAGCTCTACAACCGCGGCATCCATCCCTGCATTCCCGCGAAAGGCTCGGTCGGCGCGTCGGGCGATCTCGCGCCGCTCGCGCATCTTTCGCTCGCGCTGCTCGGCATCGGCGACGTGCGCGTGCGCGGCGTTCGCATTCCCGCCGCCTCCGCGCTCAAGAACGAGAACCTGAAAGCGATCAAGCTCGCCCCCAAGGAAGGGCTCGCGCTGCTGAACGGCACGCAGGTCTCGACCGCGCTCGCGCTCACGGGGCTCTTCGCGGCGGAGGACGTGTTCGCCGCGGCGCTCGCGGCGGGCAGCCTCTCGGTCGACGCCGCGGCGGGCAGCGACACGCCCTTCGACGCGCGCATCCACGAGCTGCGCGGCCAGCCCGGCCAGCAGGAGGTGGCGCGCTTCTACGCGCAGCTCCTGAAGGGAAGCGAGATCCGCCGCTCGCATCTCGAGAACGACCCGCGCGTGCAGGATCCCTACAGCCTGCGCTGCCAGCCGCAGGTGATGGGCGCCTGCCTCGACCAGATGCGCTACGCCGCCGGGGTGTTCGAGCGCGAGGCCGCCGCCGTCACCGACAATCCGCTCGTGCTCGGCGACGAGATCCTCTCCGGCGGCAACTTCCACGCCGAGCCGGTGGCGCTCGCGGCCGACGCGCTGGCGCTCGCCATCGCGGAGGTCGGCGCGCTCTCGGAACGGCGCGTGGCGCTGCTAATCGATCCGTCGCTCTCCGGCCTGCCGCCGTTTCTCGTCGAGCACGGCGGGGTGAATTCCGGCTTCATGATCGCCCAGGTCACCGCGGCCGCGCTCGCGAGCGAGAACAAGTCGCTCGCGCATCCGGCGAGCGTCGACAGCCTGCCGACCTCGGCCAATCAGGAGGACCACGTCAGCATGGCGACCTTCGCCGCACGGCGCCTTTCCGACATGGCCGCGAACAGCGCCGGCATCGTCGCGATCGAGCTGCTCGCGGCGGCGCAGGGCATCGACTTTCGCGCGCCGCTCAAGACCAGCGCGGCCCTGCAGGAGGTCCACCGCCTGGTGCGCTCGAAAGCCGCGTTCTACGACCACGACCGCTACTTCGCCCCCGACATCACCGCGGTCCAGTCGCTGGTGGAGTCGGGCGAGTTCCACAGCTTCGTCCCCGGGCTCCTGCCCTCGCGCTGATGGCGCCCTTCAAGCTCCGCGCCGGCCGCAGGCCGCTCCTGGTGTCGATGCCGCACACCGGTACGCACGTGCCCGAGCCCCTGCTCTCCCGGATGACCGACGAAGCGAAACGGCTGCCAGACACCGACTGGCACCTCGAGCGGCTCTACGACTTCCTCGACGAGCTCGGCGCCTCGGTGCTCGTCGCAACGCACTCGCGCTACGTCGTCGACCTCAACCGCCCGCCCGACAACGCCAACCTCTACCCCGGGCAGGACACGACGCCGCTCGTGCCGCTCGACACGTTCCACAAGCAGCCGCTCTACCACCGCGGCCAGGAGCCGGACTCGGGCGAGATCGTCGAGCGGGTGGCGACGTACTGGAAGCCGTATCACTCGCGGCTCTCGGAGGAGTTGCGAGCGCTGAAGAAGCAGCACGGCTACGCCCTGCTCTGGGACGCCCACTCGATTTTCTCCGTGGTGCCGCGCTTCTTTTCCGGAACGCTTAGGGATCTCAACCTCGGCACCGCCGACGGCCATTCCTGCGGCGCAGGAATCGGCGAAGGCCTGATGGGGAAAGTGTCGGGCTACAGCGCGGTGCTCAACGGCCGCTTCAAGGGCGGCTACATCACGCGCACCTACGGCGATCCGGCCAGCGGCGTGCACGCTGTGCAGCTCGAGCTGTCCGAGGCAACCTACCTGAACGAGTCCTTTCCCTTTGAATTCAGGGAAGACCTGGCGCGCCGCCTGCGCCCGCAGCTGCGCGCGCTGGTCGAGGAGTTCTGCCGCCTAGGACACGGCCGACGCACGGGTTAGCGCCGAGCGCGTACGCGAGCTCGGCCGGCGCGCCGATGTCCCAAAGCGCGAGATCGGCGTTCTTCCCGGCTTCGAGCGTGCCGTGGCGCGCCTGCAGGCCGAGCGCGCGCGCCGCGTGCTTCGTCATGCCCGCGAGCGCCTCCTCGGGCGTGAGGCGAAAGAGCGTGCACGCCATGTTGAGGATCGCGAGCGGGGAGGAGACCGGCGAGGTGCCCGGGTTGTGGTCGGTGGCGAGCGCGATCGGCACGCCGTGCTTTCTCAGCAGTTCGATCGGAGGGAGCTTCGTTTCCCTGAGGAAATAGAACGCGCCGGGCAATAACACTGCGACGCTACCCTCCCTCGCCATGGCCTCGATTCCGGACTCGGAGGAGAATTCCATGTGATCGGCCGACAGGGCACGAAAAGCGGCAGCGAGCGCGGCGCCGCCGGAATCCGAAAGCTGGTCGGCGTGCAGCTTCACGGCGAGCTTCAAATCCTTCGCCTTGCGAAAGACCTTCTCGGTCTGGGCGACATTGAAAGCGATGCTCTCGCAGAAGGCGTCCACCGCGTCGACGAGGCCTTCCTTCGCCGCGGCGGGAAGCACCTCCCCGCACACGAAGTCGATGTAGTCGTCGGCGCGCCCGGCGTATTCAGGCGGCAGCGCGTGCGCGCCTAGAAACGTGGTTTTCACCATCATTTCTCCGTCCAACCGGCGTGCCACGCGCAGCATGCGCAGCTCGGTGTCGCGGTCGAGGCCATAGCCCGACTTGATTTCGATTGCCGTTGCTCCTTCATCGAGCCACGGCTGAAGCCTTTTTCGGGAAATTCTCAAAAGCTCTTTTTCTGAAGTCGCTCGCGTCGCTTTCACCGTGGAGACGATGCCGCCGCCGGCGCGCGCAATCTCCTCGTAGCTCGCGCCCTTCAGGCGCAGCTCGAACTCGTGGGCGCGGTTTCCGGCATAGACGAGATGCGTGTGGCAGTCGATCAGGCCGGGCGTGATCCAGGTACCGCCCACGTCGTGCTCCTCGCGCGCCTCGCCGCGCCACTCGCTGCGCGGGCCGACCCAGCTGATCAAGCCGTCTTTTACCGCCAGGACGCCATCCAGGACCATCCCGTATGGCGATGCGCTGCCCATCGTCGCGAGGTTCGCGTTGATCCAGGCGGCATCGTGCATCTCGTTATCATAGCGGCGTGGAACGCTACTTCGCCCGTGACGCGCTGCTCCCCGAGGGCTGGGCCAAGGACGTGCTGCTGTCGGTCGAGGCGGGCGAGATCGTCGCGGTCGAGACCGGGGCGAGCGGCCCGCAGCCGCTCGCCGGCCCGGTGCTTCCGGGGATGGCGAACGTGCACTCGCACGCGTTCCAGCGCGCGATGGCCGGCCTCACCGAGCTGCGCGGCGCCGGCGAGGACGATTTTTGGACCTGGCGCGAGCTGATGTACCGCTTCGTCGAGCGCCTCACGCCCGACCAGGCGCAGGTCGTCGCGCACTTCCTCTACATCGAGATGCTGCGCCAGGGCTATACCGCGGTCGGCGAGTTCCACTACGTTCACCGCCCCGACGGCATGCTCCAGGCGCATCTCGATGCCGCGCGCGAGGCCGGCATCGCCATCACGCTCATGCCGTCGGTGTACCGCTGGTCGGGGTTCGGCGGGCAGCCGCTGCAGGAGCGCCAGCGCGCCTTCGAGCGCGACACCGACGCCGTGCTCGAGGCGTACAGCGGCCTCGCCGCGCGCGCCACGCCAGAGGTGAGAATCGGCGTCGCGCCGCATTCGCTGCGCGCGGTGGATCCGGCGGCGCTCGCCGCGCTGGTCGCCGGCGTCGCCCGCGACGCGCCGATCCACATCCACGCCGCGGAGCAGACGCGCGAGGTCGATGACTGCATCGCCGCGCTCGGCGCACGGCCGGTGCAATGGCTGCTCGCCAACATGCCGCTGGACCGACGCTGGTGCCTCGTCCACGCGACGCACCTCGTGCCGCAGGAGATCCAGGGACTCGCGCGCAGCGGCGCGGTGGCGGGCCTGTGCCCCAGCACCGAGGGCAACCTCGGCGACGGCGTTTTTCCGCTGCTCGGCTACCGCGCGGCGGGCGGGCGCTACGGCATCGGCGGCGACAGCCACGTCTCGCGCAACCCCGCCGAGGAGCTGCGCCTGCTCGAGTACCTGCAGCGCGTCTCGGTGAGGAAGAGGAATCTCGTGACCACGGACGACCTTCCGTCCGTAGGAACCACGCTGTGGCTCGAGGCGGCAGCGGGCGGCGCGCAGGCGCTCGGGCGGCGCATGGGCGCGCTCGCGCCCGGCATGCGCGCCGACCTCGTGGTGCTCGACGGCGAGCACCCGGACCTCGCCGCACGCGGCGGCGAAGCGGCGGCCGATGCGCTGGTGTTCTCCGGGTCGAGCGACCTGGTGCGCGACGTGATGGTCGGCGGCCGCTGGGTGGTGCAGCAGAAGCGCCACGCGGCCGAGGAGGCCGCGGCGGCGCGCTATCGCGAAGCGCTCAGGCTGCTCGTCGCCTAGTCGGCGGCGAGCTCCGGGCGGTTGCGGAAATACTCGAGCGCGCCGGGATTGGCGAGCGCCTCGAGATTCTTCACCTCACGGCCGTGCACGGCCTCGCGCACCGCGAGCTCGACGATCTTGCCGCTCTTGGTGCGCGGGATGTCCTGCACTTCCAGGATCTTCGCCGGGACATGGCGCGGAGTCGTGTTGTCCCGAATCCTTCGCTTGATTTTCCCTGTCAATTCGTTGTCCAGGGTGAGGCCGTCGCGCAGCTTCACGAACAGCACCACGCGCACGTCGCCCTCCCAGTCCTGGCCGATCACCAGCGACTCGACCACCTCGTCCAGCTGCTCCACCTGGCGGTAGATCTCGGCGGTGCCGATCCTCACGCCGCCGGGATTGAGCACGGCGTCGGAGCGGCCGTAGATCACGACGCCGCCGTGCGCGGTGATCTCGCACCAGTCGCCGTGGCGCCACACGCCGGGATATTTCTCGAAGTACGCCGCGCGGTACCTGGCCCCGTCCGGGTCGTTCCAGAAGCCGAGCGGCATCGAGGGGAACGGTTTCGTGCACACGAGCTCGCCTTTCTCGCCGCGCACGGCTTCGCCCTTCTCATCGAAGACATCCACCGCCATGCCGAGGCCCTTGGCCTGGATCTCGCCGCGCCACACCGGGCTCATGGGATTGCCGAGCACGAAACACGAGACGATGTCGGTGCCGCCCGAGATCGACGACAGGCATAGGTCGCGCTTCACGGCGTCGTAGACGTAGTCGAAGCCCTCGGGCGCGAGCGGTGAGCCGGTCGAGAGGAGCGCGCGCAAGTTCTCGAGCCGGTGCGTCTCGCGCGGCCTGACGCCCATCTTCGCCAGGCTGTCGATGAACTTGGCCGACGTGCCGAGGTGCGTCATGGCTTCCCCGTCCGCCATGTCGAAAAGAATTTTTCCTCTTCCGATCGACGGAGACCCGTCGTACAGAAGCAGCGTCGCCTCGGAGGCGAGGCCCGACATGAGCCAGTTCCACATCATCCAGCCGAGCGTGGTGAAGTAGAACAGACGATCCCCGGGCCGCACGTCGCTGTGCAGCCGATGCTCCTTGAGGTGCTGCAGCAGCGTGCCGCCGGTGCCGTGCACGATGCACTTGGGCACGCCGGTGGTGCCCGAGGAGTACACGATGTAGAGCGGATGGTTGAACTCCACCTGCTCGAAGCGGATCTCGCCGGGGTCGAAGGGCTCGAGGAACTCGTCGAGCGGCGTGCCGGCGGTGGCCGGCTGGCCGAGGTAGTCGACGACCACGCACTGCTCCACGCTCGGCAGCCGGTCGAGGGCGGCCTGCGCCTTCTCCTGCGAGTCGAACTCCTTGCCGCCGTAGAGATAGCCGTCGGCGCAGAAGAACACCTTCGGCTCGATCTGCGCGAAGCGCTCGACCATGCCCTGCACGCCGAAGTCGGGCGAGCAGCTCGACCAGATCGCGCCCAGGCTCGCCGTGGCGAGCATCGCCGCGGCGGCCTCGGGCAGGTTCGGCAGGTAGCCCGCTACGCGGTCGCCCTTCTCCACGCCGGCGTCGGCGAGCGCCTGGGCGATGCGCGAGACCAGGTCGTAGAGGTTGCGATGGCTGAGGCGGCGGCGGATCCGGTCTTCGCCCCAGAACACGATCGCCTCGCCGCCGTCGCGCCGGCGCAGCAGGTTCTGCGCGAAGCTGAGCTTCGCCTCGGGAAACCAGCGCGCGCCCGGCATGCGATCGCCGTGCACGAGCGCCGGCCCGGCGCGCACGCCCTGGACCTCGCAGAAGTCCCACAGCAGGGTCCAGAACTCGGCCGCGTGCGTGCACGACCAGGCGTGGAGCTCGTCGTAGCTCTTCTTGCCCGCGCGCGCCATGAACCGCGCCATCTGCGTCGCCGCGGCGCGCTCGGGCGAGGGCTGCCAGAGGGGCGCTAGCTCAGCAATGAGCGGATCCTTTCGGGAATGCGCACCGGCTTCTGCTTTTCCATGTCGATGAAGACGACCGTCGCCTCGCCATCCGCGTAGACCTGGCGATCCATGGTCAATTCATAGTACGTCGGCACGCTCGAGCCCCCCGGGATTCCCACGGAAAGCTTGACTTCGACCGTGCCGGGATAGTTGAGCGGGCGCTTGAAGTTGCACGAAGCGTTGGCGACGACAATGCCGGTTTCGTTCCAGGCCTCGCCGCGCGGCAGGAGCGCGTCGAACCAGCCGATGCGCGCCTGCTCCATGAAGCGGAAGTACACGGTGTTGTTCACGTGGCCCATCGCGTCCATGTCGCCCCAGCGAATGGGAATACGCTCCACGTGCATCAGTTTCTGATCCGGTTTCTTATCCGCCATCGGTGGCTGATTATAATTCTGCGCGATGAGCCGCGAATCGATGCAGTACGACGTGGTCGTGGTCGGCGGCGGACCGGCGGGCCTCGCGGCTGCGATCCGCGTGAAGCAGCTCTCGCCCGACACCACGGTGTGCGTGCTCGAGAAGGGTTCCGAGATCGGCGCGCACATCCTCTCGGGCGCGGTGATGGACCCGCGCGCCATCGGCGAGCTCATCCCCGACTGGAAGGAGAAAGGCGCGCCGCTCAATACGCCCGTCACCGAAGATCGCTTCCTTTTTCTTACCGAAAAGGGTGCGCTGCGCACGCCGCGGTTCCTGCTCCCTGCCTGCTTCCGCAACCACGGCAACTACGTGATCAGCCTGGGCGCCTTCTGCCGCTGGCTCGGCACGCAGGCCGAGGCCTGCGGAGTCGAGATCTTCCCGGGCTTCGCCGCCACGGAGCTCCTATTCGAAGGAGATAGAGTCAAGGGCGTGGCGACCGGCGACATGGGTGTCAACAGGAAGGGCGAGAAGACCGACGCCTACCAGCCCGGCATGGAGTTGCACGGCAAATACACGTTCTTCGCCGAAGGCGCTCGCGGCCAGCTCGGGCGGCAGCTCGAAGGGCGATTTCGCCTCAGGACCACGCCCCAGGTGTACGGCATCGGCCTGAAGGAGCTGTGGGAAGTGAAGCCTGAGAAGCACCAGCCCGGCCTCGTCATCCATACCGCCGGCTGGCCGCTCGACGCCGATACCTATGGCGGCTCCTTCCTCTACCACCAGGAGCACCGCCAGGTCGCCGTGGGCTTCGTCGTCGGCCTCGGCTATTCGAACCCCTACCTTTCCCCGTACGAGGAGTTCCAGCGGTTCAAGACGCATCCGGCGATCCGCGCCTTCCTCGAAGGCGGCAAGCGCCTCGCCTACGGAGCGAGGGCGATCGCCGCGGGCGGCCTGCAGTCGCTGCCTCGCCTCGCCTTCCCGGGCGGGGTGCTGGTCGGCGACGAAGCCGGCTTCCTCAACGCCTCGCGCATCAAGGGCAGCCACGCGGCGATCAAGTCCGGCATGCTGGCGGCCGAGGCCGCGGTTCCCGCTCTCAAGAACGGGCGCGAAGGCGACGAGCTCGCGACCTATCCCGAATCGTTCCGCGCGAGCTGGCTCCACGACGAGCTCCACAAGGCGCGCAATTTCAAGCCGTGGATGTCGAAGGGCCTCTACCTTGGAACCATGATGGTGGGCGTCGACCAGGTGCTCTTCCGCGGAAGGGCGCCCTGGACGCTCAAGCACGATCACGCCGATCATGAAACCTTGGTCCCTAAGTCGAAGGCGCGACCGATTCAGTATCCCAAGCCCGACGGCGTCCTGACCTTCGATCGCCTGACCGACCTCTCCTTCTCCAACACCAACCACAACGAAGATCAGCCTGCGCACCTGACGCTGAAGGATGCTTCTGTTCCCGTAAATACGAATCTTCGGATCTATGCCGGTCCGGAGAGCCGCTACTGCCCGGCCGGCGTCTACGAGTTCGTCGACCTCGAGACCAGGCCGCGGCTGCAGATCAACGCGCAGAACTGCGTGCACTGCAAGACCTGCGACATCAAGGACCCGACGCAGAACATCGTCTGGGTCGCCCCCGAGGGCGGCGGCGGGCCGAACTATCCGAACATGTAACCCTACCAGCCGCGCGACGCGAGAAGCTTCGACCAGTCGCTCGGCTGCCTGAACCCTTCGCCGCAGTCGTCGCCCATGCTGGTCGACGCCACGTGCGTCACGGCGTCGAGCATCGACTTGGTGAAGGGTTGCTCGTCCGCGAAGCCGAGCTTGCGCTTGACCTCCCGATTGCCCTGCGTGGTTACGCCGGAATGGCTCAGCACGAAGGTGTCGAAGTACTGCTTCTGCACGGACATCGGGATCTTCTGCGCAGCGAGATAGGCCTGCAGCTCGTCGTCCTTGAAGGGATAGGGCATCCCTTTCCAGAACGGATTGAACAATCCATCCCAGTGGTTGGGAATGTATGCCTTGGGATGGATCACGGGCACGACGAGCTCCGCCACGGGCTTGCCGCCGGTGCCGATCCACGCGTCGACGTGCGTGAGCCCGGCATCCTTCATCGCGGCGGCGAGGTTCGCGAGCGGGGAGCCGTAGTTCACGCCATCGACCACGATGTCCTTGTCGAGGTCGAAAGCGCTGGCGGAGTTGTTCACGAAGAAAGCGAGCTGGCCGTCGGGGCTGTCGACGGTGAAGAGGAACGCGCGATTGCCGCCGCCGTTGGGATAATCCTCGCCCACGCCCGCGCGCAGCTCGCCCTTGGCGTCCGGAACCGGGGCGCGATAGAGCTCGCGCGCGAAGTGCTGGATGGGGTTCTTCGCGTCGCCGCTGTGGTTGAAGCGCACCACGCGAAGCGTGATGCCGTCGCCGAGCGGGACCTTCTCGCCGCCGCTCACACTACGGCATTGCGCGGCCGCCACGCCCTGCGCGGCGGCCTGGAAGCAGGTTGACACGCCGCCAATCAGCGGCGCGCCCGTCATCTTCGACCAGGTGGGCGTGTCCCAGCTGTGGTCGAAGTGGCTGTGCCCTACGAGCAGATAGTCGAGCTTCTTGTCGCCGAGCACGGCGTCGCGCACCTTGGCGATGGAAGCCGTATCAACTGCGTAGCCGCTCTTGGTGTAAGCGTACAGGTCGCCGGGATAGCCCGGCGGCGGGTAGAAGAACGGCGGCCCCGGCACGCGCGAGATGTACGCGTCCATCATGATGCGCTTCTCGCCGATCTTGAAATACCAGTTGGCGATCGACATCCACGTCATTTCGACGGTGGTCGCGGCGAGCCCCGGAGTAATCCAGAAAATCAACCACAGCAGCGCGAGCAAGGCGATCCACTTTTTGCTCATGGTTCCTCCTCCGGGAGTCGGGATGACGGCGGGGATGACGGCGCCGGACCTTCGGCCACGCTAGCACGCCTCTCCGATCGGCATCAAGAGGGCAGCACGCGCGGCACGCGCCGCGGCGCCTGCTCGAGCATGGCGTCGGAAAAGCGCACGCCGGCGCGCTCGAGGCGGCCGATGCCGGCCTCGAGGTCGGACTGCAGGATGGCGAGGTTCTCGAGCGGCGGCGTGCCGTCGCGGAAGCGCAGCCGCGTGGCGCCGTTGCAGAGCCTCCCGCGCGCGACGAGCTCGTCGGCGAGCCGCCGGCGCGGCGTGCCGCCATAGACCGGCACCCAGATGGAGAGCGCGCTCGCGACGACGTCGAGCAGGCCCTGCGAGGCCGGGCCGCGGTCCTCGTGGCTGACCAGGCGCAGGTACGCCACGGCCGCGGCCATCGGCAGCGGGAGGAATTCCGCGCTCACGCGGCGGCCGCCTTGCCGGGGGCGAGCGCCGCGCGCCGCAGCAGCGCCTCGATGTCCTGCGGCGGCACCGGCCGGCTCACGAGATAGCCCTGGATCTGGTCGCAGCCGAGGTCCTTCAGCAGCCTCACCTGCTCGTCGTCCTCGACGCCCTCGGCGATGACCTTGAGGCCGAGCGTATGCGCGAGCGAAACGATCATGGCGACGATGTTGCGCGGGTAGCCGGCGTCGCGCATGCGCACGACGAAGCTGCGGTCGATCTTCAGCACATCGACCGGCAGGCGCGCGAGGTAGCTGAGCGAGCAGTAGCCGGTGCCGAAGTCGTCGACCGAGATCTCGACGCCGGCGCGGCGCAGCGTCTGGAGCTTGCGCGTGGTCTCGTCGATGTCGTCCACCAGCACGCTCTCGGTGATCTCGACGTCGAGCAGCGGCCTGGCGCGGCCGAACGGCGAGATCGCCTCGAGCACCGAGTCGACGAAATCCTTCTGCCGCAGCTGGATCGCCGAGACGTTGACCGAGGTGCGCGGCACCGCCAGGCCGAGCGCCTGCCAGCGCAGGATGTCGTGCACCGCGCGCCCGAGCGCCCAGCGCCCGGCGACCAGGATCATGCCGGTCTCCTCCATGAGCGACACGAACTTCGCCGGGGGCACCGCGCCGAGCTCGGGATCCTGCCAGCGGATGAGCGCCTCCAGCCCGGCGAGGCGCCCGCTGCGCACGTCCACTTTCGGCTGGTAGTGCAGCGCGAGGCGGCCGTCCTCGATCGCGCGGCGCAGGCGGTGCTCGAGGTCGAGCGATTCGGCGACCCGCGCGTTCATCTCGGGCGCATAGAAGAGATAGCTCGAGGCCGCCTGCTTCGCGTGGTTGAGCGCGGTTTCCGCGTTCGCGCACAGCGCCTCGGTCGAGGAGCCGTCGCCCGGGAACACGGCGACGCCGCCCTTCAGCGTGGCGCGCAGCTCCACCCCGTCGATCAGCACCGGCCGCGAGAACGCCTCGGCCACCCGCTCGAGCAGCCCCTGGACGGTGTCGGCGGGCCGCTCGCACGGCGCCACGGCGATGGCGAAATGGTCGGCGCCGACGCGCGCGACCGTGTCCTCGTCGCGCGCCGATGCGCACAGCCGCGCCGCGGCCTCGCGCAGGAGCTCGTCGCCGGCGCGCCGGCCGAAGCTCTCGTTCACCATGCGGAAGCGCTCGATGTCCAGGAACACGGCCGCCGCGAAGCGGCGCTCGCGCCGCGCCGCGATCAGCCCCTGGCCGAGCCGGTCGACGAACAGGCTCCGGTTCGGGAGGTCGGTGAGCGAGTCGTGGTATGCGAGGTAATCCATCCTCGCTTTCTGCGCGATGTGGTGCAGCGCGAAGGCGATGTCGCCGGCGAGCTCGTGCAGGAGGCGCATTTCCTCTTCGTCGAACACGTCCTTCGCCCGCGCGTAGAGGAGGAGCGCGCCCGCCGTCTGGCCCGAGAACACGAGCGGCAGCACGGCGTACGCGCGGAACCCGCGCCGCAGCGCCGATTCGCGGCCAGGGGGCTGCGCGGCCTCGATGTCGTTGCAGACGGTGGCCTCGAGCGGGACCGGGAACTGCTCGAGGCGCGGGTCGCGGCTGCCCTCGCCGCTCGACACCACGCGCTCGTCGTGCGCGAGGCGGATCGCGGCGAAGCCGAAGCCGCCGCGCTCGACCGCGATGCGACAGGCCTCGGCGAGCAGGTCCGCGCGCTCGATGACGCGCACGATGAGCGCGTTGATCGCGCTCATCGTCTCCAGCGTGCGGTTCAGACGCTCGATCCTGCGCTGCTGCGCCTCGAGCGCGCCGGTCTTCTCCAGCAGCTGGTCGACCACGATGCGCAGGTGCTCGCCGCCGAGCTCCGACCCGCCGGCGGCCGGCTTGGGCGTCCTCTCGGCGAGGACTTCCTTCACCGTGCGCAGGATCAGATCGTTGTCGGAGGGCTTGAGCAGCACGCGCGCCACACCGTGGGCCTGCGCGAGGTCCTGCGCGTCCTGGCCGGCGAAATACGCCGTATAGAAGACGACCGGCAGCGCCGCCGTCCTCGAGTCGGCGCGCAGCTCGCGCACCAGCACGTAGCCGTCCATTCCCGGCATGAGGACGTCGGAGACCACGAGGTCGGGCGGATCGGCGAGCGCCGACTCGAGCGCCTCGCGCGCGCTCGCCGCCCGGCGCACGTCGTGCCCCGCGACCTCCAGCAGGGACGCGAGCGCCTCGCGGTTGGCGCGGTTGTCGTCGACGACCAGGATATCGGCCATGCTTATAGAGACCATCTTCCCGCAACGGCGTGCGGACCGTTAGCGTTGACCGCCAACTTTTTCGTCGTCAAATCGAGGAAATTACTGTCGTGCTTCGGCTACAGCGCTGTCCGCACCGCGGCTACCCCACGCGGCGATGGCTGATTGGATCACGCGCGGATCGGCGGGCTTGACAAAGTGGTGGTGGAACCCGGCGTCGATCGAGCGGGCGCGGTCTTCTTTCTGTCCGTAACCTGTCAGCGCGATCAGCAGCGTTGGCGCCTCGACGCCCTTCAGGCGCAGCCGCCGCGCCACCTCGTAGCCGTTCATGCCGGGCAGCCCGATGTCGACCACCGCGACCTGCGGCGCGAACACCTGCGCGATGGCCACGGCCTGCGGGCCGTCGCTCACGGTCCTCACCTCGTGGCCTTCGAGGCGCAGGAACACGGCGATGCTCTCGGCGGCGTCGATGTTGTCGTCGACCACGAGCACGCGCTTCCCGGCCACCAGCGCGGCGTACGCCGGCGTTGCGCGCTCCTCGCCGGCCGCCTGCGGCACCTCGCTGATGCAGGGGAGGACGACGCGGAAGACCGAGCCCTTGCCGATGCCGTCGCTGTGCACCTCGACGCGGCCCTGGTGCAGGTCGACAAGGCGCTCGACCACGGTGAGGCCGACGCCGAGGCCGCCCTGGCTGCGGTCGAGCGAGCGCTCGCCCTGCGTGAAGAGCTCGAACACGTGCGGCAGCAACGCGGCGTCGATGCCGATGCCGTTGTCGCGCACGCTGATCAGCGCCTCGCCGCGCTCGGCGCTCGCGACGAGCTCGATCCGGCCGCCCTCGGACGTGTACTTGGCGGCGTTGTTGAGGATGTTGCCGATCACCTGCGAGAGCCGCGCGAAGTCGCCGAACACCCAGATCGGCGCGGAGGACACGCTCACGGAAAGATTGTGGCGCTTCGCCTCAAGCAGCGAGCGGGCGGTGTCGATGCTGTGCTGGACCACTTTTCCGAGCTCGACCGGCTCCTTCTTCAGCGCGATCTTGCCCTGGGTAATGCGCGAGACGTCGAGCAGATCGTCGACCAGCTGCGCGAGGTGGGTCACCTGGCGCTCCACCACGTCGCGCGCCCAGACGATGCCGGCGTCGGTGGGCGCGATGCGCCGCATCACCTCGGCGGCGTTGCGGATCGGCGCGAGCGGGTTGCGCAGCTCGTGCGAGAGCATGGCGAGGAACTCGTCCTTGCGCCGGCTCGCCTCCTTCAGCTTCTCCTCGGCCTCCTTGGTGCGCGCCATCTCGCGCTTCAGGTTCCAGTACAGGCGGGCGTTCTCGAACGCGATCGCGGCGCGGCTCACCAGCTCCTCGATGGTGGCCTGGTCGGCGAGCCCGTAGGCGCTCGGCCCGCGCGCATAGCCGAGCGCGAGCATCGCGACGGTGCGCTCGCCCGAGCGCAGCGGGACGAGGTGGAAGTAGCGCACCCCGCCGTGCAGCGCCGCCTGGGGCTCGAGCACGAGGTCGCTCTTGCGGCCCTCGCGCAACACGCGCTGCAGCGGCGCCGGCAGGGCTTCGAGGCCCTCCATCGCCTGCGGCCGCGCGCGCCCGCCGCATGACATCGCGAGCGCCTCGCCCTCGAGCTGCACCGAGAGCAGCGCGTACTCCGCGAGGCCCGGCACCAGCATCTGCAGCAGGCGCTCCATGCCCGCGTCCAGGTTGAGCGAGGCGCCGAGCTCGCGGCTCGCGAAGGCGAGGAACTCCGAGCGCTGCGTGGCCTCCTCGGCCGCGGCGCGCTCGGCCTCCAGGCGCGCGGCCGCCTGCGCCCGCTTCTGCGCCCGGTACAGCTCGACGAACACCTTGACCTTGCTGCGCAGGATCTCCGGGATCACCGGCGACAGGATGTAGTCGACCGCGCCGAGGGCGTAGCCGCGCGCGGTCTGCATCTCGTCGGCGTAGGCGGTGACGAAGATGATCGGCGTGTGCTTGGTCTTGCTGTGCTGGCGGATGAGCTCCGCGGTCTCGATGCCGTCGATGTCCGGCATGTTGACGTCGAGCAGGATCACCGCGAACTCGCGCAGCAGCAGCTCGCGCAGCGCGTCGGCGCCCGAGGCCGCCATCACCAGGTTCTGGCCGAGCTCCTCCAGCACCACCTGGAACGCGAGGCGCTTATCCGGCAGGTCGTCTACGACCAGGATGTTGACCTTGTCATCCATCTACAGAAATCCGGAGCGAAAAAAATCGGCGCCTATTCCGGTTCCCTTCACGATCATCCCTGTTATCGATGCAGCCAGCCCCGTAGTACCGCCAAAAGGTGCACGGTGTCTACCGGCTTCGACAGGTAGTCCCAGGCGCCGGCGCGGATGCACTTCTCGCGGTCGCCCTTCATCGCCTTGGCAGTCACCGCGATGATCGGGAGGTCCTTCTTCTCCGGCAGCTTGCGGATCTCCTGCATGGTGGTGATGCCGTCCATCTCCGGCATCATGATGTCCATCAGCACGATGTCGATGCCCGGCTGCTCCTTCACCAGGCGGATTGCCTCGCGGCCGTTGTTCGCCGAGACCATCTCCATGCCCTGGTCGTGCAGCACCGTCGACAGCGCGAAGATGTTGCGCATGTCGTCGTCGACGATCAGGGCTTTCTTGCCTTCCAGCACGCGGCTCGAGTTGTGCAGGTCCTGGACCGTCTGGCGCTGCTCCTGGGCGAGGCCCATGATGCTGCGGTGCAGGAAGAAGTAGATGGTGTCGAGGAGACGCTCGACCGAGCGCGCCTCGCGCAAGGCGAACACGCCGTCGGCGCGCTTCCACGTGGCGAGCGCATCGCCGCCCTCCGGCCCGTACAGCACGATCGGCAGCTGGCGCGTGACCGGCTGGTCCTCGACCGCGTCGAGCAGGTCGTTCGGCTGCAGCTCGGCGACGCCGCTCTGCACCACCAGGCAGTCGACCGCGTCGCGGCGCAGGCGTGCGCACAGCGCGGCCTTGTTGTCGGTGGCGTAGACCTCGATGTCGTCGGCGGCGAGGCGCTCGGCCAGGGCTGCGCGCTCCGGGCCCTCTGCCATGAGGAGGTGCAGCGTCTTCTTCGCGCTGGTGACGTAGGCCTTGAGGCGCGTCAGCGCCTGATCGATGACCTCGCGCGAATGCACCGGCTTCGCTATGAAGCCGATCGCGCCTGAATTGAGCGCGCGCTCGCGCGAGTCATCGGTCGAGACCACGCACACCGGCACGTGGCGCGTGGAGAGATCGGCCTTCAGCCGATCCAGGATGCGCCAGCCCTGCATGTCGGGCAGGAAGATATCGAGCGTCATCACCGAAGGCTGGTATTCCTTCAGCTTGGACAGCGCGCTCGCCGCGGTCCCGGCCACCAGGCCCTTGAAGCCCTGGGCCCGGGCCGCCTCGAGCAGCACCTTGGCGAACGCGAGGTCGTTCTCGACGATCAGGACGGAAAGGTCGTCGGGCTTGACTTCCGAGCGGTCGTCGGCGGCCTCGTTCGGCTCGGCCTCGACCTCCGGCTCGGTGTAGATCGGCTCGACTTCGGCCGCGCGCGGCGCGGGCTGCTCGGCCACCGGCGGCTCGACCACCAGGTGGCGCTGCGCCGGGGTAGCGGCGACGCGGCGCGAGGCGGCGTAGGCGAGCGGCAGGTAGAGCGTGAACGTGCTGCCCACGCCCGGCGAGCTGATGAGCCTGATCTCTCCGCCGAGCAGCTTCGAGAGCTCCCGGCTGATGGCGAGGCCGAGGCCGGTGCCGCCGTATTTGCGCGAGGTGGAGCCGTCCGCCTGCTGGAACGCCTCGAAGATGATCTGCTGCTTGTCGGGCGAGATGCCGATGCCGGTGTCGGCCACCGCGAAAGCGACCACCTGGCCGGCGCGGTTCAGCTCCTCGTTCTCGATCGACCAGCCCGCGGTGGCGGGCGCCACCGAGAAGGTGACCGAGCCCTCGTGGGTGAACTTGAACGCGTTCGACAGCAGGTTCTTGATGATCTGCTGCATGCGCTTGATGTCGGTGTGCATCGAGCGCGGCAGCGCGGCGTCGACCTGGATGTTGAAGCCCACCCGGCTCGACTCGGCGATGTGGCGGAAGGTGCGCTCGACGTAGCGCTGCAGGTCTAGCAGGCGCAGCTCGCTGATGTCGACCTGCACCGTGCCCGACTCGATCTTCGACAGGTCGAGGATGTCGTTGATCAGCGCGAGCAGGTCGTTGCCCGAGGCGTGGATGGTCTTGGCCGCCTCGACCTGGCGCTGGTTCAGGTTGCCCTCGGCGTTGCGCGTGAGCTGGTCCGAGAGGAGCAGCAGGCTGTTCAGCGGCGTGCGCAGCTCGTGCGACATGTTGGCGAGGAACTCGGACTTGTACTTCGAGGTGAGTGCGAGCTGCTTCGCCTTCTCCTCCAGCGCCTGGCGGGCCTGCTCCACCTCGGTGTTCTTGCGCTCGACCTCCTGGTTCTGGTGCGCGAGCTGGCGCGCCTTCTCCTCGAGCTCCTGGTTGGTCTGCTGCAATTCCTCTGCCAGCGA
The DNA here is from genome assembly GCA_035577785.1 of Burkholderiales bacterium. GTDB lineage: Bacteria > Pseudomonadota > Gammaproteobacteria > Burkholderiales > SG8-39 > SCGC-AG-212-J23. Next base: position 1,515 of record DATLUZ010000042.1, on the reverse strand, counting down.
CTGCGACTGCTTGAGCAGGTCCTCGGTGCGGGTGTTGGCCTCGATGGTGTTGATGACGATGCCGATCGACTCGGTGAGCTGGTCGAGGAAGGCCTGGTGCGAGGGGTTGAAGTGCTCGAGCGAGGCGAGCTCCATCACACCGCGCACCTCGCCCTCGAATACCACGGGCATCACCAGGACGTCGAGCGGGCTCGAGTCCGACAGGCCGGTCGCGATGCGGAACGCGTCGGTGCGTACGTTCGTCAGGAGAAGCTTGCGCTTCTCGATCGCGCACTGGCCGACCAGGCCTTCGCCGATGTCCATCTCCTTGCCGTGCGCTCGGCGGCCCTTGGAGGCGTAGCTCGCCAGCAGCTTCAGCTTCGAGCTGTCGTTCTCGGGCTTGGTGAGCACGTAGAACTCGGCCTGGTGCGCGCCGACCACCGGCGCGAGCTCCGACAGGATCATCTGGCCGACCGTGACGAGGTCGCGCTGGCCCTGCAGCATCCGCGAGAACTTGGCCAGGTTGGTCTTCAGCCAGTCCTGCTCGGTGTTCTTCTCCGTGGTGTCCTTGAGGTTGCGGATCATCTCGTTGATGGTGTCCTTCAACGCCGCCACCTCGCCCTGCGTCTCCACCGTGATGGAGCGCGTCAGGTCGCCCTGCGTCACCGCGGTCGCGACCTCGGCAATCGCGCGCACCTGCGTGGTGAGGTTCGCCGCGAGCTCGTTCACGTTCTCGGTGAGGCCCTTCCAGATGCCCGCCGCGCCCGGCACCTTGGCCTGGCCGCCGAGCTTGCCTTCCACGCCGACCTCCCGCGCCACGGTCGTCACCTGGTCGGCGAAAGTCGCGAGCGTGTCGGTCATGCTGTTGATCGTCTCCGCGAGGGCCGCGATCTCGCCCTTTGCCTCCACCGTCAGCTTCTGCTTCAGGTCGCCGTTCGCCACCGCGGTTACAACTTTGGCAATGCCGCGTACCTGCGAGGTGAGGTTGCCGGCCATGAAGTTCACGTTGTCGGTGAGGTCCTTCCACACGCCCGACACGCCGCGCACCTCGGCCTGTCCGCCGAGCCGGCCTTCGGTTCCCACTTCACGCGCGACCCGCGTGACTTCCGCCGCGAAGGACGAGAGCTGGTCGACCATCGTGTTGATGGTGGCCTTCAGCTCCTGGATCTCGCCCTTCACGTCCACCGTGATCTTGCGCGACAGGTCGCCCGCCTGCACCGCCTTCGTCACGTCGGCGATGTTCCTCACCTGCGAGGTGAGGTTGCCGGCCATGAAGTTCACCGAGTCGGTGAGGTCGCGCCACGTGCCCGCCACGCCCTGCACGTCGGCCTGGCCGCCGAGCTTGCCTTCGGTGCCCACCTCTCTTGCGACCCGCGTCACCTCTGCGGCGAAAGATCGAAGCTGGTCCACCATCGTGTTGATGGTGTTCTTCAGCTCGAGAATCTCGCCCTTCACGTCGACCGTGATCTTGCGCGACAGGTCGCCCGCCTGCACCGCCTTGGTCACGTCGGCGATGTTGCGTACCTGCGACGTGAG